>DAIDJG010000489.1 GCA_027451445.1 Singulisphaera sp.
GATGCCCCCGGACGGGTTGGCCGTTCGAACGGACCGGGGGCATCGCCCTGTGGGCTCGACCCCAGCCACCCGTCCTCGACAGTCCCCTTCAAGACAAACGACGTGCGCACGAACTGTTGGGCGCGAGGGAAAAGTTTGTCCCGCACCACAACCTCGAACTTAGCGGTTTACGTTCGCATTGCGCGCTTGAAGCCGACCGGGATGCGCGACAATGCGACCGCCGTCCTGCGGACGCGCTGTGAAGCGTTCGCCGATGTAGCCCGTCATGATGATCCCTCGGTAAATCGCGCACCGATCATCTCCAGAACCTCCCGCGTGATCTCCGCCTGTCGCTCGCGACGTTCGAGGTCCTTCAAGGTTTCAAGCATCTGTTCCGTATTCCGGGTCGACGAATCCATGGCGACCAATCGACTGGCCTGTTCGCTGGCGAACGACTCGGCGGCGATGAGATACAGGCTGATGAATGCGTATTCATCGACAAGTCCGGCGAGTAGATCGGCCGGAGCGAGGTAGCGTTGAAATCGCGGGGGCTGTGCGGTTCCGGCGACGTGGAGCGTTGAAAGATCGGGCGGGAGAACCTGAATTTCCGTCGGCACCTGCTCGCTGATCGACTGATAGCGGCTGAAGATCACGCGGAGGATCCCCAGCTCGCCCTTCGCGTAGCGAGTCCCCAGGAGCTTTGCGAGCCGTTTGACCAGGTCGTGCAGCCCGTCGAGCGAAGTCGCCGCGGGCTGACCCTCGTCGGGGACGATGCCTCGGGCGACGAGCTGGCGAATGCCGCGCTGACCGATGACGAACAGACGTGTGGGTCGCTCCTGCTGAAGCTCATTCCAGCGCCGTTCGGCCAGGGCGAGCACGTTCGGGTTGAACGAACCGCAGAGAGGCTGCTCCGAAGTCATCACGACCAGGGCGTTCGGGCGGTGGTCCGCGCGGTTGAGGTTGGTCGCCGATTCGGGCAGAACCCAGGCCAGGCTGCGGAGGACGACCTCATGGTAGCGCCTCGCGCTTTCGAGCGCCCGCTGGGCACTTGATATCCGACCGGCGGCGATCGCGCGCATCGCGCCGACCACGTCGTGCACGGTCTCCACGGCTTCCCGGCGTCGTTGCGTGGCTTCCCGAGTCATGGCGATGCTTTCCCCGAGGACGTGCGTTGGAGCGACTCGAGGACTTCCTTCAGCCGGCTCGCCGACGCGGCGCTCAGCTCATCTTCGTGTTCGATGGTGTCGAGCAGGGTGATGCCGAACTCGTCGAGGTGCCGTCCCAGGGCGTCGAGGAACGAGACCACGTCGTCGACGGCCACGGGATCGAGGTAGCCTTCGCGGATTGCAAACAAGATCGCGGCCTGTTGCCCCACGCGGTGCGGTTTGAGCCTTGGCTGTTTGAGCGCTTCGCGCAGGCGACGGCCGCGTTCCAGGCGCCGGCGCGTCTCCGGTTCGAGCTCGGCCCCGAATCGCGCGAAGGTTTCCAGCTCGTGCAACTGGGCGTAAAGCAAGCGCAAGTCGCTCGCAAGTTGACGGAGGACCTTGGGCTGGGCCTTGCCGCCGACCCTGGATACGCTCAGACCCACGTCAACGGCCGGGCGAACACCTTCGTTGAACAGGTGGGTGTCGAGGTAGAGCTGCCCGTCGGTGATCGAGATCAGGTTCGTGGGGATGTACGCTGAGATGTTTCCGCCTTGCGTCGTGGCAACCGGCAAGGCGGTCAGGCTACCGCCGCCGAGGCGGTCGTGCAGCCGGGTGGCCCGCTCGAGGAGGCGGGCATGGAGATAGAACACGTCGGGCGGATAGGCTTCGCGCCCTGGCGGCCGGCCCAGCAGCAGGGCAACGCGCCGGTACGCGTCGGCGTGACTGGTCAGGCTGTCGTAGATCACCAGGACGTGCCGCCCCTGGCGCATGAACGACTCGCCGATGGTGCACGCCGAGTAGGGAGCAAGGTACTGCTGACCGGGAGGCGAATCGGCCTCGGCCGTGACGACGACCGTCTGCGCCAGGACGCCGGTCGCGCGCAGGGTCTCGACGACCTCGGTCACGTTGGTCTTCCGGAGCCCAATCGCCGCGTAGACGCAAATGACGTCCGTGCCGCGCTGGGCCAGGATTGCGTCGAGTGCCAGCGATGTCTTGCCGGTCGCGCGATCGCCCAGGATCAACTCGCGCTGGCCGCGGCCCAGCGGAAGCAAGGCGTCGATCACCTTGATGCCGGTCGTCATTGGCTCGCGCACGGGCTGCCGATCCACGACCCCCGGGGCCTCGCGCTCGACGGGCTCGTAGGTCTGGGCACGGATCGGCGGACCGCCGTCCACGGGCCGGCCAAGCGCATCAACCACACGGCCCAACAGCGCTTCGCCGACCGCCACGCTTGCCACGCGCCCGGTGGCGCGCAGCTCGTCACCGGCCGAGACGTGTTCCGACGGATCGAGGAAGAGGACACCCGCTTCCTGGGGACGGATGTCGAACGCCAGGCCAGTCAAGCCGTCGGCGCGTTCGAGCAGCTCGCCGTAGTGCAGGGAGGGGGCGCCGCGCACCTTGCCCACGCCGTCTCCCACGGCGACGATCACACCGACCTCATGATGTCGCACCTGCCAGTGCAGCGAGTCGAGCGTGGTGCGCAGCTCGTCGCCGAGCTCCTGGATCCGTGCGTTCATAACGGACTCCTCACGGGAACAGACGGCACGCCATCACTCAGGCAACCGGCGAGCGCTGCGTCCCAGACGTGCCCGCCGAGCCGCAAACGAAGCCCGCCGATCAATTCGGGCCGGGTCTGAACGGAGAGGTTTACCGCCCTGCCCGCCAGCGTCTTCACCGCGTCGTCGAGACGCTGGACGAGCTCGCCGTTCAAGTCGGATGCGGTTTCCACAACAGCCGATTCCTCGGCTCCCAGCCCCTCGCGCAATCGCAGTCGTTCGTCCTCGGGAACGTTCTGCAAACTCTCGATGAGCCGCCCCGCGAGTTGTTGCCGGAGCGTCGAGTCGGCCGCCTCCTGGAGAAACCGCTCCGCGAGCGCCACGCTCGATCGAAGCAATTCGGCTCGCAGCGACTGGAGTGCCTCCGCTCGCTCGTGCTCGATCTGTTGCGCGACCTCGTCCCGGCGCTTCTGCAACGCATGCTCGGTCTCGGCCGCGGTTGCCTTTCGCTCGGCCTCGGCCTGCTGGCGGGCGTTTTGAATCAGGTCCTGCCGTTCCTGTTCCAGGGCCGCGCGCTGCGCGCTCAGTTGCTGCTGAAGGGCTGTGGCGTCGTGCTGCGCTTGCTCCGCGTCGGCCCTCGCCTGCGCGTTCGCCTGCTGGCGCTCCTCAATCGCCGCGTGGAGCGGCTTGTAGAGCAGCCTGCGCAAGACGTAGACGAGCACGAGAAAGTTGACCACCTCGAACAGGAATGTCCAGATATTGAAGTTCATGGCTCAGAGTCTGTCCCAATAGTGCGTGAAGCGTGGAAATGGGGACTGGCTCCGGACGTCTTCGGACGGTGCCTGTCCCCATTTCCACGCTCCCGCTCCGCCGGAAAAGGGGGACAGGCACCTCGAAGACTCGGAGCCAGTCCCCCTTTTCCGGCTCCGCTCCACTTCCGAGACAGACTGTCAGTGCCCGCTGATCATCGACAGGAATGGATTAGCCAACAGGATGATGAGCGCGATCACGAGGCTGTAGATGGCCAGCGACTCGATCATCGCCAGGCCCACGAAGAGGGTGCGGCTGATCCGGTCGGAGGCGTCGGGCTGGCGAGCGATGGCGTCGAGCGCTGAGTCGACCGCTCGTCCCTGGCTCAACGCCGGACCGATCGACCCGAGCGCGGTCGTCAGGCCGGCGACGACCATTCCGACAAGCGCAAAAATCAGGGAGGTGCTCATGCCTTTTTCTCCTCTTGAGGATGATGGGCCCGGACGGCCGCGCTCAGGTACACGACCGTCAGGACCGCGAAGATGTAAGCTTGCACGACGCTCGTCAGCACGGCGAGCATCATGATCGGCACGGGAACCAGCAACCCGGCGAGCGAGAGCAACACGGCGAGGACCAGCTCTTCGCTCATCACGTTGCCGAACAAGCGAACGGCCAGCGCCAGGGTGCGCGAGAACTCGGTGATGATCTCGAAGGGCAGCAGCAGCGGCGATAATTCGAGGTAATGACCGAAGTATCCGCGGACGCCTCGCGCCCGGATGCCGTAGAACGGAACCGCGAAGAAGACGACGATCGCGAGCGCGGCGGTCGTCGAGAAATCCGCCGTGGGCGAATGCAGGGCCGGTACCAGCCCGAGCAAGTTCGCGGCGGCGATGAACAGCGCCAGCGTTACGACCAGCGGCGTATACGGGCGAGGGTCGCACCCAAACATGTCGCGCATCAGCTCTTCAAAGTGCTCGACCAGGAGCTCCGCAGCGACCGGCCAGCCGGAAGGACGCCGGCGGAACCCCAGTCGGACCAGAAGCGCGAACGCGATCACCACGCCCGAGGCGATCAGCGAGTAGGCGACGGTCCCCGTCACCTCGACCGGACCGAGATGGAAGAGCGGCGGCGGCGACAACGCTTTACTGTCCATGGCTCACGCCTCCCAGCCGTTGCAGCAGATACCAGCGCGCGAGCCAGAGCCCCCCCAGGGCCACCACGACGTGACCGGCGCCCTGCCGGGCGAGCAATGCCAGCCCCGCCCCCAGAATCAGAAAACGGGCAAGGCCGCTCAGCGACACCCAAACGGCTCGGGAAGGCTGGCGCACCACGCCGGTCACGGTCACCCAGAGTCCGACGAAATGGGCCAGCCCCAATCCGGCGCCTGCGCCCAGAGCCACGATCCAGTTCATCGGTCAAGCTCCCGGTGTACATGTCGCCAGGCAGTCGCACAACCGAGCACCACGCCCGTAAACAAGAGCGAAAGTGTCCAGAAGACACCCGTCGCCGCCCGGCTATCGATCCACCGTCCGGCAAAAGCACCGAGCAGGGTGGGCAAAACGACCATCCAGCCGACGGAGCCCACCAGGTTGAGCCCTTGCCAGAACGTGAGGTGTTGAGGAGCCTGCGCACGTTCGGCCTGGCGCCGGACTTCGCGGACGAACGGGTCCTCGTCTTGAGTGTGCGTGTCGCTCATCGCTGATCCGCCTTGCGCAGCTCGCGCAACAGGGACAACTCCAGCTCGTCGAACCCGGCACGCGCCGCTTGTTCCTTGTCCTTGCGGGCGTTGAGCATGGCCGCGGCCCGGTCGGCCACTTCGTGCAAATGGTCGGCGACCACGGCGTCGCGGGTAGTGACCGAAATCTTGTCGTCTTCCAGCAACAGCACTCCGCCATCGACGGCGGCGAACGCTTCGCGACCATCTTCCCGGCGAAAGCGAAGGACGCAAGGGACCAGGACAGTCAGGAAATTTTCGTGACCCGGCCGGATCCCGAACCGGCCGCTCGCGTCTGCGGCCTGGAGCGCAACGATGGTGCCTTGCATGATCACATGATTCGGCGCGATGATCTCCAGGCTCAGGGTCATGCTTTCACCTCGTCGATCGCGCCGATCATGTACAGGGAACTCTCGTCCCTGTCGTCGTACTTCCCGTCCAGGATTGCCTCACAGCCGGCCACCGTCTGATCGCGTGAAACGTGCCGGCCCTTGTGACCTGTGAACATCTCGGTGACAAAGAACGGTTGGGTCAGGAAGTGTTCGAGCCGTCGGGAGCGCCGGACGATCAACTGGTCCGCGGCCGACAGTTCTTCGAGCCCGAGCATGGCGATGATGTCCTGGAGCTCGCGGTACCGCTCGATCGCTTCCTTCACGCGCATTGCGACCCGGTAATGACGTTCGCCGAGCCGGGCTGGATCGAGCAGGCGCGAAGTCGACGCCAGAGGGTCGATCGCGGGATAGAGGCCGCGGGCGGCCAGGTTGCGCGACAGGACGATGCTCGCGTCGAGATGGACGAAGGTCTGCGCCACGGCCGGGTCGGTCATATCATCCGCCGGCACATACACGGCCTGAACCGAAGTGATGGACGCTGCGTCCACCGAGGCAATCCGTTCCTCCAGGGTGCCGAGGTCATCGGCCAGCGTCGGTTGATAACCGACCTCGGAAGGAAGCCGGCCCAGCAGTCCGGAGACCTCGGAACCGGCTTGCACGTAGCGAAAGACGTTGTCGATGAGGAACATCACCTCCGTGTGGCGCACGTCGCGGAAGTATTCCGCCATCGTCAGTGCCGACAGTGCAACACGGAAGCGGCTGCCCGGCGGGTCGCTCATCTGGCCGAAGACGAGGATCGCGTTGGCGAGGACGCCGGTTTCCTCCATCTCGTGCCACAGGTCGTTTCCTTCTCGGGTCCGCTCACCCACACCGGCGAAGACGGAGATCCCCGCCTGGTCGTGGTTCACGCTGCGCATGAACTCCTGCAGGAGCACGGTCTTGCCCACTCCCGCGCCGCCGATCAGGCCCGCCTTGCCGCCTTTCGGCAAAGGCGCCAACAGATCGACGACCTTGATGCCGGTTTCCAGGAACTCGACTCCTCGGCGCTGCTTGGTGAACGTCGGGGCCGCGCGGTGAATCGGCCAGCGCTCGGTGTCGCGCAATGGCTCGCGCCCATCGAGTGGCTCGCCAAGGACGTTAAACAGCCGGCCGAGCGTTGCTGGACCAACCGGCACTGATATGGACTGGCGCGTCCGCTCGACCGGCATGCCACGGGCCAGGCCCTCCGTGGGCGCCATGGCAATGGTGCGCACCGTGCGAGAATCGAGGTGGTGAGCCACTTCAAGCATGACAGTGCGCTCGCCAACCGTAAGCGACAGCGCCTCGTTGATCGCCGGCAGACCGTCTCGGAACACCACTTCGACGACGGAGCCGCGCACAGCGGTCACGCGTCCCGGTTTGACTTCCTGATTGGGCTCGGACATCAGTGATTCACTCGCTGACTGTATTTCAACTCAGGACCCACCAGAGGCAGAATCCCACGAGAACCGCGCCTGCGATCACCCACAGAACCGTTCGTACGATCAGGCGAGAGCCCCGATCAACGGCCATCCGAGGATGGCCACTCTCCACAGAGGCATGATGAAGTCTGTGTGAGTCCATGAAAGCGTCCTTCTCGATCTTCGGGCACGTAAGATCCGAGCGCTCACGGAGCGCCCTGCGGGGATGAGTGAGGCTGACCGGGGAGCCCTTCCTCGATCCACTCCCACGCTTGTTCACGCTCCGCGGGAGGGAAGAACCGGATCTCGGCGTTGCGGAAGATGGGGCGAGACAGCTTGGTCATCCACTCTTCGCAGGCGCGGTCGCCCACGACCGCGCAGCGCTCGATCTGATGCGCGTGCCGCACGTCGAACTTGATTTCGTCCCACAAGGCCCGGAGTCCGATACCCTGGAGATCGGTCATCTCGATCAGGCAACGGACTCCGCCGTGCTTCGCGATCAACTTCTCGAGCATCGGCACGAACACTTGATAGTCCTGATGCAGCAACTTGCCGCTCACCTTCATCCCAAAGACCTTGCCGGAATTGTGGCTCAAGACTTCGATCATCGTTCGCTCTCCGTTCCACGGACACGGGATGGCGAGCGGGGGGAACACACGTCGTGCCTTGTGCTCGTTGGATCGTTATGAGGCTTGTCCCTTCGTTACAGCGGACGTCGATACGCACACAGAGATCAGGTCGACGAGGAAGTTCCGAGTCCCAACTGCGATGCGGAATGAAGCCGGGATCACACTCGCACAGTCAAGGCCCCCTTTACTCGTCCCAGGGCTCCGGTTCCAACAAGATCATGTCGCCGTCGACCTTGCGAATCGCACCCCAACGGCTCTTGTTATGAACACCGTTTTGAGTGTCGTCAGTGACCTCGTCGACCGTGTAACGGCCCGGTTTCAGGTCGCCCACGATTGCCTGAAGGTATTCGATCGTATCGCCGCTGGCGAGTAGGCTCCCCTCAGAATCGATCAGATGGTACGTCGTTGTGATCATCAGGCAGTCCTTCTTAACGAGCCTGTGTCGTTTGCAAGCAAGCCGGGACACGTGCCCGGTATGCCATCGCCACGAGAACACATTTGCTTCGATCAGGACGCTCAGCGTCGCGATGACTGCTTCGGCGTCCGCTCTGTTGCCGCCATGGGACGCCGGAGCCTCGGCCCCGTGGGGACGCCTCATCGTCGCGCTATCCAACCATCGCGGCCATCCCCACCGCTTCCAGGCTCAATTCCGCGACGTTTGCCGCGATTCGTTCCTGAGCACGGGTGTCGAGGAAGAAATCCTGCATGATGGACCAGGTTCGTCCATCCTCGGTCCGGATTGGGAAGCTGAAAACCAATCCGCGATCGACTTCGTAGCTTCCGTCGGAAACCACCCCTGCGCACAGCCAGCGTCGGTACGGAGTCGGCGTTGTGAGTCCGCGGATGGTCTGGGCGATGGCCTGAGCGGCCACGTCCGGCGCATCGCCTCGAGTCTCGATCAGGTCGATCATACGGCGTGCCAGCGACGGCTCGAAAACGGAGTGCATCCAGTCTTCATCGATCGTTCCAGGCGCTGGCTGGCCGTCAACCCATGCGTTGCGAATGTCAACGAAAATCCCCGCGCCGTCGTTCCCCCAGACGGACAGGCGGTTCACTTGCGAGGGGGGCACGCCGGCCTGCCTGGCGATCAGATCGGAGGCGCAAAGCTCCGCGTGTTTGGTCAGGGCGAACCAGTGCTCCGGCGGCACATCCTGCGCATGCGCTCTCGCGACCATACAATGCACGTTGGAGGGATGGACGCCAACCAGAACCCGCGCTGAGGGTGCGACCGCATTGATGGCGCGGCTCTGGGCCACGAAAACCGACTCGTTCAGCCGCGCCCAGGCCGCTTTGCTCAATCCCGGCTGCCAGCGTCTGGCTCCCAGAAGGACCACCCAGTCCATGCCCTCAAACGCGTGGCGGGGATCGACGCTATAGCGCACCTCCGCCAGCAACGGATGAGGAGACCCCTGCCATTCCGTCGCCAGGGCCTTCAAGGTAGGAAGAACTTCCGGAATATCCAGGAGACTCAGCGCAACCCGGCGTTCCGGCCCGAACAACGCGCCTGCGGCGATCCGCGACAAAAGCGAACGAGCGACCCGTCCTGTCGCTCCTGAAACCGCGAGATGCACAGTGTCTTTCATCGTCCCGCCCCCCCGTCACAAAATCTCAGCACTGGTCTGTAGAGACAAACGCCGCGGTGCAGCCAGTGCCCCAATGAAAAAAGCCCGTATCGAACGCCGTGCGACGTTCGAGCGGGCCTTCAAAACCCAGTGCTGGTCCGCCCCTCATGAGCGTGCCAGTCTATCTTAGTGATACGCACGAAGAGACGATGAGTTCGCGCATCCTTGCAGAATTGTGCGACTATTGAGAGCGCGCTCAGTCGCCTTGGATTCTGTCCCGGAAGTGGAGCGGAGCCGGAAAAGGGGGACTGGCTCCGAGTCTTCGAGGTGCCTGTCCCCCTTTTCTGGCGGAGCGGGCGTGGAAAATGGGGAGCGTGGGACAGACTCTTACTGCTGCATCACATAGCGCGTGCGGACCGGGACGTTATTCCCGGCCCATTCCGAAGTCCCGCTCCGGCCGGCGTTCGCCGATTTGCGGGTGGACGGACGGTTGCGGCGTGCCGGGGCTCGACCTACGATACCGATCTGCGCGGGCGCACGAGATGCCGCGAGAACGAACGACAAGCCCGATCGGGGATCACCAAAGTGGCCAACGCCATGACGACTCCGAGCCAGTCGAGACTCGATGTTGACGCGACTGAAGCCGTTTCGTTCCAAGGACAACCGCTCGTCTCGACGCGCGGTCGTCCGCTTCCCCTTGGGGTAAGTCGTTCCCCAAGCGGTGTCAACTTTGCCGTGATTGCTCGCCACGCCACGGCGGTCTGGCTCGTGCTCTCGCCCTGCGATGACACCGGCGAGCCGCAGGCTGCGGAGATCTTTCTGGATGCGAGCCGCTACCGCACCGGCGACCACTGGCACATTCACGTAAGCGGTTTGCCTGACGCGTTCTGCTACGGCTATCGTGTCGACGGCCCGCAGGGACCCGGCCACCGTTACGACCGGCAACGCGTTTTGCTCGACCCGGTGGCGCGCATGCTTTCCGGCGGCCGGGCCTGGGCCGCCCCGGACGGACGCCCTCGGCGAACGCTGGTGACCGGAACGTGGCCCGCCGAGTCGGAACTCCCGATGCCCCGAATGCCCCAGATTCCTCGGGAGGACTCGATCTTCTACGAACTGCATGTCCGGGGATTCACAGCGCACCCGTCGTCGGGCGTGCGCCATCCCGGTACCTTTGCAGGGTTGGTCGAGAAGCTTCCCCACCTGGCGGCGCTGGGGGTCACGACCATCGAGCTGCTGCCGATCCACGAATTCGACGAGCTTGACTGCCCGTTCGTCAACCCATTGACCGGTGAGCGGCTCAAGAACCTGTGGGGCTACGACACGATTGCCTACCGAACGACCAAGGCGGCGTATGGGAGCGACCCCGCGGGTTCGGCCCCGCGCGACGAGTTCCGCTCGCTCGTCAGGGCGTTCCATGCCTCGGGGATCGAAGTGCTGCTCGACGTCGTGTTCAATCACACCGCCGAGCGCGGCGAGGACGGGCCGACATTCAGCTTCCGGGGTTTCGACAACCGTATCTTCTATATGCTCGATGAACAGGGGCGTTACCTCGACTTCACGGGCTGCGGAAACACCGTCAACAGCAATCACCCGGTCGTTCGGGCGTTCATCCTTTCCTGCCTCCGCGGCATGGTCGACGAGACCGAGGTGGACGGCTTCCGGTTCGACCTGGCGTCGGTCTTCGGGCGCAATCGTGCCGGGGACGTCCTGGTCGAGCCTCCGGTTGTCGACATGATCACCCAGGACACGCTGTTGACCCAGGCGAAGCTGATCGCCGAGCCCTGGGACGCGGGCGGACTGTACCAGGTCGGAAGCTTCTCCGGCGGTCCGCAGTGGAGCGTGTGGAACGCGCGCTATCGTGACGATGTCCGCCGGTTCTGGCGCGGAGATCCGGGGATGGCGTCGGCCATGGCCACCAGGCTCTGCGGCAGCGACGACCTGTATCATGGCGGCGGGCCCCTCCATTCCATCAATTTCGTCACCTGCCACGACGGCTTCACGCTGGCCGACCTCGTCACTTACAACCACAAACACAACGAAGCGAACGGAGAAGGCAATTGCGACGGGACGGACGCAAACTGGAGCTGGAACTGCGGCGTCGAAGGTCCCACTGACGACACCGAGATCGTGCGCCTCAGGCACCGGCAGGCGCGGAACCTGATCGCGACGCTCATGATCTCGCAGGGCGTCCCGATGCTGCTTGCCGGTGATGAGTTCCTCCGGACTCAGAACGGGAACAACAACGCCTGGTGCCAGGACAATGCAACCGGTTGGGTCGACTGGGCCCTCACCGAGCGCAATGCCGACTTCCTGACGTTCGTCCGCCAGTTGATCGCGCTGCGGAAACGACACCCGGCCTTGCGTCGACGCGCTTTCTTCGAGGGTGGTCGGAGCGGTCAGCCGCCCGACATCGCGTGGCACGGCGTCGAGCCTGCGCAGCCGGACTTCTCGTGGGAAAGCCGCTCCCTGGCGCTCGTTCTTGATGGCCGGCGGATCGACCGGCCCGGCGAGGTCGACCGCGATTTGTATATCGTGCTGAATGCGTACTGGGAGCCTCTCTCCTTCCGCGTCCCCAGCGCCCCCTCGGGCCGCCTGTGGCGCCGAACGGTCGACACGGCACTGGACGCTCCCAATGACGCTGTCGGCCTTGATGAAGGCCCGCGGATTCCGGGAGGAGAGCGCTATCGCGTCGAGGCACGGTCGCTGCTGATCCTGGTCTCGGAAGAGTAACTTGCGAACCAGCCAGCCGACGGTTCACCGCGATCCGACGTGCACTCATCGTTTTTCACGGAAGCCGGTCCGTGCGGAAGCGATTCGGCGGCGTTGCGAAGGGCGCTCGGAACCGCTCAGGGCGGAGCCAATCCGGACGCTGGCTTGACCAGCGCAGCGGCCTCGGTTGCGGTAACGGTTTGTCCTGCGCGCGCTTCAATAGGCACGCCTTCCTCGGTCCGTCCGGGGAAGAAATCCCGCGAATGTTCCTGGAAAGTGTAGGCACCGCGGCCGGCTCCGGTGTAAGGCTGGTAGTAGTAGTACCGTTGCGCACCGTCCGGCCGCGCCTGGTAAACGCGCACCGTCGGTCCGCTGCCCGGTTGCGCGAGCTCGCGGCGGCGTGCGGCGAGGTATTCGCCCGTGGCCTGCCGGCGCGTTTGGGTGAGCCGTTCCGCCCCCCGTTCCTGGTCCGCGGCGAACCTGGCCGCGGCTTTCAGGGCCGGGTCGTTGGGCTTGAGGATCAAAGCGCTCTCATAGGACTGCCGCGCCAGGCGGTAATAACTCGCGGCGGTGCGACCCGGCGAATCCGCAGCGACCTCCTGGGCCAGCTCGCCCAGAATGATCCAGTCGTTGAGGTTCTTCGGATTGGTCAGGAGCGACTGGCGCACTTGTTCGATCGCGTAGTGGCGATCGATGTGATGCGTGCCGAGCACGCGCGCCTGCGGCGCCTGCACTGCATCTTGGCCTAGCGCCGGAAGGGCAAATGCCCCCAGCGTGGTGAACGCCGCTAATGCTCTGAATCCGGTGTGCATCTCGATTCTCCCAGGTGTCGGTCGGACATCAGCATCGCGCTGATCGCCGGAAGGGAGACCGGGTTGCCGGAGATGCGGTCAACCCGGTCGCGTGCCGACGGTCATTGGGTATGCGAGTGCGCCTCGAGCTCGTCCCAGCTCATCCCTTTAAACGCCGCTTTCGCGGCCGTACTCAGACCCTTCCCGGTCCTGTCCGGCGCCTGCGGCGCGGCGCTTGCCGTGACGGCCTGGTCGCGGATGGTCTTGAGGGCCGGTGCGAGCCGTCGGTAGATGTCCATCTGCCGCTCCGACGTGGCGCGGCCGAAGCGCAGGTTGAAAGTGTTCATGAAGGCGATCAGGTCACCCACCGTGCGTTCCCGACCGTCGTCAAGTTGACCCAGGAACGCCTTGAAGCTGGCGTCGTTGAGCAAGCGGCTCAAGCTGGCCAGTGTGGTGAAGTAGTCGAGCGACTCCTGGTAGTCCGTGTCGAAGTCGGGGGTATCTTTCACGAACTTGGCGCGGAACTTCGCGACGGCGTCAACGATCTGCTTGCGGGTCTCGGGTGTGACACTGCCCTTGGCGTCTTCCTTGAGGGCGCGCTCCACGGCTGTCCGCAGCGCCTTGCGCTCGTCGTCGTAAATCGGTCTCATCAGGGTCGGTGGGAGCGAATCCGTTCCGGTCATCTGGTCGACACAGAGGGTGAGGGCCTCGGAATCCCATTCGAAGGGGATCTCACGGATCGCGGCCGGGCTCAGGGCGGCGGTGGACCGGGCGGTCTTGGCAACGCCCGGGTCGGAGTCGAGGATTTGGAGCAGCAGCGTGTTCAGCGTCGTCCCGTCGATAAGTTCCCGTTGTTCGACCCTGGCTTCGACCTCGGCCTGGCGTGCGGCGGCCTCCTTCTGCTGCTCTTCGCGGAGCGCACGCTGACGCGCCCGGAGGGCCTTGTTCCATTTCAGCATGGTGTCGAGGTTGATCGCATCGGCCTTGGCTTTCTCGAGCACATAAACACCCTGGCCCCGCGCGTAAGCTCCCAGCCCGGCCATGTAGCCTGCCTGCGGATTAGCGCCCCACTGGCTCATCCCATAGCCGCGGTAGCCCCGGGGATACCACATTTGCGCGTCGGCCTGCTCGGATGCCAGGAGCAGGCCGAGCGCCAGACCGAACCAGAACTTCGGGACACGAAACATCGGTGAACCTCCGATAAAAGAGCCCGGTCTCACTATTAGGCAGAAAGAATTCAGAATATCATGCAGCAGGCGTGTTCGCACAGCTTCTGCGATGAAACCGATGTGACATCGATTTGCTTCCTCCTGACCGCGCGCGACCTCCGTTCGTGACGACTCCGCGACCAGGCCTCCTCGTCAGGCCCCGCCATGTTCGCCGTGATGCTTCCGAGGGTGGGCCGCGTGCGCACCGAGCCGTTGCCGGGCACGCTCCTCGTCCCACGCTCGCACGACGAGCCGGATGTCGAGCACCCCTGAAAAGCCACCCTGGTTCTCACCGTCGAGCTCGCACTTGATGCCATCGGCTTCGAGTGCGTTCTTGAGGATCTCCGCCTCGGCAAGGTTGTTCGTTGTGTGAATCACCACAGGTTCGTTCGCATCCACTGACGGGGCTCCTATGCTCGAAGTAGTCGACCAACCCATGGCTCCCACGAGGCTAAACTCCCTGGTTGGCGAGGAAGCCGCCGGAGCGTACTAACGCGGATCGCGATCGTGAAACCCGACCCAGCCGGCGCGATCATCGGGCCAGGTTGGTGAGCAATGTGATCAGTTCCGTCGGAACCGGCTTGCGCTCCGTTCCCGTATGTTCGAAGGGGGTCAGGGTCAGGCGTCCGTTCACCTCGCCGATCATCTTGCCGGAGTGTCCTTCCCGCAGGGCGTCCACCGCGCCGGCCCCCAGCCGGCTGGCGAGGATCCGGTCCCGTACGTCGGGGGCACCGCCGCGCTGGAGATGGCCCAGGACGAGGACCCGGATGTCGAACGAGGTTCGCCGCTGGGCGAGTTCGCGCGACACCGTGTGTACGCCACCCGCGACGGCGCCCTCAGCCACGATGACGATCCAGGACGTCTTCCCCTGTCGTCGCTCTTCCTCGAGTCGCTTGACGGCCTCATCGACCGTGACGGGTGCTTCGGGGAGCAGCACGGTATCGGCGCCCGTTGCCAGGGCGGTGTACAACGCGATCTGGCCGCTGTGGCGTCCCATGACCTCGATGAGGAACAGACGCTCGGTCGCGTCCGCGGTGTCGCGCACCTTATCCACGGCCTCCATCGCAGTCCGGACGGCCGTGGAGAAGCCGATCGTGACGTCGGTCCCGCCCAGGTCATTGTCGATCGTCCCGGGACAGCCGATGATCGGTCCGTCCCAGTACCGGGCGAGGTCCATGCAACCGCGAAAGGTGCCGTCTCCACCAATGGCGACCAGAGCATCGATTTTATGCCGGCGCAGGCTCGCTGCCGCGGCTCGCTGGCCTTCTTCGGCCTCGAACCGCGGGCAGCGGCTGGTGTGCAGGATCGTGCCTCCCCGGTGGATGATGTTGGACACGCTGCGCATGTCCATTTGATAATCCTTCAAGATCAGCGAGTAGAACAACGCCTCGGTGAGGAGTCCCTCAAAACCGCGCCGGATCCCGATAACCTGGTGCCCAGCAGGGAGAGCGGTCCGCACGACCGCGCGGATGCACGCGTTCATACCGGGTGCGTCGCCGCCACTTGTGAAAACGCCGATACGCACGAGTTCTTTCTCCCGTTTACCGCAAGCGCGCAAAAAAGCCCCAGCGAAGGGGGATCCCGTCTCGCTGGGGCTGTCGAAGCCTGGGTGCCTCACCCGGCGTGAGCAAGGCAAAAGATAGGTTTAGTGTAAGGGCTTTGTCTTGCACAGTCAAGCGGGCCGGGTAAGAAACGTGCAGGGCTGTTCCCTTCTAGCTTTCGTGGTTTGGTAAGGCCGCGGGCTTTGAAGCGCATGCGGCTTGCGGCCACATTCGCACGGTTTTCGAGTTTCGAGCGCAGGTGTGTTGATCATCATTGATCACGGTATCAACGACCTCCCCGCTTTCCGCATCGCTTTTTGGTATCGAAAGTGGGAGCGAGCCCTTGTGGGCCCATTGCCCTGAGAATGAAACAACCATGGGTAAGAGTCTGTCCCAATAGGGCGGGAAGCGAGAAATGGGGACTGGCCCCGGACGTCTTCGGACGGTGCCAGTCCCCATCTCTCGCTTCCCGCTCCGCCGGAAACCGGGGACAGGCACCTCGAAGACTCGGAGCCAGTCCCCGGTTTCCGGCTCCGCTCCACTTCCGGGACAGACTCTACGAAAGCCCGTGTCGAGCGGCTTGCTTTCATCGAATTGCGTTCGACGTTAGCATGAGGACCGCGTTTCCTCGGTGGCCGCGAGATACGGGTTTCGCTGATGAGCATGTTGAGTGAATCGACGACTCGACCACTTGGTCCCTTACGTCATTTCGCCTGGTCGGTGGTGGTCGGGGTCGTGGGCGCTCTGGCGGCCGTCGTGTTCCGCGGCCTGATCGCTCTGTTCCATAACCTGCTCTTTCTGGGACATTGGTCTGTGCTGTACGACGCCAATGTCCACACGCCGGCGAGTCCCTGGGGGCCATGGGTGATCTTGGTGCCCGTTTTGGGCGCCCTGGGTGTGGCGTTCGTCGTCGGCAACTTTGCGCCCGAGGCGAAGGGGCACGGCGTCCCCGAGGTGATCGACGCAATCTATTACAACAAAGGCGTCATTCGCCCGGTCGTCGCCCTCGTCAAATCACTTGCCTCCGCCCTGTCGATCGGCAGCGGAGGATCGGTGGGCCGGGAGGGCCCGATCATTCAGATTGGTGCGTCGTTCGCCTCGACGCTGGCCCAGGCGTTGCGCGTCCCTCTGTGGCAGCGCATCACCCTGATCGCGTCCGGGGCGGGTGCCGGAATCGCGGCCACGTTCAACACGCCGATCGGCGGCGTGCTCTTTGGCGTCGAGATCATGCTGCGCGAAATCAGTGCGCGAACGCTCGTGCCCGTCGTGATTGCGACGGCGACAGCAGCCTACATCGGCCAACTCATTTTTGGCAGCCAACCCTCTTTCGTGATCCCCGCCCTGGAGACTTCCTTCTTTCATCCGGCTCAGCCGTTGGTTCTTTTGCTCTATCCGGGGCTGGGTGCCCTCGCCGGTCTCGCTTCCGTCGCTTACATCCGTTCCATCTACGCCTTCGAGGATTTCTTCGATCGGCGGATCCCGGGGAACTACTATTCACGCCATGTGCTTGGCATGTTTCTGGTGGGCGTTATCATGTATATTCTTAAAGTTTCCAAGGGGCATTACTACGTGGAGGGGGTCGGTTACGCCACGCTACAGGACGTGCTTTCGGGACAGGTCTCCTGGTTTCTGCTGGTCCTGTTCGCCCTCAAACTCTTGACGACTTCGCTGACCCTGGGATCAGGCGCATCGGGGGGCGTCTTTTCACCGGCGCTTTTCCTGGGCGCCACGCTCGGCGGTGCGTACGGTCTGACGGCGCGGCAACTCTTCCCCGGGCTCGCACCGGATCCCGCCGCATTCGCCGTCGCGGGCATGGCCGGCGTGGTCGGCGGATCGACCGGCGCGGCCCTGGCGGCGATCGTCATGATTTTCGAGATGACACTGGACTACACCGCAATCATCCCAATGACCATCGTGGTGGCGCTCAGCTACGGGGTTCGGACGTTGCTCCAGCCCAAGAGCATCTACACGCTCAAGCTGGCCCGCCGAGGACATGCGATCCCGGCGATGCTCCAAACCCACATCGCCTCGCTGCGGCGGGCCGAGGAGGTCATGGATACGCGGTTCGTCGTCTTGGCGGCCAGCGACACGACCGACAACCTCATGCAGCGGGCGGTGGAACGGCCCGACGTGTTTCATTTCCTGGTGGAAGCGCCGGAGGGGCTTCTGGGTGTCCTCACCCGAGACGCCGCGTTACGCTCGCCCGGCGGCCAGGAACGGCCGCGCCCGCTCGCAGACCTCGCCGACCGGAAACTGCTGGCGGTCTGCGCTGAGACACCACTCCACGACGTGATGCTCCGCGCGGGTGCCGCGGGCGTGGACATCGTCCTGGTCGCAGAGGGTCCGACGGCCTTGTTCGGCCGCGACGTGCGAGGAGTCATCGCGAAGTCACGGATCGCGGACGTGATCATCGAGGAACTTAGCATGTTTTCGGGTTGAGCCGACGGCTGATGAATACGCCGGGCCCCGGGCGGGGATCGTTCAACGCCCCGAAGCAGAGCCGCCTCGATGGCCACCACCGGCGCGCCGAGATTGAGAAATCCTCACAAAGCGGCGACCGGCACCTTGAAAACGCGGAGCCAGTCTCCCGGTCTGAGGATCTCTCAATCGCCGCAGCGCGCGTCACTTCGAGCCGTAGCACGTGATATTCACCGCACTTGAATCGCATCTCATACCATATTTATGAAATTACTAAGCGCCCTCAATCGACTGCCGAATGACCCGTGCCACCCGCTTCGTGAAGTTTGTGGACCATCCTCACCTCGGCGTCGATCTCCTCGAGTTTGGACGAGGCATAGATGGCGGCTTCCTTGAGCAACCGGTTCCGTTCCTCGGCCGGAACTTGATCAAAATGGTCCGGATCGTAGCCCCGCTCCCGGAGATACTGCTCTTCCATCGCCCGCTCGGCGGACCCAAGTGGAGCGCCGAGAAAATTTGTGCTCTTCGGTTCGTCTTTCATCGGTTTCTCCTCTTCAAAGGTGCGATGATGTTACGCAGGTTGATTAGCTGTTGTCTGTCCCGCGTTCCGCGGGAAGTAAGCGGCCGTTGGCGCTGGGCGCCGGTATGGCGGGAGCGAGGGTTTTCGGTCCCGCGATGAGCTCATGAAAGGCATCGGCATCGAGCGTTTCGCGAACGAGCAGCTCGGCGGCGACTCGTTCCAGTTGATCGCGATGGGCGGCGAGGAGGCTGGCGGCCGTCTGCTTGGCCTCGTCGAGGATGCGCTTGACCTCCTCATCGATTTCGCGCGCGGTCTGCTCGCTGCAATCGCGCTGGAGGTGCGCTTCGAGTGGCTCAGCCAGGAAAGGGAGGGGCTTCTGACCGCAGTGAACGAGGCCCACTTTCGGGCTCATCCCGTAGAGGCAAACCATCTGGCGGGCCAATGCCGTTGCTTGTTCGAGGTCGTTCTCCGCGCCGGTGCTGACCTCGCCGAAGATGAGTTCCTCGGCCGCCCGGCCGCCCATCATACCGGTCAGGCGATCGACGAGCTCGGAGCGGGTCATCAGGTAGCGGTCGAACTGCGGGCGCTGGAGTGTATAGCCGAGGGCGGCCCGGCCGCGGGGGATGATGCTGATTTTCTGGACGGGGTCGCTGTACTTGCAGTGGATGGCGGCCAGGGCGTGGCCAACTTCGTGGTAAGCCACGCGTCGTTTCACCTCATCCTGGAGCCGCCGGCTGCGCCGTTCGGGACCGGCGACGACCTTCTCCACGGCGTCGTCCAGGTCGCTCTGGGTGATCGTGCTGGCCTGGCGGCGCGCGGCGAGGAGTGCGGCCTCGTTGACTGCGTTGGCCAGGTCGGCGCCCGAGAAGCCGGGCGTCGCCTGCGCCACGTTCCGGAGGCTCACATCGGCCGCGAGCGGCTTGTTGCGTGCGTGAATCTCGAGGATCGCTTCCCGGCCGTCGAGGTCCGGCGCATCGATCACCACCTGGCGGTCGAATCGCCCGGGCCGCAGCAGGGCCTGGTCGAGCACGTCGGGACGGTTCGTCGCTGAAAGGACGATGACCCCCGAGTTCGCCTCGAATCCGTCCATCTCCACGAGGAGCTGGTTCAGCGTCTGCTCGCGTTCGTCGTTCACCGCGCCGACGTGTACGCCGCGCTGGCGGCCGATCGCGTCGAGCTCGTCGAGGAAGATGATGCAAGGGGCCTGCGCCTTCGCCTGACGGAACAGGTCGCGGACCCTCGCCGCGCCCACGCCGACGAACATTTCGACGAAATCGCTGCCGCTGATCAAAAAGAAGGGCACCGCCGCTTCACCCGCCACGGCGCGAGCCAGGAGCGTCTTGCCCGTCCCCGGCGGCCCCACCAGCAGGACTCCCTTGGGGATCTTGGCACCGAGCATCCGATAGTGTTCGGGATGGCGGAGAAAGTCGACGACTTCCCGCAACTCCGTCTTCGCCTCGTCACAGCCCGCCACGTCGTTGAAATCGACGCGTATCTCCGGCTCGGCGACGAGCTTCGCTCGGCTCTTGCCGAAGCCCATCACCGACTCCTGGGCGCTGCCGATCCGATTGGAGACGACCATCCACAGGACGAGCATCACACCGATGGGTAAGAGCCAGGCCCAGACCAGGTGCGCGAGCAAGCCTGTCCGTTCTGCCGAGTATTTCACCCCGGCCTTCTGAAGATCCTCGACGAGCTTCGGATCTTCCATACGGACCGTCCGGAACAGGATCGGCTCGGCCGTTGAAACCGCCGTCTTTCCCTTGGCCGGCGCGGAGCCGGTGCTCTTGGTGCGACCCTGGATCTCATCGTCGCGCACGGTGCACTCGGTGACTTCCTTGCGCTCGAGGCGGGCCTTGAAGTCGCTGTAGGGGATCGTCTGCACGATCGCCTGGCTCAGCACCTCTTGCCAAACCCACAGCATCAGAAGCGTGAGGACGCCGTACCAGAGCATAATCCGCCAACTGGGTAAAGGAAGGCGTTTCTGCTTCGAGTCGTGGTTAGCCGGAGGGTCGTTTTGCACGTTGAACAGGCCTTTCTGGGCTCGGGTCTGCTTCAGAGAATCCGACATCCTCGCTGGTTCGACGGCGACTGCGCGCTTTGGAACGGGAATCAGGCCTGAGAGCCTGCGGGTGCAGTGTGTTTGAGCGAGCTGTCGACACTGCGGATCACTTCCATCATCTCAACAGGCACGGCGATAACCACGGTGTTCGACGCGGTGGGTCCGAGTCCGTCGATCGTTTGGAGCGTCCGGAGCTGCATGGCGCCGGGGCTTTCGCCCATCGTACGCGCTGCGGCGGCCAGGTTGATCGCGGCTTCACGGTCCCCTTCAGCCTTCGTGATCGTCGCTCGCTTCTCACGCTCGGCGGAGGCCTGACGCGACATCATTTTCTTCAACTCCTCAGGCATATCGATGTCCTGAATGCGCAGTCCGGTGACCTCCAGTCCCCAGCCTTTGGTGTCCTTCTCGACGTGCGCTTCGATTGCCTTGGCGATCTGTTCGCGCTCGGTGAGGAGCTGGTCCAGGGTCATCTGCCCGATGACGTCGCGGAGCGACGTCTGCGCATACTGTGCAACGACGAACCGGTAGTCCTGGACCATGATGATGGCCTCGGCTGCGTTCGCCACGCGGAAAAAGAGCACACCGTCGATCGTGACCGGCACATTATCGCGCGTGATGACCTGCTGCCTCGGAAAGTTGACGGCGAGGACGCGGGTGTCGACCATCCGGATCTGATCAATCAAGGGGACGATGAAGAACAAACCCGGGCCCTTGATTTCCTTGAACTTCCCAAGCCGGAAGACCACGGCCCGCTGCCACTGAGCGGCGAGCTGAATCGCTGAAGCGAGCACCATATCGCCGAAGAGCCACGCCACCGCCAATATCGCCGCGAGCCCGGGATGTCCCGGCGCAAGCGGTCCGATGACGAGGGCCCCCACAAAGAGCAGAAACACGAATACTAGCCCCGAGATGTAGTTGACCATGGAGTTCCTCGCCATCTGGCCAAGTTGATAGGCGGTGCTCTGATTCATGACTTTTCTCTCCGCTCATTTCTTGAATCGCTTCGGCGAAAGAGGACTCACCATCGACGCCGAACAATCAGGGCTTGCCGGTCCTCAGCCTCGTTGAAATCGTCCCGCAAACGCTGGGCGCACGAAAAAAGCCCCGACCGTGCGAACAATCGCACAGCGGGGCTGTCGTAGCTGGAATGAGGATCACCCTTCGCGAGTGATCGGTGCCTGAATATTAAGCGGCCCACGATCGAGAAGTCAACCAGATCTGTCAGATTTGACTTTTATTCGCTACATATTCACAACGGTCGACTTCGGAGCACAAGGGGCTCAGTCGCGACTGAATGAAAACGTTTTTGATCCGCAAGGGTTCCTTGACCGCACGTCACAAACGAATTGAAACGGTTCGTGGTTTCTCAGGGCTTGACAAAGGGGGAGCGCGCTCCCTAGTGTTGGAGTACACCTGATTGCTCGCGACGGGCAATCATACGTTCGCTAAGACAGCCCACCATGCGACTCAACGCATGAGTGGGCTTTTTTTTGCCCGTCGCTTTCATGATCGGATGCCGCGGATTGCTCTTAGGCGATTCCGCGGCGTGGTAACGGCTGCCGCACCAGGGAACTTGGCTCGGGTGTTGACCCGGACGTACTCAGGGAGCCTGCCGCATGACCGCACGATGTCGCTGGAAATCGGATCGCGAGCTGAACGCCGCGTACACATTTGCGATTGGATCGACACAAGTCGGTCACTTTCGAACGGGATTCACGTTGCGTTGTCAACGAGAGGCTGGCCCAGACCCCAGGGTCGGTCCGGCCAAAGGCGTGTTGTTTTCCGGATGTGACGACCGGAGCCCGCTCCGTGTCCGGGTGGCCTGAGTTTCGGGGATT
>DAIDJG010000490.1 GCA_027451445.1 Singulisphaera sp.
CGAGGACGACAAGTCCGGTCGGCGCTGGGCCGAGGCCCTGATGTCCCTCGAAGCCCTCACCCAGAGCGACCACTGGGACCTCTACCGGGCAAGTCGGCTATCCGCAACAGGTTGAACACGCCAGGAAGTTTGGCCAGACCCCCGCGGCCCGAATCGAAGCAATATGTCGTGCGTCGGGCGAGTTCATCGTCTACTTCGACTGTGACGACGAGTTCTAGCCAGACTATCTCGAACGTGTGGCGCGCATGGCCCCTCGCGGCGATGTCTTGTTCTTCGGCTACGACTTCCTCGCGGAGGGAGGCGATTCCCCGTAAATGACGACATGGAATCCGTCTCCGCGGAAGAGCCTCTTATTCCAGAGGAATCTTTCCACGCCGCTCGGAGCAGCGCATCGGCGGTCTCTGTGGGAAAAGGTCGGCGGTTTCAACGAACTGCTCTGGTGCCAAGAAGATTTGGATTTCTGGAGGCGCATCGCCCGCACCGGAGCCGCCACCGATCTTTTCAACCTTCCACTACGGCCGGGAGTGCGCTGTGCAAAGCTGAAGACAACTTGCGGGTGAAAGTCCCGTCTGGCCAAAGCCTAGCAAGCAGGCCGGGACCGAGTCTTGCGGGCGTCGCGGCAACGCGGGGTTCGAAGCGTAGACAGGGGTTATATGGGGAGCGGCAAGTCAGCCCCGAAAGGTAGAAGGTCGTGGAGGCCGAGTTGGTTCCCAACAACGATGGCAGCACGGAAATCGTCGTCATGCGAGACGATTTCGCTCCGCCGGGGTCGAGGACCGTTTCACGTATAAAAGGTCGTCTTCGGAACACACGATACCCGACCGGGGCCCGTGGCGCGTGCGTCGCGGGGGGCGTTGTCGCGAGGGACAACCGGAGCGGCACGCCGAGCTGAGGTCGGGAGTCGGACAGGTCCATAGTACCTGCGAAGCCGCGAAGGAGACGAACTGGTGGAGGGAAGGGACCTGCCCAAGGGGAACTCGCGAGGGGAAGTGCAAGGCCGGACGCAGAGCCGGAAGATCTTGCCGCTCAACCTCGCGCGGGTGAACGAGGCGGCCAAGCGTGACCGAAAGGCGCGGTTCACGGCCTTGCTGCATCACGTCGACGTGTGGGCGCTGCTGAGGGCGTTTCATCGCCTGAAGCGACGTGCCAGTCCGGGAGTCGATGGAGAAACGGTTGCCCACTACGAGCAAAACGTATGGGACAACCTGAAAGAACTCTGCCTACGGATTCAGACCGGTCGATACAGGCCTCAGCCGGTGTGGCGGGTTTTCATCCCCAAGGCTGACGGAGGACAACGGCCCCTGGGAGTACCGACGCTCGAAGATAAACTTGTCCAGAGCGCGGTCGCCGAGGTGCTGTCCGCCGTCTACGAGGTCGACTTCCTGGGGTTCTCGTACGGGTTCCGGCCCGGACGGAACCCCCATCAAGCGCTGACCGCGCTCCACACGGGCCTGATGACGCAAAATGTGAACTGGGTCTTGGATGCCGACTTCCGCAAGTTCTTCGACTCGGTCAATAACGAGTGGCTCTTGCGGATGATCGCGCATCGCGTCGCCGACCAACGGATTCTCAGGTTGATTCGCCTGTGGCTTGAGGCCGGCGTATTCGAAGACGGGAGATGGTGTTCGACCGAAGAGGGAACCCCGCAAGGTTCAAGTATCAGCCCGTTACTGGCCAACGTCTTCCTTCACTACGTTCTGGATTTGTGGGTCCATCAATGGCGGCGACGTCACGCTCGAGGTCGAGTGATCATCGTGCGCTACGCCGACGACTTCGTGATGGGCTTTCAATACTCGGGCGATGCGCAGGCGATGGCGGCGGCACTTCGTGAACGCGTTGGCGAGTTCTCCCTTACGCTCCACGAGGAAAAGACCCGACTGCTCGAGTTCGGCCGGCTCCCGAGCCTGGCCCGTCAGCGCAGTGGGCTGCGGCGTTGTGCGACATTCGCCTTCCTTGGGTTCACGCACTACTGCGGTCGAACCCGGGATGGTCGCTTCGTGGTGAAGCGACAGACGCAGAGCAAACGGCTGTCCAAGAAGCTTCAGGATCTGCGGCAGGACGCCCAGCGGCGCCGTCATGAGTCGGTAGCGGATCAGCATGCCTGGCTAAGTCAGGTGCTGCGGGGCCACTACGCTTATTACGGTCTCCCGAGCAACTTCCGCTCGCTGAGGACGTTCTACGAACAGGTTCGCAAGCTGTGGTACCGCGCCTTACGGCGTCGTAGCCAACGCGGCCTGACGTGGGAT
>DAIDJG010000491.1 GCA_027451445.1 Singulisphaera sp.
GCAGGCCGTCGCCAACGGAAGCCCGCAACCCCTCGGACCCGCCGCCATCCTCGTTCGTCTGCCGCTCTGTGTCGTTTTTCTGCTCTTCCTCGCCTCACAGCCGATCCACGCCGCCGACGCCCCGGAAAGCCCAAGACCCAGCCCCCCATCCGCAGCCTCCGACCAGGCCGTGCGCCGCGCCCTCGAATACCTGAAAACCACGCAGAAACCCGACGGCGCCTGGGAATCCGGCGGCTTTGGCCGCGCGACCTCAATCACCTCGCTGGCGGTCCTCGCCTACATGGCAGCCGGTCATGTGCCGGGCGAACCGGGACCCTACCGCGAAACGGTCGACAAAGGCATTCGCTACGTCATCGGCCACCAGCGCGGCAATGGCCTGATTGCGGCGAACACCAGCCACGGACCGATGTACTGCCACGGCATCAGCACCCTCATGCTCGCCGAAGTGGTGGGAATGACGTCCGACGCCACACTGGCCCAGGAAGCGCGAGAAGCTTTGACGAGGGCGGTCAAATTGATCTTGCTCGCGCAGAACCTGCACAAGAACGCCGACAACGCCGGCGGCTGGCGCTATCAACCCACCAGCCGCGACAGCGACATCAGCGTGACCGGCTGGCAAGTCCTCGCCCTCCGCGCCGCCAAATCCGCGGGCTGTGCGGTTCCGTCCGAAAACATCGACCGCGCCGTCGAATACCTCAAACGCTGCGCCTCGCGCGACGGAGGGTTCGGCTACCAACCCGGCGGCGGTCCGAATAATCCGAGAACCGGAACGGGAACTCTCGCCCTCGAGATCTGCGGCGAGCATCAGACGCCCCAGGCTGTCGCCGGCGCGGAGTATCTGCTCAAACATCCGCCGCGCTGGTCGAGCGAGTACTTCTTCTACGAGGCCTACTATTGCTCGCAGGCCATGTTCCAAATGGGCGACAAGTACTTTCTCGTCTACTACCCAAAGCTCGCCGCAATCCTCCTGGAACAGCAGGACAAGACCGGGAGCTGGCTCTCAGCGGACGGCAACGACCGCACAGGCGGACGCAACTACTGCACGGCGATGGCGGTTTTGGCGCTGGCGGTGGAATATCGGTATCTGCCAATTTATCAGCGTTGAGAAACCATCTCGGAAAAGTGCGAGGCTCATCAAGAACAGCCCCACTGCACAGCCGTACTCACCGTGAAACGTCGCCCATCTCGCGAGCTAGACCGCGAACCGATTCGTCGTCGTTTCCACGACTCCTTCGTAAAAAGACGGCCGAGATTGTACGAGATCGCCGATGCGAGTCCGCCACCTGATGATCGCAATCGTACATGTCGCGATCGCCCTCGCCATCTACATGACCGCGGCAAGAAACTTAAACTCGGTTGGAAATTTACGGTTTATTTCGGCATTTCTTGTCGTCCCGCCGACGCTGATCGTGGTCTCCCTGTTTACTGTGAATGCCGGGCCGCACAGAGAGTTGCTGCTCACGCTGTTTTCTTCTAGCTTTTGGGCGTTTGCAGTGCTGGTGATGATCACCATGATTGCGGTCACCCTCCTGATTCCCGGCACAGCGAACCATCTAAGCCCTATTGTACGTACAATCTTATCTATAGTTATTATTATTCCTCCACTAATCTTTTGCGGTGCGGGCTTATTAGTCTACTTTTGGGTAGTGGCCGATATTCTGTTTCCCGAGCGTTGCCCACGTTGTGGACAGAAAAAGTTAGTTTCGACTTCGAACATTTGGATAATCCTTCGACCAACAAAATCGTGTACGCCTACCTATTATAAGTGCATGGATTGTGAATTCGTGACGTTCCTGAGAAAGCCCGGATTGAGACCGAAATGCCGAAGTTGCGGCGGGAAAAACCTAGAGACTCAGAGATACGCCTTTTTTTGGTGTTTGCATTGTGGCGAACGCGTGAAGCGACGATTCAAAACGCCGTGGGAACCGATCGTCAGTTCAGACGATGATGTCTTCTATTCACTTTGGGATTTCGGCGATTGGCTCAGGTCCGTGGCCAAGCGGGTCAAAAAATCGCACTGAGAACAAACGCGGCGAAAGCCGTTCTCTGAGGCTTTGGCTGGGCGAAGATTTGCGTCCTCAGTCAGTCGAACCACGTGGGATGTTCCGTGCCCTCGTCACGGCAGGCCTACCCGCTTCCTCATGACCCACTCCACGGTCAAGATCCCGATAAACACCGCCAACGCCCACGGGCTGTCCCAGAGCGGCGTTTCCTCCGTCCGCATCGTCTGCTTGGTTCGCGCCCGGAGCAGTGTCGAAAGCTCGTCCGCCTCATCATCGCGCAACACGCGCCCCCCGGTCGCCGCCGCGAGCCGATCAAGCGGATCGCGCGCGGCCGCGAGCTCGACGCGTTCGGACGTGTCGCGCGCCACCACTTCGAGGGCCGCCTCCGGCGTCCGGCCACCCTCCTGAAGATGAAGCGCATCTCCCAACTGCGGCACGTCGAGCCGCACAACGTAAGTCCCGAGCGGCAGCGAGGGGGCCGCACCGTCGAAGGTACGGGGTTGACCGGGCACAGCGCGCAGCGGAACCACCGCGACCGCCTCGGACTCGGGATTCCCCGCCTTGAACACGCGCGCCGCAATGAGCAACTCGCGGTTCACGCCGGGAACCCCTTCGCTGATCCTGGTCTGGATATGCGCAGCTTCGCCCTCGGCGATCCGCGAGCGCAGAGGGCCGAAACGCACGAAGGCGTTCCCGGCCGTCAGCTTCCCAGCGGATGCCCAGCGGATCACCTGACCCCAGAAGCGGTGGTGGTAGGCGTCGCCAACGCGATAACGCCAGCGCCAGGTCCCGTCCGTGCCGACCCAGAGGACCTTACCGAGCCCATAAGGTTGAGCCGCGATCACCGACGCCGATTCGTCGCGGGCCGTGGCCAAGACGGTCGCGCCGGGCTTCGACTTTCCGGTCAAGGCCCACGGAAGCCAGGGCAGTCCCGCCCAGAGACGCCGGCTTTGCTCGGGCTCAGCGGCAAGCTGCAGCATGGGCCACGCATTGGCGTCGGACGTCGCGGCTCGCGTCGGCGTCAGCGCCACGCCCGGGGGCAAGCTCGGATGAGCAGGATTGGCCGATTTCGGGTCCACGGGCGCCAGGACCGGGTTGAGCACGGGGAGCAACTTCCGCACCGTCTCGTTCTGACCCTGAATTCCCGGCCAAAATCGTGGACCGGGGCTGATCACCAGCGTCCCGCCGCGCTCCGCTACGTACGTCTCCAGCCGCCCCCAAACGTCAGGCGAAATGTTGCCAGGATCAACGTCACCGACCACGATCGCATCAAAACTCCCCAGCGGATCCGGCTGGAGCGAGCCGGCCTCGGGCCGAGCGGGCAGCTCGGTCTTGTACGTAAACTCCGGACCGCTACCTTGAGGCGTCGCCGGTTGTTGGAAAACGACGGCCTCGACCGTCACCCTCGGGTCACGCGTAAGCGCGTTCCGCACGTAGCGAAACTCCCATCGGGCCTCGTTATCGACAAGCAAGACCTTCGCTTTATCGTCGGCGACCTGGATGGATACCGTGCGCTTGTCGTTGTCCGCCAGAACATCCCCCTCCATCGGCGCCAGGGCCATCGTGAGCGGGACGGTGCCCACTTCGTCCATCGGGACCCGAAAGGTCACCACGGGTCGCGTACTGGCCGCGGAGGCCGTCAACGTTTGCCGCATCGGCGAGGCGTGCGGCCGTTCGAGGGTCACGACGACTTCGCGCCCCTCGTAGCCGTCGAGCTTCAAGGTGGCCTCAACGCTCGCGACATCGCCTTTGAAAACGCTCTCGGGTGCCTTGACGCTGGCGATCGCCGCGTCGCGCGGCGGGGTCGTCGAGCCGATCAACACGGGATAGACCGGCAGGCCCCGAGCCGCCAGGCGATCCACCATTCCCGACGCATCTCCCGGCGCGTTCTGCCGGCCGTCCGTCAGGAGCACCAACCCCAGGACCGGCGCGTCGCCGCTACTCTCCTTGAGCGCTTCCCCCAGGACCGGCCGCCAATCCGTGACCAGAACGGCGGAATCATCGGGCTTCACGGGCGTCTTCAGCGCGTCGGCCAAACTCGAGAGCGTCGCCGGAGCGAGGTCGCGCGCGAAAGTGAACGCCTCAACCGTATGTTCGTGACCGAGCCGCCCGACCGGGGACTGAGTCCCGTCAATCAAACGCCTCTCGACCTCGCGACGGGACATCGCATCGAGTGGATCACCCGGGCTGAGCCGGAGCGTTTCATCGAGTTTCTTCTTTTGCTCCGGCGAACGCCCCGGATCGGCCGTGGCCATGCTCTCCGAGACATCGACGGCAACGAGAACTCGCCCCTTCAACGTCTCGCGATACGTCCGCGCGGCGATCGGCTCGAAGAGCGCGAGCACGAGCACGAGCGCCGCGAGGATCCTCAGCCCGAACAGACCGAGTCCCGTCCGCCGAGAGACCAGGCGCCGTTCTTCTCGATAGAGAACCACCAACAGGACCACGGCGACGATCCCCGCCCCGATCCAGAACCATCCCAATTGGCCTCCGGCCAGCAACAGCCGCCGGCCACCGGCCAAGTCGAACGACATAACCTAATCTCCCCAGTCGGCTTCAATCTCTGAGGTGCATTGTATCATCCGTGTATCTCAGGGCCGAGAGGGGAGCGCGGAACGATCGAGTGACGGGGTCTCGACGCGTCACCGGACTCCTCCACGAGGAGACGGGCGAACCGCACTTAAACCCGGAGCCGGTAGAGAGCTCGGATGCGGTTGAGCATTGTGGCGCATTTGCCCCGAGCCGCTCGCGAAACGGACACACTTGCCGTCAATGTGATCGGTTAGAAGCTCTCGGCTTCAATGAGCGCCTGCTCGAGCAGGTCGTCGACGCCGAGTTCGCTCGCCCACCTGGCGAGATAGTCAAGATCGAGCTCGCCGCTACGAACGCGAATCACGTTGATGACATCGTTCCACTGACGATCCACAATCTCGTTGCCGAGCCGAAACCACTCCAGTTTGAGCAGGACAATATCCTCAGGCGTCACCACTTCGATCGGAACATCGGCGCCGACGTAGGGAACCCTTCGTTGTATCAAAGATCGTTCGAACGGACGCTCTTTCCGAACAAACACATCGACCTTGAAACCTGTATACGTACTGATAATATTGAAAGACGCGCGCTCACGAACGGCAGTCTTCACGGTTTCGAGGTAGAGGTAGTATTCAGGCCCGAAACTCGCAACCAGTTTCTCTTCCTTCCCTGGAAATGGCTCGACAGCGAAATCAGCATCGTTCGTACTTCGGGGAATTCCATGGATCGAGCTGGCGATCGAACCGCCGAGCACGTAGGGGATTTCGAGATTGCGAAATGCCGCAGCGACCTCTTGGACAACCCGTCTCATGTCAGGCGGTAAATTCACGGGAGCCCCCTTTGCTTTGGTCGGATAGTCGTGCGGCTGCATCGTCATCCAGTCGTCGCGGATTTCGAATGCGTTCAACTCTGGCCGGCGCATCAAGGCACCGCCCGCGTGCAGCTCCCTGGCAAAGCGGTAAAGCCCGTCGACAAGCTCCCACTTGCGCGACGCCGACATTTGGCGGTGGATTTCGACGAAGACCCGCATGGCGTCGGGCGTGGTGTCACTCGGGCCGAAACGGGGGATCGCGGTCTTTCGATTGGAATCCACGGTGCTCATGGATACCGATTATAGTCGTCACCCAAGCCTAAGGCGAACGGGAAGATCACGGGCACCCCATCGCCAGGCGCTGGTTCTCGACCGCAGCATTCTCGTTGTGTAGAGTAAAGCTTCAGCACCCACGACTTCCGCGACCACTGGACCCGCCGATCGCCTTGCGCACCAAGCTTGACCCTCGCGACTTCTCCCGAATCGGAGTATCCACCCTTGAGACGCACCATTCTCTGGCTCGTCAGCCTGGCAGCTCTTTCCGCTGCCCCGGCGTACGCGGCCGACCCGCCCAAGTTCGAATTCAAGGACGGCGACCGCGTCGTCTTGCTCGGCGATACTCTGATCGAACGTGACCAGAAATACGGCTACCTCGAAACGCTGATCACGATCCACCATACCGACAAGAACATTACCTTCCGCGACCTGGGTTGGAGCGGCGATACAGTCCGAGGCACCTCCCGCGCGTTTTTCGGGACCGAGGCCGACGGCTTCAAGCATCTGAAGGAACACGTCCTTGGACTCAAGCCGACGGTCATCCTCGTGAGCTACGGAATGGCCGATTCGTTCGACGGCGCCGGGGGTTTGCCACGATTCGTTTCAGGCTTGAATACCGTGCTGGACACGATTGCGGAAACGAAGGCTCGGATCGTGCTACTCTCGCCCATCGCCCACGCGGACCTCGGACGGCCCTTGCCCGACCCGGCCGCTCATAACGAGGCATTGAAGCAGTACACCGAAGCGATCGGCAAGGTCGCCACATCGCGGGGGCTTTTGTTCCTGGACCTGTTTCATCGGTGGCAGAAACTGACCGGCTCGATATCGCCAGCGCTTCTGACCGACGACGGCATCCACCTAACAGAGAAGGGGCACTGGCTCTTCGGAGTAACGGTCGCCAGCGAACTCGGTTGCCTCCCCGAGCCCTGGAAAGTCCGGTTCCATCATAATGGCCGTCTGGGCGAAACCTCGGGGACGACGATTACGGTCGATGCAGCCAAGTCGACGGGCGTCCATTTCACAGCCCTCGATGCGAGCTTGCCCGTGTTTCCACAACGCATTGAGGCCAGCGAACTTACTATCAACCCCGTCGATCCCCGCGTTTTGGTGGCGGAGGATCTGCCCGCGGGTGTTTACCAACTTCTGGTTGACGGGAAGCCGGTCGCGATCAGTTACCCGCACTTGCTCCGTGCGGAAAGCGGTGTACACGCCAGTGCCAACGAGCAACATTGGAGCCATGGCGTGAACGTCAAACATGGCCCCGAACACGATCAATTTGAACGCCTGCGCCAGGTCATCAACGAAAAGAACCTTCTCTATTTCCACCGCTGGCGGCCCCAGAACGAGACTTACCTCTTCGGCTTCCGCAAGCACGAGCAGGGCAACAACGCCCGCGAGATCCCCCTCTTTGACCCGCTCGTCGAAGAGAAGGAAAAGGAGATCGCCAAGCTGCGAAAGCCCGTCCCCCACACCTACGACCTGGTCCGTGAAAGCGAGGCTGCCAAGTGAATATTCGCATTCTCTCGATCGCCCTGGCGGCCTTGCTGCTGACCACAACAGCCCACGCTCAGCGCGCCCCGTTCCCGATTCCCGACCCCGATCCCGAAATCGAGCGCAAATCGTTCATCGTCGCCGATGGTTTCGAGGTCAACCTCTTCGCGGCCGACCCTGTCCTCGCCAAGCCGATCCAGATGAACTTCGACCCCCAGGGCCGTCTCTGGATCGCCAGCTCGGAGGTCTATCCCCAGATCGAACCCGGCCAGACGGCGAACGATAAGGTGCTCGTCCTCGAAGACAAGGACGGCGACGGCCGAGCCGAAAAGACGCATATCTTCGCGACCGGCCTGTTGATTCCCACGGGCGTCGCCCCAGGGGATGGAGGCGTCTACGTCGGCAACAGCACGGAACTGCTCCACTTCAAAGACACCGACGGCGACCTCAAGGCCGACCAGAAGCGCGTGATGCTCTCGGGTTTCGGCACGGAGGATACCCACCACATTATCCACACGTTGCGCTGGGGTTACGACGGCCAGCTTTATTTCAACCAATCCATTTACATCCACAGCCACATCGAGACCCCCCACGGTGTGCGCCGGCTGGGCGGGGGCGGAATCTGGGAATTCCGGCCCGAGACGATGGAGCTGGATGTCTTCATCCGCGGTCTCGTGAACCCCTGGGGCCACCATTTCGACCGCTGGGGCCAGTCGTTCGCGACCGACGGGGCAGGGGGGGAAGGCATCAACTACTGCCTCCCCGGCGCCTATTACTTCACGGCTCCCGACGCGGTGCGTATCTTGCAGGGCCTCAACCCCGGCTCGCCCAAGGACTGCGGCCTGGAAGTCGCCAGCGGGCGGCATCTACCCGACGACTGGCAAGGGAGCCTGCTCACCAACGACTTCCGCGGCAATCGCGTCTGCCGCTACGTGATCACCGAAGACGGTTCGGGGTATGCCTCGCGCGAGCAGCCCGAGTTGATCAAGACGAAGCACGTCGCCTTCCGTCCGATCGACATCAAGATGGGGCCGGATGGCGCGATCTACATCGCCGACTGGTATAACCCGATCATCCAGCACGGCGAGGTCGATTTCCGCGACCCGCGCCGCGACCACACCCGAGGACGCATCTGGCGCGTCACCGCGAAGGGCCGTCCGCTCGTCCCCCGGCCCAGGCTCGTGGACGCCTCCATCGAAACACTGCTCGAAGCGCTCAAGGCGCCGGAGGGGTGGACCCGTGAGCAGGCCAAGCGCGTGCTCAAGGAACGCGGCGCGGAGAAAGTTGTCCCCACGCTGGCAGCCTGGGTCAAGTCGCTCAAGACGGACGACCCAAACTTCGAGCACCAGCGGCTCGAGGCCCTCTGGACCTACCAGTCCGTCGACGTCGTCGAGCCAGAGCTCCTGAACACGCTTCTGCACTCGCCCGAGCCGCATGTCCGCACCGCTGCGACGCGTGTACTCAGCCACTGGATCCCACGCCTGTCTGACCCTTCGGCCCTACTGGCTGAGCGAGTCAACGACGACTTCCCGCGCGCCCGACTCGAGGCCGTCCGCGCCCTGTCACGCATCCCTCGAGCCGATTCGGCCGTCGTCGCGATGCGGGCACTTGATAAGCCGGTCGACCGTTTCCTGGAATACGCACTCTGGCTGACGGCCCGTCAGTTGGAGCCTTACTGGCTCCCCGAAGTTCAGGCCGGCCGGCTCGATTTCGGCGGCAGCGCCGACCACTTGATCTTCGCGCTCAACGCCCTGAACAAGCCTGAGATCGTCAAGCCTCTCATGGCCCTACTTCAAACGAGTCGCGTGCCCAAGGGGCGCGAGGAGAGCGTGTTGACCCTCGTTGGGACCCTCGGTGCTCCGAGCGACTTGACGATGATCTTCGACCTCGCCACGACCAAGGACGCCGAGCCCCCCGCGCGCCGGGTGGCCCTGTTGAACGGCCTGATGCGCGCGACCGAACAACGCAAGGTGCGACCCGAGGGCGACCTGTTAAGTCTGGGCCGAGCGCTCGACTCCAGCGACGACGCGCTCCGAATCGCGGCCGCACGAGCGATTGGACTCTGGAAGGTGAAACCGTTGCGAGACCGGTTGGTCGATCTGGCCAAGGCAGACAACACACCCGAGCCAGTCCGCCACGCGGCGATCGAAGGGCTCGCGCTTTACCGGGACGCCGAGGGCCGCAAGGCCATCGAAGGACTCATTGACGGCTCCATGCCCGCCAGCGCCCAGGCATCGGCGCTTGCGGCGCTGGCCTCTCTCGATCCCAAGGCCGCAGCGAGCAAAGCGGTCGTCTGGCTCGCCGATCCCAAGCACGCGAGCGGCGTCGAGGAGGTTGTCAGTCGCTTCACCACAGTTCGAAACGGAGCCGCCGCGTTGACGGCGGCTCTCGGAAGCAAAACGCTGCCGGCCGATACCACGAAGCTCGCCATCCGCGCTGCCCGGGCGTCGGGTCATGAAGATCCCAAGCTGATCGAAGCCCTAACGAGGGCAGGGGGTCTCACCGCGACTTCGGCTCCCCCAACCCCCGAACAGGTGGCTCAGCTCGTCGCCGAGGTTGCAAAGAACGGCGACGCCGCACGCGGTGAGGCGATCTTCCGGCGCACGGATCTGGGCTGCCTCAAGTGCCACAGCATCGTGGGTTCCGGCGGCCAGGTCGGCCCGAGCCTCGAAAGCATCGGCGCGAGCGCTCCGGTCGATTACCTCGTTTACTCGATCCTCGAGCCGGGCAAGGCCGTGAAGGAGAACTACAACTCCTTCGTGGTCGCCACCAACGACGGCCGGGTCATCAGCGGCGTCAAGGTGCGCCAGACGGGTTCCGAGCTGGTCTTGCGCGATGCCGAGGATCGAGAGGTTTCCATCCCCCGGAACATCATCGAAGAACAGAAGCCTGGCGGCTCGCTGATGCCGAACGGGCTGGCGGACAGCATGACCCACGCGGAGCTCGTTGACCTCGTCCGGTTCCTCTCCGAACTCGGCAAGATCGGCCCCTACTCCGTGAGCAAGGCACGACTGGTGCGCCGCTGGCGCGTGCTCGAGCCGACAGCGGACGCCGGGCGGATCGTTGGCTCGTCGACGCCCAGCGCGTCGGCCTTCCAGGATCCCAAGCTCGTGTGGAGCCCCGCCTATAGCGAGGTCTCGGGAACCCTACCGCTCGCAGCGGTCCCGATCGTGAAACCCAGCCATATGGGCTTCGCGAGGGCAAACATCGACGTCTCCACGGCCGGCAAGGTCAAGCTCGCGCTAAATGGATCGAAAGACCTCACCCTCTGGATCGACGATACGCCGATCGCCGCCCAGGACGAGATTGTGCTCGACCTGTCCGTTGGCATGCACACGCTAACGATTGGCGTGGACCGCAACCAGCGAGAGGCCGGCCTGCGCTGTGCTTTGGAGGATGTGCCGGGCTCCCAGGCCCGCGCTCAGATCGTGGTGGGCAAGTGATGAGGTTACGGATTCAGGAGATGGAGTGGTGAAGCCAACGATCGACTCCTCGAAGCCCCGCGCTTCGCCCCAAAATTCGCCCATCGATAAGCAGGGCCAACCGGGCCATCCGGCGTGCCCTGCCTGCGGCGGCCCGGTGTTCGAGCTCCGTGGGAAGCTCCAATGCTCGCGCTGCCGAACGATTTGTGAGACATGCTGTGAGGGCGGTCGAGGCTGAGTCGGCGCTCAGAAACGCATGGCCGATGGCGTAAAGGGGTGTCCGTGTGTGGCAACGACTGGCCTGGCTCGCCGCCTTGGGGGCACTCGGCACGCTCAGCCGGTACTGGCTCGACGGGTTCGTCCTGCGGCTGTGTGGCACGCGGTTTCCCTGGGGTATTCTGGTTGTCAATGCCCTGGGCTGTTTTCTCTTCGGAGTGATCTTTCCGCTGGCTGAGGAACGCCTCGTTCTGAGCTCCGAAACCCGCCTGATTATCTTGACCGGGTTCATGGGCGCGTTCACGACGTTTTCAACATTCACCTTCCAGACGGCCGATTTCCTCCGTGACTCCGAGTGGCTCCTGGCATTCGCGAACCTGTGCGCTCAGATCGTTTTGGGACTCGTCTGCATGTTCGTCGGTCTCGCGCTGGGCAGTCGCCTGTGAGACGAGAAAGGAGCAGGGCATGCGGTTGCCTTCTGAAGCCGAGTTGCTTCGCGTCTTCATCGGCGAAAGCGACAAGCATCACGGACGTCCGCTCTATCAAGTCATCGTCGAGGAAGCCCGCCGTCACGGGCTCGCCGGCGCCACCGTCTTGCACGGTGCCCTGGGATTTGGGGGCAGCAGCCAGATCCATACGGCAAAGCTGTTGCGTTTATCCGAAGATCTGCCGATCGTGATCGAGATCGTCGATCAGCCCGAACACATCGCCGCGTTTCTGCCCGTGCTCGATGGCTTGATCCAGGAGGGGCTCGTGACGCTGGAGAAGGTGCGAGTCATTCTGTATCGTGAGGATAAGACAGAAAGAACAACGCCACCATAATAGCCGTCGACTCGTGCCACATACCGAATAGGAGGATTCCGTTGCAGACGATCACGGTGGAAGAGGCACAGAGCCATCTTTCCGAAATCATCGAGAAGTTGACTCCGGGAGACGAAGTCGTGCTGACTCGCGGCAATCAGCCGGTTGCGCGCCTGGTAATCACGTCGGAGGATAAGCCTAAACCAGTGCCAGGTCGAGGCAAAGGGATGCTCACGATTCTCTCGGAGGATGACGACCATCTGAAGGATTTCGCCGAATATATGCCATGAAATTGCTCCTAGACACCCACGCGATCCTATGGTTCCACCTCGGGGACTCTCAGTTGAGCGCGTCTGCGTGTAATGCAATCGTGGACGGGACGAACGAAAAGTGGGTTAGCCCGGCCAGCTATTGGGACGTCGCCATCAAAATCAGCACAGGTAAGTACTCCATCGCACAACCGTTTGAGGATTTTTGGCGAAACGCGATCGATGGAAACGCATTCCAAATCTTGCCGATCCTGCCCAAACATGCGGCGGCGGTCGCTGGCCTGTCGTATCCTGCGAACCGCCATCGCGACCCGTTTGACCGCCTAATCGTCGCCCAGGCCATCGTAGAAGGCATGCATATCGTAAGCTCGGATGCTCAACTCGACGTTTATGGAACGCCTCGCGTTTGGTGATCGTCGTATCAGATGCGCGGTCCTTTTTCTTTCCACCGAGTAGAAAGCCGTGGTTAACGATGAAATCACACACCGAGTATCTCACATTCAATGTGCCGGCCCGGATGGACTTCATCAATATCACGCACCAGGTCGAAGAGATCCTGCGGCGCAGCGGCATCCAGGAAGGTCTCGTCCTGGTCAACGCGATGCACATCACCGCCTCGGTCTTCATCAATGACGACGAACCCGGACTGCACGAGGATTACAAGAAGTGGCTGGAAGAGCTCGCCCCGTTCGACCCCTCTCCTCAGCGCTATAAGCACAACCGCACCGGCGAAGACAATGCTGACGCCCATCACAAGCGTCAGATCATGGGACGTGAAGTGGTTGTCGCGGTGACGAAGGGAAAGCTGGACTTCGGCCCCTGGGAACAGATCTTCTACGGGGAATTCGATGGGCGCAGGTCGAAGCGAGTGCTCATCAAGATTATTGGTGAATAAGAAATCCTGACGAACACTCTTCTCAATTGACTCGGTCACGCCCCCAGCGAGACCGATTCCGCCTCTCCCCGCGGCACGTAGTCGAACCGAGAGCACTGCGAGAAGAACGCGAGCGGGTTGTCGTAAACCACCTTGCGAATCAGCGCTTCGTCTTGGCCTCGGGCTCGCATCTCGAAAATGAACTCGGGCACGGCGAGCGGATCGCTATGCCCCCAGTCGCCGGCGGAATTGACCATCATCCGCTCGCCACCGTAGAGCTCGACCATGTCGGCCGCGCGGGCGGGAGTGCATTTGGTGATGGGGTAGAGGGTCATCCCCACCCAGTGGCCGGCATCAAGCGCTTCGCGGATCGTGTGCTCCTCGACGTGATCGATGCACACTCGCTCCGGAGCGATCCGCGACTCCTCGCGGACCATGTCGAGGATCATCCGCGTCCCGGGATACTTGTCGGCGAGGTGGGGCGTGTGAACCAGAACCAGCTCACCCAACCGGGCGGCAAGGTCCAGGTGTTCCACGAACACGATCGATTCGTTCCGCGTGTTCTTGTTCAGGCCAATCTCGCCAATGCCGAGCACGTTGGGCCGGTCGAGGAACTCCGGGATCATCTTGATCACTTCGCGCGACAGAGCGACGTTCTCCGCTTCCTTGGCGTTGATGCAGAGCCAGCAATAATGGGCGATGCCATACTGGGCCGCCCGAGCGCGCTCATAGTTCGTAAGCTGACGGAAGTAGTCGCGGAATCCTTCCGGTCCCGACCGGTCGAAGCCGGCCCAGAACGCTGGCTCGCTCAACAGGGCACAGCCGGCGAGGGCCATGCGCTTGTAGTCGTCGGTCGTTCGCGAGACCATGTGGATATGAGGATCTATATATTGCATGGCGCAGGCTCTCCGAGTTCAACCGCTCCGGGGGCGCGGGACACCTAGATTGGCTTGCCAGTGGGGGTCGTAGTTGAGTGAGAAGAGATGCTGCACGGTCTCGGCGCGACCGGGACCCGGTTCGAGAAGGGCCTCGATCGCCTGGCGCAACTGAGCCAGGCGGCGGTCCGGCTGTTCTCGGGCCTTCCCCGGCGCACGGTCGAGGCGGTCCAGCGCCGCTGCGATTTCCAGGATGCGGCTTCTCGTTTGCAAGAACTCGCGGTCGAGCACCTCGGCCGCGCCTCGCGCGTGTGACATGGGCCAGGTCTCCCCTTGATTCCGAACGCGATTCATCCAGTGATATCCGTTGCTGCCTCGATCATCGCAAATCCCGTCGCGGCATGCAAATTGTTGGACCAACCTGTCCACGTTCGCGTGCGGGTACCGCCACCTGGTCCACCTCAGCCCTTGGTTCACAATCCGGTGACGGGTATCATGAGGATTATTCAAGTCCTGCACGTTGCACTGATGACACCAAAGCCGGCGGGCTTACACACGTGTTCGACCGGGAGCAAACGATGAAACCAGCCCACTTGTTCCGAGCTCTGTTGTTCTCGACCGTGGTCCTCGTCTCTAGTTCGTCGTCGAGGACGTTCGCGAACGGTCACCTCTACGGCGAAACGGTCTACGCGGCGCCCGTGGAGACGGCGTGGACGGTGCCGACCTCGTACGTGTGGCCGACCTCGTACTACCTGCCCACTGTGTACTCGGCGACGTCGTACTACCTGCCCACCGCCTACTCGACCACGTCGTACTACGTGCCGACGGCCTATTCGACGACATCCTTGCTGCCCACGTACAGCGTATCGCCGACGGCCTACATCGTGCCGACGTCTTACTACGCGACCACGGGGTATTTTTCCGGGCGCCGACGTGCGTTTCGACCGGTCTACACGGCGACTAGTCTGACCTACTTCCCGACCACCCTTTATACGCCGACGGTCGCCTACTATTCGCCGACCGTACTCGACTATCCCATGGTCGCTGCCGCCGACCCGTGCCAGACGATTGTGACACGGCCGGCGCAGGGGCAGGCCTCTCCGGCGCAACCGCCGCCGAATTACGGGCAGCAGGGCGGTAAGAGCGCAATGGGCGGGATGCCATCGCGCGTGGATAGTGAGGCGGCGGAGACCGGCGCCGGAGCGAACACCGAAAAAACGATCTCTTCGGACGTTGGGTCCGCAGGGGCTGCGGCCGAGACAGAGAAGAAGACGACAGGGGAAGCACGCAAGCCGGGACCGCAACGGGTGACACCGCTCGACGCGACCGATGCTGAAAAGAACGCCACTCCCATCACCCCCTCGCCCAGTGACGTAAGTCCTCCCCCACCGCAGGCGGCCAGTGCGCCGCCAGAAAAGACCGCGGAGGTACCGCCCGCGCCGGGCCCCACCACGGATGAACCCCTGAGGCTCCCTCTTCAGGAACTGAACAAGCTCAACCTGCCGGCACTGCCCGCAGACGACACCTCGTCACAGCGTACGGCGCAAAAACCCGTGCTGCCCGGGGCACCAAAAGCCTTTGCAAACGTCCTCACCGGAACTGTGACCTCCCGAGCGACCGGAGTGCGCGAAGAAGGCGTTCGCGTGACCCTTTCGCATCGCCTCCACGCCTTTGAAGACCGCAACTATCAGACGGATGCTTTTGGCCGTTTCGTGGCTCGAGTGCCCGACGGCGATTGGGATCTTCTGGTGACGATGCCGAGCGGTAACGTGCGCCGCGCGCGGACTTTGACCATGAGCAACGGGCAAATTGTCGACGATCTGGGTCGGGAAGTGCCCAGCCTCGTCATCAAGCGCTGAGCATTGCGTAAATGTACACGAGACGCCCGACCCATGGTTGAGCGTCTCGTATTGCACGGAAATGCCGGATCAAATTGGCGCATTTTCCGCGCTGGCAATCGGTTCCTCGGCACCGATCGACCTCCTCGAGGAACGACTGGGCCCACTTGTCCTGATGCACACCCTTAGCGTGGCTTACTCTCGAGTTGCCCACAGACGACCTATTCCCCCTTCCCAACGCGGCAACATGCTCGTCCTCCATTGAGACCGGGGGTTGGGGCAGGGAGTTGAAAAGAGTTGTTGCAGGCCGATATCCGTTCCGCCGTTTCTCCTGCGCACACGGCCCTGAAAGGGCCGGACAGGAAAGCCCAGGGCAACGCCCTGGGTGTATGCGGCAAAAACATGATTGTGCCCTGAAGGGGCGGGACAGACCGATGCGGCCCCTTCAGGGCGAGTCAATCATAAGGATGGCACCGGCACCCAGGGCGGTGCCCTGGGCTTTCCTGTCCGGCCCCCTCAGGGCCCAGATAACTCGCCATCGCGCAACGTTTTTGGCGCGGACCACGGAACAATAACCAGTGCGGAACGGCGACGATTTAACTTCCCAGGGTAGGAGGGGTGGGCATTCAGCGCACGTATTCGGCTGGTCCCGTGACGGTCAATCGCGAAGCACCGCAGAGCCGTTCGTGGCTAAGCTGGACGCATCGAGCGGCCAATCCCCACCCCCCCTTCCCAAGGGGGGGAGTTCTGAAGATTCCCCGCTTGCGAAGGACATGTCGCGATGCGACTCCGGACGGAGCCCAATCGTTAACCCCTCGAGCATTTCCGAGTCTGCCCCTGACCGCCCCCTTCGCGTCTGTTACGTTGTCAGTTATTTCTATCCCTTCGCAAGCGGTGCCGAACGCCAGGCACTCGAGCAAGGCGCCGAACTCGTCCGTCGAGGCCACACGGTCCATGTCGTGACGCGCGCGATCCGGGGTTACGGGCTCGACGATGAAGAGGTGCGGGGCGTCTTCATTCATCGTTGGGTTCGAAGCATCAGCGCGGGGCCGCTGTTCGGCGTGAGCTTCGTTGCCGGCGTCATCCGCGCGCTGCAAGTCTTGAGGCCCCTGTACGACGTCATCCACACGCACCAGGCACTCTGGGAAGCGGTTGCCACTGGGCTTGGCCGCGACGCGTTCGCGCGGGCCCCCACACTGGTTCAGCCGGCCAGTTCGGGCCCCTACGGAGAGGCGGAAGAGCTGGCCCGGACGCGAGGTTTTCGTCTGCTTCGCCGTGCAATCCTGCGTAATACCGCCTTCGCCGCGATCTCCGCCGATATCGAGCGACAGTGGCTCGATCTGGGTGTGCCTGCCGGAAAAATGGTCCGCACCGCGAGCGGGGTCGATGCCGAGCAATTCAAACCAGGTCCGACCAGCCTGGAAGGCACGCTCCTCCCACGTCCCAGGGTGGTCTTCACCGGCCGACTTCACCCTCAGAAGAACCTCGACGTCCTCCTCGACGCCTGGCCGCACGTTGCGCAGCGTTCGCCGGCAAATCTGATCCTCGTCGGGCCAGGAGCGGAGCGTCCGCGATTGGAGGAAAAGACGCGTCGACTCGGCATCGCCAACCGGGTTCAGTTCACCGGCCCGCTCAACGACGTCGCTGACACGCTACGAGCGGCGGACATATTCGTCCTGCCCAGCGTCGCCGAAGGCATGAGCAATTCACTCCTCGAAGCGATGGCCACAGCGCTCCCGTGTGTCGCTTCATCCATCGGAGGGAATACCGACCTTTTGGATGAAGGTCAAACCGGACTCCTTGTCCCCCCGCACGATGCGAATGCCTGGTCGACCGCACTGCTGCGTCTGCTCGAGAAACCTGAGCTCGCTCGCGAACTCGGCCATGGTGCGCGCCGGCGAATTGAACAGGAACACGCGCTTCCCGTTGTCGTCGATCACTACGTTCGGGTTTACCGCTCATTGATCGCCGGCACATGGCCTATGTCGGCCAGGTGAATTGTCGAATCCCTGCCGATTCAGCGAAACCATGTCGTCAGTTCCGGGTTAAACCTGGAAGAAATCGCGGCCTACATTCACGCGGTTTAACCCCACCATCAATGCAAGATTTCACCCCGTCATGAGGGTGTCACTCTGCACACTCTCCGAGCATAAAAGCTTGCGATCGCGACAGGAAAAATCGCTGTCGCAGCCCCTCTGAAGATTTCGAAAAAAAATCGGAGCCATGCCTCGCGCCAATGTCAACTCGTTGTGCTGCAACGAGTAACGCGATCGTGTCGAGCGTTGGATGCCACGCTCGAGACACGATAATGCGATAAACTCCTGATGACCGGTTTGGGTCTTGCTGATAAGACTGCCGCAACATCGGCTTCCACGCGTCTTACAGGACTCAAGCTATGCATCGGTTAGTCATGTGGGGGTTTTTGCTAGCACTCATTCCCCTGTCTCTCGCTGTCGTCTGGGAAATCTTCGTGGCCCTTCGTACCTTCCTCATCCCGCCCGGTCGGAAGGAACAGGTGACCCCGGCACCCGGACGCGAGCCTTGAGATGCGTTGGCGATTGCGTGCTGGTATCCGCCATCGACAACGAGATGGATGCGGTCGCTACGATCCATCCGATCGTCGTAGCACGCGACCAGCAAAGGCAATCGTCGTGACAACCCAGCGCTGACTGGAATCCGTTTCCGCTTCGGCCTCAAAAGCGCGGCCCGTGACCGCGTCCGGCTCCAGGTCTTCATCCTGAAGCAAGAGGTCGTAGGGCACGATCAGTCGACGGGGCTGGCCTGGCCCAACACCTTGAACCCGCACGACCATCTGAATGTTGCCGCTCTCGGGGGGCTCTTCCTCGAGGACCGCGGATTGAATGATTCCTTTAAGATGCATCCGTCGTGCTCCTGCTGGGAAACCCGATCACCAACCTTGCCGGTTATGATTCTCCGGATCGTACCGATTCAGCAAGCCCGATGCAGGAAATGGCGCCGAACATGACGGCAACCCCCTATTTTTCCAGCGCCAGCGCCTATAATTCTTTAAAGGTCGCCAAGAAGGATTGAGGAAGGCCGACCACAACGCGAACCGCCAGAGTGGGTTGGCTGGCGGGCTTCCCGTTCGAGTACGGCACCAGTGATGTTTGCAAGGCTCAACGCCCCCATCGTGCTTGCGCACGGTCTCTTTGGGGTGCAACACATTGGGTGGGGACAACTCACCTTAACCGCTTACTTCCGGGGCATCCCGGAACGTCTGCGATTGGCTGGCAACCGTGTGCTGGCCCCGCAAGTTCCTCCAATCGCCGGGGTCGAGCTGCGGGCGAAGAAACTTGGCGCGTTGATCGACGAGGCATTCCCCGGCGAGCCGGTTCACCTCATCGGCCACAGCATGGGGGGACTCGACGCCCGTCTGCTCGCCAGCGACCCGGCTTGGTCCGCGCGAATTCTCAGTGTGACGACCATCGCCACGCCCCACCTGGGTTCCTCGTTGGCCGATTTCGCCAAGCTCCGCGTGGGCCGCGTTTATGGACTACTCGAAGCCCTCCGCATCGACTACCGCGGCTTTCTCGATCTGACGCGCCTTGCCTCGCGCGATTTCCACGAACGGGTCATCGTTCCTGACTCAATCCCCTGTTTCAGCATTGCCGGCAATCCGCCTGCGGACGAGGTGTGCTGGCCAGTGAAGCGACTGCACGAGGTCATGACCGAGCTGGAAGGGCCAAACGACGGGCTCGTGTCCGTGAATTCGGCACGCGCCTTTGGAAGCGCGCTCCCGGACTGGCCGCTGGACCACCTGCGACAAATGGATTGGTCGCTGCCCGCCCCGCCCCCAAGACTGAGCACGTCACGCATCGAATTGTACGAAACCGCCGTCAACAATCTGGCGTCTCATGGCTTCGCCGCGCTGGAAGCGGACGATCAGGCTTTGTCGATTTCTGCATGAGGCAGCCGGTTTTCCGGGCCCTCGAGGATTGATCAAGGTTGTTTTCAGGTCGTCTGACACCGCCCAACTTCGTTCGAAAACGGCGGGATCTCGCATCACCTGTCTCGTCACCTCGAGCCTCTTAGAGTCTGTCCCGGAAGTGGAGCGGAGCCGGAAAACGGGGACTGGCTCCGAGTCTTCGAGGTGCCTGTCCCCGTTTTCCGGCGGAGCGGCGAGAAATGGGGACAGGCACCGTCCGAAGACGTCCGGAGCCAGTCCCCATTTCTCGCTTCCCGCCCTACTGGGACAGACTCTTACACCAACCCGAAGCGCGAGCGAGGAAATCATATATTTATTCCTCGCTCGCGCTTCGGGTTAGTGCGATTTTCAGTCAACTTGCTCGGGATTGGTCGGACGCGAGCCGTGGTCCTTGAGTTTTCGCGCGAGATCACGCCAGACGCGATCTCCATCAATCGAGGTGACCCAGTCGATCGTCCCACGAGCAGCCCCCGTCTGGAAACGAAGGGCAGCGCTCAATTGGGGGCGCGGGTGGGTCTCAGTCTTCACGAAGCCGAGCAGCGAGGCCGTTGCCACCTCATCCCAAATGACGCCTGCGCCGGTTTGACCGCTCACGGACTCCGCAAATTTCGGGTTGGCGGAAATCCAGTCGTCGAGGAGCCCAACGAGTTTGTGACCGACCTCGCTGGTGCCATCGAACAGGGTCTGGGCTCGCTTCGACGTCATGATGAGGTCGCGCTGAGTGACTCGGGCATCGCCGATCACGATGGGCGTCCGCGACTCCAGAAGCACTTGCCACGCCCGCACGTCGTGCTTCACATTCCAGACGTCGCCGCCTTCCGGCCAACCGTCAAACGCCATGGCGATGACGCTGATCTTGTCGGCCAGCTTCGGCTCGAGCAAAAGCGCTGAGGCGACATCGGTCGCGGGACCAATCACCACGACCGCCAGTCGATTACGATCGTCGCGTCCGTTGGCCTGGTCGATCAGGAAAGACACCCCGGAATTCGGGCGCGGAGTGTTGCGGTCCTCGAGCGGAAGACTCGATCCGGCGAAGACCGGGAGGTTTCTCGGGATCCGTTCCAGCCAAAGCTTCGTTTCGCTCGCGCCCGCCGCTGGGGTGAGACGGGGTGCGTGCGACGTAATAATGCCCCTGAGCTCGATCTCCGACGACACAGCCATGTGGACAATCGCCCACTGGTCATCAAATGAGGCGCCACAGTCGGTCGTGATAACGACGGCCCGCCGCTCGAGGCTCGGTATCAAAAGAGCCAGCAAGAGAACGGTGGACATGGGCCATCCTCCGACAATCGTCCGAAATCGTTTGGGCCGCGTTGCAAACGGGAAAGGCGGCCACAATAATCAAACGAGAGGAACTCATCCTACGCGACACGAAGGCTTTCCGGGGAGTCGAGCACCATGGGCCCAGACGCGAACGATCCCCTGCCTCCTCGACGTCCGAAGCCAAAGCCGATCGACCCGGACGAACCGACCACGTTCAAGCCCAACCCCCAGAAACGCCCCGCCTCCTCATCCGGTGAAAACCGCGAGCGGAACGGCTTTGACTCGACGGCGTACCGCCCGCCCAAGAAAAAGAAGTCGGATACCGCAGGTTCGAGTCCTCGGCAGCGTTCTCTCGACGACCCGATCCACATTCCGGCGGGTCCGCGTTGGGGCGAGCGGATCCTGTTCGGGCGCGTGGGGACCGCCCAGCTCGCCGTCTTCTGCCGCCAGTTCGGATCGTACCTGGACGCCGGCGTCGACGTGTTGAAAGCCCTGCGGGGTCTGGAGCAGCAATTTGCACGCGCTGCGTTGGGACCCGTCATCAGCCGGGTGCTTCTCAGCGTCAAACGCGGCGATGCGCTGGCCGAGGCCTTCGCGCGTGAGCCCCAGGCGTTCGATCCGCTGTTCGTCAGCATGATGCGGGTCGCCGACGCGCGCGGGGGTGCCCCGGAAACGCTGAAGATGCTGGCCCATCACTACGAGGCCCGCCTGAGTCTCATCCGAAGCGCACGCTCGGCGATGATTTATCCCATCGCCGTCATGGTCATCGCGTCTGCCGTCGTGGGGCTGATCACGGTGTTCGTGTTGCCGATGTTCATCAGCTTGCTCGAGGACATCGCGCGCGGGCAGCCCCTGCCGCTGCCCAGCAGGCTGCTGATGAGCTTCAGCCGGTTCATCAGTTCGGGCGGTTGGTGGATCATGCCCCTGTTCATGATTGGTGGACCGCTGGTCCTTCTCCGACTCTACCGGACGGCGGCCGGCAAGCGTGTCATGGATGGGATCTTCCTCTGGCTCCCCTATATCGGTGCCCTCTTACGGAAGCTCGATACCACCAGAATGGCGCGCACGCTCGCCACGCTCTTCGACGCGGGCGTCGACGTCGGGACGTCGATGGATCTGACGACGGACGTGCTCCAGCTTCACCCGTTCCGACGCGCCCTTCAGCACGCCAAGCAATCCGTGATGGAAGGCGGCGCACTAAGCGTCGCACTGGCGGAAACACGCCGATTCGGCCCCGACGTGATCGCGGTCATTGACTCGGGCGAGGAAACCGGTAAGCTCCCCGAAGCTCTCGAGCACCTCGCGGATGATTACGAGGAACAAGTCCAGTACATGGTCAAGAACATGGGCGTGCTCATTCAGCCCTTGATCATGATCCTCATGGGCGGAGTCGTCCTCTTCATCATCCTCGCCGTGATCCTGCCCTATATCGCGATCATCACGAACCTCGCTCGCTAAGGACGCTCGCATGGACCGACGTCACGCGCGCCTGATTGGCGCCTCGTTGGTAGTCACGCTCGCAAGTTTGCTGGGCACGCTTGCCCCTGCCGCTGAGACCTGGAAAGCCGGTACGGCACGGGTCGCGATCACACCCAAGCAGCCCATGTGGATGGCCGGCTACGGCTCGCGGAACCACCCGTCCGAAGGCGTCGAGCACGACCTCTGGGCCAAAGCGATCGTGCTCACCGATCCGATCGCCGGCAAGAAACATGTGATCGTGACACTCGACATCTGCGGGATCGGGCGTGAGCTCTCGGTCAAGATTCGCGACGAATTGCAAAAACGCCAGGAGCTCTCGCGCGACAGGATCGTGCTCGCCTGCTCACACACCCATTGCGGGCCTGTGGTCGGCAGCAACTTGCTGACGATGTATCCGCTCGACGACACGCAACGCCGTCTCGTCGAGGAATACGCGACGTTCCTGTTCGACTCGGTTGTCAGCGTGGTCGACGAGGCCGCGAAGCACGTTGAGCCGGTCGAGCTCTCCTGGCAGACCGGCCGCGCCGATTTCGCGGTCAACCGCCGCGAGAACAATCAGCCCAAAGCCGATGCGCTGCGACAGAAACTCCAGCTCAAGGGACCGGTTGACCACGACGTGCCGGTCATGAGCGTCAAGGACCAGCAAGGCCGTCTCAAGGCGGTCCTATTCGGCTATGCGTGCCACTGCACGGTCCTCAGCTACTACAAGTTCTGCGGCGATTACGCCGGCTTCGCCCAGATCGCGCTCGAGAAAACGTACCCGGGTGCCCAGGCGATGTTCGTCGCCGGCTGCGGAGCCGATCAGAATCCGCTGCCGCGAGGAAACGTGGAATTCGCCGAAAAGTACGGCTCGCAGCTTGCCCGAAGCGTCGAGCGTGTCCTCGCCGGTCCCATGAATCCCATCAAGTCGAGCACCTTCGAGAGCTCGTACACCGAAATCGATCTGCCCCTCGGCACGCTGCCGACAAAGGAACAGATTCAGAAGGACGCCGAATCCGCAACGTTGGCCGTCGCCAATCGTGCCAGGAAGCTGCTCAAGACAATCGACGAGAAGGGATCGCTCCCCAGGACGTATCCTTATCCGATCCAGCTCTGGAACTTCGGCGACTTGACGTGGATCTTTCTCGGCGGGGAAGTCGTCGTCGACTACTCGTTGCGGCTGAAGCGCAACCTCGGCTCATCGCACACGTGGGTCTCGGCCTATTGCAACGACGTGTGCGCCTACATCCCCTCGTTGCGCGTGCTGAAAGAGGGGGGCTACGAAGGCGCAACCGCGATGATCTATTACGGCTTGCCCTCGCCCTGGGGCGAGAGCGTCGAGGAAGATATCGTCAACGCAATCGCGACCTGGACGGGACCGCAGAAGAAGCCGTGAGCGGGAGGTTCTGACGCTTCACGCACGGTACGAACCGAGATTAGAGCGCCTGACGTTTGGATAGCACATGCGTGACGTACCCGACTCAGGATGCATCGCAAGACCAAATGCGCTTGGGTGGCTGGGGTCGTCCGCCCAACGGGCGGCGCCCCCGGACGTCTGGGCCGTCCGCACGGACCGGGGGCGCCGCCCGTTGGGCGGAC
>DAIDJG010000492.1 GCA_027451445.1 Singulisphaera sp.
CGATTTCGCACTTGTGTCTCGCCCCAAGTGCCCTTCACTTTAGGCTGAGGGCACTTGGGGCGAGACACAAGTGCGAAACCCCTCGGAAAGGTGGATCTCTGAGGCCGCGATAATGGCTCAGTTCCCAACCGCTGCCAACACAGCGATCGCTTATGCCCGCGAGAGGATCAAGACAAAACCCGATCAAGCCTGGAATCACGCGATTTTTGGGGACCTGTTCGGCCAGTTGGGGCGAAACGACGACGCCCTCGCAGCATATCAGGAGGCTGTCCGTCTCGATCCTCCCGCAATCGCACTTCGAAAGAAACTTGCTGACAAATTGATCGAAAGCAAACGAGTGGACGATGCGGTCGCGGTCTACCGCGAAGGGATTCGGCTGGACCCCAACGATACCCAATGCCGGTTCAACCTCGCTTTGGCCCTCGGGAACAGTGGTAAATTTGACGAGGTGATCGCCGTTTGCCGCGAGATGGTTCGCGTGACGCCTGACTTTGCCGAAGGACACTTCGTTCTCGGCGGATACTTGCTGGAACATGGCGAATATGTCGAGGCCTTGTCTGAACTTCGTCGCAGCCACGAGCTTGGATCAAAGCGCTCAGACTGGCGTTATCCCTCCGAAGAATGGGTTCGGAAGGCCGAGCGACAGAACGCGTTGGCGGCGCAATTAACCGGTCTACTGACGGGTGGGCTCAAGCCCAAGGATACCGCAGAGGCGTTGGAACTCGCCCGCCACTGCCAAACGAGACATCTGTACGGGATCGCGGTATATTTATGGCAAAGGGCGTTCGCCGATGAACCGAAGCAAGCGGACGATTTGAAATCCGGGAACCGTTATAATGCAGCGTGCGCTGCGGCGCTTGCCGGCAGCGGCAAGGGCAAGGAGTTCCCGCCGCCCGCCGAATCCGTCAAAGCGGCCTTGCTCACCCAATCCCGTGTGTGGCTCAACGCAGATCTCGTGATCCGCGCAAAACATCTCTCTGCTAGCGACGATGCCGCACGAAAAGAGGCGCGGGATGCACTGTCCCACTGGAAGGCTGACCCCGATCTCGCGGGCGTGCGCGACGCGGACAACATTGTCAAGTTGTCCGAGCCAGAGAGAAAAGAGTGGCAGGCCCTGTGGGGCAAGGTAGACAAGTTGCTCGGCACGAAAAAGTAACACGCCGCCCGGTCCCGCCATCGCTTATAGAATAAGAGTCGCTCGATTAGAACTCTTAAGGAGCTGACGCAAAATTAGTTGGTCAAATATGTGGCCGCCACCCTGGAATACAAGATCAAGATGCATCAGAGTTGACCAGGTAATTTTGCGTCAGCTCCTTATCTGTTTCGATTCAGGGAAGACATTTCGAGGATCTCATGCTCACTCTCGCAGAGATCGACCACCTGAATACGGATCTTACGCCCCAGCTTCCCTTCGGCTGCCTTGTCAGCGCCGAGAAAGGGACGAGAGCGATTGCGATCAACGACCCCGCGGGACAGGTGAGCATGACCTTGACCATCAGTCAGCTCTTCCGTGTCCTCTTCCAGTCCGGCGAGACGGTCCGAATCGAGCAGGTAAACGGCGCACGCAAAGCCGGCGAAGCCCGGAAACAGTTTGATGTGAGCCGTGACGCGTTGCGCGTCAGATCGCTACCGGCGAAGCCCCTTTGATGGATCACGGAAGTTCCCGTCGACAGCGCGAATGAAAAACGTTGCCTCTCTTCATGCTGGGTCACGAGCAGTTGCTCCAGACCGATGGCTTTGGGGTGCGCGGAGCTTGCTCCCGCTTTCGCGCGAGAAAGGCGGTTCAAAAGTGGTAACGCCGGGAAGGCCGCTCGAAACCAGGTGGGTCCCTGTAGGAGCGGGAGGGTGTTACGAAAGCGGGAGCAAGCTCCGCGCACTCCAAAGCCTTCGGACTCCTGCGGACGATCGGCTTAACGTGCGAGACGGGAACGGCCCTGAAGGCCGCGTCAAGAGCCAGCGACAGCGCGATGGCTTTGGACTATACTGAACGCGCGACTCGAAGCCCGCGGGATCGTCGGCGAGTTGCCCGGCGCGGGCGTCCGGAACGCCTCCGTGGATCCGACGATGAGCCGTAACCTCTCCTCTCCAGGCCGTCGAAGCGCTTCCCGCCGCGCCTTGTTTCTTGTGCTCCCGCCTGCCGTCATCGGCGTGCTCGCACTCGGTGGATACCTCATCGCTCGATCGGCCTCCGAGCGCGAGTACCAGGTCCGCGTCATTACCGACGTCGTGCCCATGCCCGCAATGATGGCCCGGCGGATCGCCGCGAACTCGCAACGGCAGGGGCTCGTCGTTGATCTGGAGAAACGGTCCGTCACCGCGCTCGAGGCGCTTGATCTCGTCGACAAGCTCAATCCGATCGATGTCGCACTCGTCCCCGGAGGCGTCGCGCAGCGCGAGTATCCCAACGTTCGGCAAGTTGCCGAGCTCGCCGTCGATCCGATCGAATTGGTCGTTCGAGCCGACCTGGCTGCGAAAGGGGTATCCGCCCTGCGCGGGCGTCGGATCAATCTGGGGGCACATCGGTCCGCCACCGATGCGCTTGCGCGCGACCTCCTGCGATTCGCGGGCATGGATCCTCCCGATCCCGCAGCCAAGGACACGGGCGACTACATCGCCGAGAACAGCGATCCGCAGGACCTCCAACGAGTCCTCGCACGGTTAGACGGCGTCAAGGAGGACGAGCGTGAGCGAGTGTTGAAGGAGTTGCCCGACGCTGTATTCATTCTCGCACCTCTTCCCTCGCAACTTGCGCGTGACCTGGTCAACGAGGCGGGATTCCGCCTCCAACCGCTCCCCTTTGCCGACGCGTATTGCCTCGACCGCGTCAACTCAACCCCGATCGGCGACGTCACGATCGACCGCGCGATCCTCTCCGCCGTTGAGATTCCAGCCTACACCTACGGCATCGATCCCGCGGTCCCCTCCGCGCCCTGCCGGACGATCGCGACCCGCTTGATCGTCGTCGCGCATTCGAAGACCGATCCCGAGGCGATCTCTCGACTGCTCGCGACCATCTACGACGCCCAGGTCGCTGGCCTACTCGACCCGAAGCCGTTGCGAGGCATGACCCCCCTCTTTCCACTCCACAAAGGGACAGAAGTCTACATGCGACGCAACGAGCCCCTCCTCAGTCCTGAGGCGATCGAAAAGCTGGGAAAAGGGGCCGGCGGTCTCGGGGCGTTTGCGTCGGGAATGGTTGCCTTCTACGGCTTTCTGCGCCTGCGGCAGCTTCGACGCTTCGAGTCGTACTACCTCGAGGTCCGCCGGTTGGAACTGGTCGCCCGAGGACACGAAGATGATCCGAATGCCCCGGTCGAACCCGCCGCACGGAAAGAGTATCTGGAAAACCGTCTTCTCGACCTGAAAAGCCAGGCCGTGCACGACTTCGCCCAGGGAGGTCTGAAGGGCGACGGCCTGATGAATGGGATCGTCTCACTTGTGAACGACGCCCGCCGATCGATCGAACGCATCGCACACGCGCCCGAGTACCCCATCGCACGATCCGACGAACGGGCGACAACTGAAGTCTGAGCTCGACTTTTGCCGTTTTCGGACACTCGGAAACCGCTGGAGACAAGGGATTTCTGACAGCCGGAGGCACTTTTCGTACAATCCTGGTGGCCGCTGTTGCTCCGAAATCACCGAGAAACCCTTGTTTTTGGCTACAAAACGAAAAAGACGGTCCGAAAAACGGCAAAAGTCGAGCTTAGTGGCCGTTGCATCCTCCCCCCTTTGATAGGGGATCCGCCGGTGCCGACCCGTCATTCTAAGAGTGTCGGTACACTCGACTACGGTCCATCGAGTCAGAAAACCGAACACTCGAGGAAACATTGATGGGCAATGACAAGCCCGAGGCGGCGACGGACCTTGTTCCAGTGTTCATGCCACCGCTCGCTGCACTGCTGGTTCACGCCGAAACGTTGAAAAAATCGCGTCTTACGGAGGCCGAGGTCGTGCGCATCCGTGACGGCGGCGTTTGTATCATGATGAAAGCGGCCGAGGCCGAGAAGTTGGCGCGAACGCGGGGCTACCGCGACGTGGTACCGGCGAACTGCTGGGCGGACTGGCACCGCTTGCGCGTGCAGATCACTGGCAACGGTTGCCTCCCCAAGTTGATTCTGTGCGTGCTTGGGGATCGAGACCTGAAGTCAGAATGCGGCGCCATGCTGGAGGCCGAAGGAATCGAGCATGAGTGGCGCGAGCGTGACGATCGCATGTTGTCCGCGTTCCGTGCCTCGGCGTGCCGCTGCGATCCGTCCCTGGCGGCGAATGACCTTGCAAGCATCGCCGAACATTCTCAGGTTCTGTACATCGTGAGCCCCAGTCTTACCGCCGAGGATGGGCCCGGCGCGAGCTTGCGATTTCTGCGCCTGGGTCGAAGATTGCTCGAGTCCGGCGCCGTGGCCCTGAAATGCGAATCGAGCGGTGTGGCTCACGGGAGATCGCGCTGGATTGAGCTGGCCCGCGATTCCGAGAGGCCCGATTCGTGGTTGGCCCTCCTTCGAGCCTACGTGCAGTTGCCCATCCAGAGCGGGGACGACTTCTTTACCTGTGGTCTGCATTTGCTCGGACGACCCGATCTCATCGTGTCCGGCGCCCTCTTACGTGGCGGGACCGACTCGAGCGGCGACCAGGCATGGAACGCGGTGAATCTTTTTCGTACGTTCGCACACTACCTGCTCGCCGAGTGCGCTCCTGGCGAGTTCGGCTCGGGCGATACGTTTTCGGCGGATATGTCGTCGCCAAGATTTCGCGTTCGGTGGGAGGTATGCACTGGGTACGACGAAGACGATTTCTTCTTCAACCCGTTCGGACGCTGGCGATTTGCCGAATTGGTCGTGTAAGCGGTCGAGCGTACCATGATGCAAGGACATCTCATCCCTGCTCCATCGTCGCATGCCAATCACGCGTGTGCCCACCAGGGCCTTCTGAGAACCAGCGTTATTCGTGTCATTTCCTCATGCAACGATTCGTTGTTTGTCTGCCGCTCCTTCTCGCCGTTCCGGCCTGTGGCCGGGCGACCGATCCTCCCCCCGCCACGACGAGGGAAACGGACCGATCGGTCGACGACTTGCTTAACCTGATGCGGCAACGCCTGGACGTGATGCATGACGTTGCGCGCTGGAAATGGGACACTGTAGCATCATTCTTGGAGTTTTTTCGTCCCGGAACGAGCCCGATGTAGGGTCTTCGTGGTCTGTGCCCGATCGGGCGCCTGCTGGTCTCGCTGCATGTCCAAGGCGATACGTTGACGGATGTGCTCGGCCGTTC
>DAIDJG010000493.1 GCA_027451445.1 Singulisphaera sp.
ATATTGACATACGTGTGGACGTGCGGTTTGCCTCGGAAGTGCCAGACGAAGGTCGGGCCTTCGAGCCGCCAGATGTCCCACTCGTGGTCGCCGCCGATGTCGCTGCCTTCGTAGAAGGCCATGTGCAGAGCGTCGAGTCCACCGCCGTCCTTGAGGATCGACATGGCTTCCTCGATGTCTTCCTCGCGATACGGAGCGAGGATGACCTTGATGGTTTTCTCAACGAGCTCCTTCTGGTCGGACGAGAGATCGCCGACGGAGATGCCCGGGAACTTGCCTTCCTTACCCTGGATCAGGACGGCGTCTTCCTTGGGGGCCTTGGGCTGGAGCGCGGACTGGCGCTGTTTGCCGTCGAGGGCGGTGAAGACCTCGTTGGCCTTCTGGATCTGGTAGTAGAAGACGTTGCCGGGGAGCCCCTTCTTGCTGTCGCCGGCGCCGTGGCCGTAGACGATCGGCCCGCCGAATGCGGCGCCGCCCACGCTGTTACCATCGGCGCGAATGGTCACGTGGCGGCCGGTCAGCTCCCACTCGAACTGGTCGGTGCCGGGGGTGCCGAAAACGGCGACGTGGTACTGCTCGATGCCACCGTGGTCGTCTTCCATCTGCTTCTGGAACTTCTCATAGCCGTCGGGGCTGGTGAGACCGCGGAAGATCTCGTCGATGAGGGCCTGCTGTTCCTTGCTGAAGTAGTCGCCGATGGTCGGCTTGGTGATGTCCCAGTTCGCGTTGATCTTGGTGCGGAGCGGGTGGTCGAACGGGAAGCAGATGACCTTGCGCTGCTCGTCTTTGAGCGAGTCGTAGAACCGCTTGACAGCGGTCTCGGCGGTGGACTTGGCGGTCGGGGCGGCGAAGGCTTTGCGGCCGTTGGCGAAGGGGAGGAGACCCCCGGCCAGGGCGGCACCCGTCATCGTCTTGACGAAGTCGCGCCGAGTGAATTCTCCGTCGCACTCGGGGCAATTGTCGCGGGGCTTCTCGGACATCGTCGGAACCCTCCGGCTGGCCGCCCCTCCGGCCGTGCCCTCCAGGACCCTCCCGGATCGGCTCTTCGCGAACTTGGGCGGCATGTTCCTGGATCGTAACCAGGGAGGAGTGCGGTCCGCAACGACGTGATGTGGAACGGAACCGATCAGGCAGGCGTCGGAATCATGTTGCCGGATTTCACCAATGGGCTCGGAAATCCGCCCTATTCCAGTCAGGTAAGCAGTCCAGACACCTTTTCTGCTTGACAGGAGTGGGCCCGGCGGAAGAATCTCAAAATGGGAGAAAAGGCTAACGATTCGGCAACCCAGGGAAAAGGGAGGCTCAAATGCGACCGGCCGGACGACGACTGGGAGGGCTTGCCCTCGTCTCGATGGCGGCTTGGGGACTCTTGGCTCCCTCAGCCTCGGCCCAGCAGTTCAACGGGCTCTGGTGGCAAACTTACGACGCGTTCCAGCCCTCGCCGGACGTCGCACCGGGGCTCTGGTGGGATCACTATCAACCCCCCATGGATCCCGTCTGGAACGGGCCGTACTACACGGTGTCACACTGGAATCCCTACTACCCGCGAGTGGTGGTATGGAGCGGCCTGGTGTACAACGAGATGAATTTCCCGCCCCAGTCCACCCGCCCGAATGGCTGGTACGCCCCGGCCTCCCCCGGTCCGCAAAGCTTCCCCCAGAATGCCGCGGAGTTCTGGGAATACATCTGGCCGATCCTGGCCCCAGAGACGCGTTCGGTCCTCCGCACGCAGCTCGGCGATATCGCCCCGCCCGAACCTCCACCCGCTACGGCGCCTGTGCCCGCTCCCGAGGAACCGGCTCCGCGCGTCAAGCAGGGATTCAAGCAGTATTATAAGCCTGTCGTCCTCGGTCCGTTGAAGACGCGCTGGCAGGTGCGGGAAGCCCCCGCGATCGGAGCCCCGCCCGCGCCCCGCCCTGTGCGTTCCGAGCCCACAGGCTTCACCCAGTACTACCGGCCCATGGAGGGCGAGAAGACGTGGTCTTCGAAGACGGCCAAGCCGGCGAAGGTCATCACGCCGAAGCGCTGAGGGGCTTGGTTGGGATGGCGGATAGCAAGGCGGCCCGGTGCGCTTATGCCCGTTCTCAATCGAGAACGTATAACTCCCCCCCTTGGGAAGGGGGGGTTGGGGGGGTGGGGTTAGGCCTTCGCCGCCCCAAGACGTACCGTGAATGAGACTTTCAACCTCCCTGACGGCAAGGATGAGCGGCGCCGCCTTCGCAGGGAAATGCCAAACGCGGAGGCGTTGCTCTGGTCTCGCCTGCGCGGTCGACAACTCCTCGGCATGAAGTTCCGCCGCCAGCACGGGATCGGGCCCTATAACGCGGACTTTTACTGCCCCGAGGTCCGACTCGCGATTGAGCTCGACGGTGACAGCCATTTTACTCCCGAAGGCCGCCAGCACGACGCAGAGCGAACCCGATTCATTCAGTCATTTGACATTCGGGTGTGCCGGTTCACAAACCACGAAGTCTATGACAACCTCGACGGCATGCTCGAAGCGATCGCTGCCGCGATACGAGACCACGTGTGATGCCGCTTAGCTCTCGACTGGGGGTGCCTCGATTGTGTCGACAACGCGACTGCGCGCCGGCGAAGGTTTAGGCCCACCCCCCCCTACCCCCCCTTCCCAAGGGAGGGAGTTATATGTTCCCGCTTCCCGACGATCTGCGATCACTTCTTCTTCCACACTTCCGCCAGATCATCCGACGCTTGCTGGCGCACGCCGTTGTCCGAGAGGATATCTTCGGTGGCGGCGATGGCTTCCTTGCGATCGAAGACGATCGTCTCGGAGGCCTTGTCCTGGAAACTGATCGTGAGGTATTTCTCTTCGCTGTCGCGCAAGGTTTCGACAAGGTGGCGGAGGTTCTTGATCTTGGTGCCGTTGATGGCCTTCACGACCTGCCCCATCGGGTTGGAATAACCCTTGGCGAGCTTGTGCGGGAACATCGGCGCGGAGACCACGACGAGCTGTTCGCCCTCGAACGCCGGCCGGTCGCCCAGGCGCGTGATGAGGGGACTCGCACCCATCCGGTTGATGTTACGGAGCGCACCGACCCGGAAGAATTCCGAGGTGGCGGTTGAGAACACCAGCGGCCCGAATACGAAGTATGACGGATAACGACCGTGAAGGCTCTCGATCACCATGGGGTGCTTGTTGCTAACGGGAAGCTCGACCGCCATCGTCTCGCCCTTGCGAACGATCGTCAGGGGCACCTTTCCATCCTTCGCCAGCTTCTGAATGTAGTACTTGAAATCGAGGCGCAGACCGTCGCGAACCGTCACCATGCCGGTGTTGTCGACGTCGTGGTCGCCGATCTTGGTGATCAGATCCCACGCCTTCAAAACGTGGTCGTCCCGGTCGGGAGCGTTCACGATGATTCCGCTGGTCTTCTTGTCCAGCTTCAGGAAGGGGCGGAGCACGTCGTTCTCCATGGTCTGGAGCGAGTCGTGCATTGCTGGCTTGCCGTCGTACTTGCCGTCGGCGACGTCGGCCAGGAAGAGCTCGATCTCCTCGCAGGGGATGATGTAGCCGATGTTGTCCGCGGAGCCGAGCTTGCTGAACACCAGGCCGATCATCTTGTCGTCGACGAGCGCCGGGCCGCCGCTGTTGCCCGGGTTGATAGCGGCATCGACCTGAATTCGGAGACCTGTGGTTTGGTCGTTATAGGGGGCGAACTCGATCCGGGAGACGATCCCCTTGGTGATCGAGAGGCTGGAGCCTCCGGTGGGAAACCCGTACGCGAGCACCGGATCTTTGACCGCCGGCAGCTCAGCCGAACGCACCAGCGGCTTGCGCGTGTCGAAGAACGACTCGTCTTCGAGCTTTAAGACCGCCAGGTCCATCCCCGGGCTGACGGCGAGTACCGTCGCGGCGATCTTGTCGCTGCTCTGTTCCGACTCGACGAAGAGTTGGCTCGAATAGAGGACCATGTGGGCGTTGGTCAAAATGCGCTTGCCCTCGATCACAACGCCTGTCCCGCTGGCGTCGTGGGGGCTGGCCTTGGTCCAGGGGCGCGACACATCGGGCTGGCGCATCGTCGCGAGGATCTTGACGACCGAGTTGCGCGGCTTTTGCTCCTTACCTTCGGCCTTTTCCAGGTTCTTGTCGTCGGCCAGCGCCAGCCCTTGAAGGACGCCTAGCAAGATGGTGCCGATCAGAGCGATCGCCGTCCTGTTGCGTGTCATCACTAGTTCCATTCCGTAAGAAGATGATGGTGAAGTCGTGCGATCGCGCGTCGCCGGCTTGCGTCCCTTGGCATCGGACTTTGGCTCATCTTAACAGCCTGCGCGACGGGATGCGTAGGGGATACCAGTCCCCACACGGAGTTCTTTCGTTCCCGGCTCAGCGAACCCGCGGAGGTCTCGAGGGAGTGTGGCCAGCCAATGTCGCGATTCCGCCCCAGTGCGGGTGACGCCGGGCGCAGGTATGCTGGGATGTCGGGCGTATCTCGAACCTGGGGGACGGTGATGCAAATCTCCGAGCGACGCTCCACGAACGGCAGCACCAGCGCTTCGGGGACGAATTCCATGGACGCCACACGCGCGCAGTTCCGGTCGATCCTTGACGAGCAGATCAAGCGCCTCGACAAAACTCTTTCGGAACAATTGGCCGCGATCCTGCATCATCCGCAGTTCCAGGAGCTGGAAGCGACGTGGCGCGGGCTGCACAACCTCGTCATGAACACGGAGACCAGTCCGCGAGTAAAGATCAAGATCCTCAACGCCTCCAAGAAAGTACTCTTCAGGGACCTCGAGAAGGCCGCCGAGTTCGATCAATCTGCGCTCTTCCAAAAGGTCTACGCCGACGAGTTCGGCGCGGCCGAGGGTGAGCCTTATGCCGTACTGATCGGCGCTTACGAGTTCTCTCACGGGCCCGACGACGTGGCGCTGCTCAACATGTTGGCGCACGTGTCGGCTGCGGCCTTCTGCCCATTCATTACAGCCCCCGCGCCCGCATTTTTTGGGTTCGACACCTGGACCGAACTGTCCTGCACGCGCGACCTGTCCCGCATCATCGAGTCGGTCGCGTACGCCGCGTGGAGGTCGTTCCGCTCCTCCGAGGACGCAAACTTCGTCGCCCTCGTTCTCCCGCGCGTCCTGTCCCGCCTCCCTTATGGAGCCAGCACGTCGCGGAGCGCTCCGTTCCCCTTCGAGGAGGCTCCCCTCAATGAGCACGGCGAGGCCAGCGCCCTCCCCCATGCGCATTACGCGTGGATGAATGCGTCGTATGTGCTCGCGGCCCGGATGGCCGCTGCCTTCGACACTTATGGCTGGTGTGCGGCGTTCCTCGGCTTCGAGAACGGAGGTAAGACGGACGGACTCCCGAGGCACTTCGTCACAACCGCCGACGGGGACACCGCGACGATGGGTCCCACGGAGACGGCCATCGACGAAATGCGCAATTACGAACTGACTCGGCTAGGCTTCGTTCCTCTCCATCGGGACAGAGGCGACGTCGTGCTTCTCTCCGCCCAGACGACTCGGTGGAAGGTACAGTACGACGACCCCTTAGCTAACGCAAACACCTCGCTCACGTCGAGCTTGCCCTTCATCATGACGACCTCGCGTTTCATGCATTATCTAAGGCTCATCGCCCGGGACCTGTTGAGTTCAGGCGTCGAAGCCCCGAAGTGCCAGGAACGGCTGAACCAGTGGATTAATCAGTACGTCGGCCCGGCGGGCGGTCTCGGGCCGGAAACGACGGACATCAAACCGTTGGCGAGCGCGCACGTCGAAATTAAGAAAAGCCCCGAATGGGCGGGGGCGTCCTGCGAGTACGAGGTAACGGCGTACCTGCGACCCTGGTTTCAAACCGGCGTCCTGACCGTGGGATTCCGCATGATCGGCGGGATTCCGAAGCCGAACGGGTGAAACCTTCTTGGCGTGCGACGAGATTATCGCTTTGCCCCAGATCGAAGTTCAGGCAGCGATCCACTTCCGCCATCAACGCGGCCGGAAGGCTCGCGAGCGTGCGGATGATGTCTTGCTCGCTGATGGTTTAAAGATTCTCGCACTTAATCATTCGAACGTGAACTGCTCTAGGTCGCGCCAGACCTTCCGCATTTGGCCGCTGCTGGCGGCCCTCAGAATGTCGCATCTCTGTCGCAAAGCACCTTCCCTCCCCTGCCCCAAAATGGTTTAATCCTTGTTGGAGGTTAAGCCATGACGACTCGCACCCCCCCTTCCCCGTGGCCCGGTCTCCTGACCCGGCGCGACATGCTGCGCCTCGGTGCCCTGGGCATTTCAGCCGCGGCCTTGCCTTCGGCAAGTCGTGCAGCGGGCTTGACCCCCTCGGCGCGCTCGGTGATCGTGCTCTGGATGGCGGGCGGGGTGACGCACATCGACTCGTTCGACCCCAAGCCCGACGCCCCCGAGAACGTGCGGGGGACGCTCAGCACGATCGACACGACCCTTCCAGGCGTCCGCTTCACGGAGGTGATGCCCTGCCTCGCCCAGCAGGCCCATCACCTGGCGCTGGTGCGGAGCTACTCGCACGACAACAACGACCACTTCCAGAGCCAGGCCTATGCGCTGTCGGGACGCAAGGTGCCGATGGCGCAAATCCAGACCGAGCCCAACATCGGGTCGGTCGTGTCCTACCTGCAAGGCCCGCGCGCCGATTTGCCGGGCTACATCACGGTGCCCGGAATCGCTCGGCCGGGGCCGCCCCCGCATAACCTGTTCGTCGCCGGCTGGCTTGGCGAGGCCCATGCGCCCTTCAGCGTGGGAGGCGAGCCGAAACAGCCCGACTTCACCAAGGGGCTGCGAGAGCGGCCGGCCAACCCTTCGGCCGAGATCGAAGACAACCTGAGCCCCGAGCCACTCTCGTTCCCCGAGGGCTTGACCGATATCCGCCTCGCGCGCCGAGCCGGCCTGCGCGGCAGCCTGGAGCAGGCGCTGCGGCACGCGGACCGCCACGGGCTGCTGGGCGCGATGGAGAACCACTACGCCGGCGCGTTCCGCTTGCTGGCCTCGGCCGAGGTCCGCCGCGCCTTCGAGCTCGACCGCGAGTCGCCCGAGACCCGCGCAGCGTATGGCCGGACGAAGCTAGGCGGCCGTTGCCTGCTAGCGCGCAGGCTTGTCGAGGCCGGTGCGCGGTTCATCCTCGTCGACTACGGATACGACAACGACTACGGCAACCTCTGGGACAATCACTGCGTCCCTGAACAGCGCCAGCCGCACATCAGCGAGATGTCCAGGCGGGGCTACCACCTCGCGGGCATGGACCGCGCCTTCGGCGCACTCATCGCCGACCTCGCCGCGCGGGGCTTGCTCGACTCGACCCTGGTCGTCTTCCTCACGGAATTCGGCCGGACCCCGAAGATCAACAGCCTGGGCGGCCGCGACCACTGGGGGCCAGCCGGCTCAGTCTTCTTCGCGGGCGGCGGGACGGTCGCCGGCCAGGTCATCGGCGCGACCGACAAGCAAGGGGGCTATCCCACCACGCTCGGCTATTCGCCGGCCGACGTCGCCGCGACCCTCTACCGAGCCCTCGGCATCGCGCCCGACACCCTGCTGCACGACCGGCAGGACCGTCCTCTCCCCGTCCTCCCCGCCGGCGAGCCAATTCCGGGGATCTTGCGTGTGTGATGGCTCGACCAACTTGGTAGAATCCAACTGAGGGATGTGACTCTCTCCCCCCTCGTCCGTGGCGAATCAGACATAAACTCACCGCTGTCCGGCATTCGACAGGCCCGAGCCATGCCGAGAACGATTCAGTGCATCCACTGCGGGAAGTCGCTCCACGCGCCCGAAGGGATGGGAGGGAAACGAGTCCGCTGCGCCACCTGCCAGCGCGAGTTCGTCATGCCGCCGGAAGACGAGCTGGACTCGACCGACGTGGCGGCCGGCAAGAGCCCGACGGGCGGTCGCTCGACCGCAGCGCGCGACGATCTGCTGAGCCGCTCGATGCTCGTGCCGATGCCGGGCATGAAGGCCGCCAGCCCACCGGACGAAATGATCTGCCGGCTCGAGCCGAGAGGGCTGCGCTGGCTTGATCTGTCCGAACGCCTGCGCCGGTTCCTCGGGCAACCGATCGCCAAGCTGCGTCAGGAAACGTTCCTCCAGTACCTCCACGAGGACGACCGGGCCCTGGCCGAAGACGAGTTCCGCCAGGCCGTCGAACGCGGCGAGCGCCACGACTTCGTGCTGCGGCTGCAAGCCGAGTCGGGTCAGTGGCACTACATGCGCATCTACACCCAGGCGCGCTACGAGCAGACGGGGCAGCTCAACCACATCCGCTGCAATCTCAAGGACGTCACCGGCCAGGTCCGCGCCGAGCAGGAGCTCCGCCGCCGCACCGAGCAGCTCACCAGCGCCAACGAGCAACTGCGGCAAATCAATCAGAAACTCAGCGAGACCCAGGCGCAGCTCGTCCACTCGGAGAAGCTCGCCTCGCTCGGCACGCTCGCCGCGGGCATGGCGCACGAGATCAACAACCCGCTGGCGTTCGCCTCGAACAACGTGGTGATCCTCGAACGTGAAATCGTCCGCCTGTTGAAGATGCTCGACGCCTACGAAGCGGGCCGCGACGACCTGAAACAGGTGAACCCCGAACGCGCGGTCGAGCTCGGCAAGCTACGCGAGGAGTTCGACGTCGACTATCTGAAGGAACACCTGACGAGGATCGCCCAAGCGACGCGCAAGGGGCTCGGGCGCGTCGCGCAAATCGTCCAGAACCTCCGTAACTTCGCCCAGATCGATCGCGCGGAGATGGGCGAGTTCAACGTGAATGAGCTGATCAATCAGAGTCTCAACATGTTGAGCGAGAACCTGACCCGCCAGCGCGTTACGGTGCGTCGGAAGTTCGCGGATCTCCCCATGCTCGAAGGCGCCCCGGCGCATCTGAACCAGGTGTTTCTGAACCTGTTCATGAACGCGCTCCAGGCGATCGAGATCAAAGGGAAGTCCGAAGGCGCGATCGACGTCGTGACCCGCTCGAATGACAGCGAGGTTGTCATCGAGATCGCCGACGACGGCTGCGGGATCGCGCCGGAGATGATGCCCAAGATCTTTGACCCCTTCTTCACCACCAAACCGCTCGGCCGGGGCACGGGCCTGGGCCTTAGCCTCAGTCACGGCATCATCTCCGAGCACGGCGGCCGGATCGAGGTGGACAGCACCGTCGGCGTCGGCACCCGATTCTGCATCCGGCTCCCGCTCCAGCGAATGCCCAGGCCCCTGGCGATGGGGACGGGTGAGATGCCGGTTGTCTCGGTCTGAGCGCTGCACAAGCCGCCGGAAATCATGGCTCCGACCTGTTGTTGGCCTCGATTTCAGCGGTTGAAAGCCCCCGGACTTCGACGTTCCGGAGCGCGCCGGTGCTGTCATACGTCGCGAAGCCCAGGGGCTGGTTCGAGCGGGTCTCGAGCCGCGTGCTCACCTTGCGATCCTTGATCGGAACGGCGACGATTTCCTTGCCGTCGATGAAAGCGCGGATCATCTCGGCGGTGACCCGGACTCGGAACTTGTACCAGGTATTGTTATTGTACTTGAAGTAGCGGTTGGTCTCGTTCTCCGAGGCATCCTGACCGTCGAGACTGGACAGCCCGGTGACGCTGCCGCCCCAGCCGCCATTGACGAACGTGATGAACGAGTCGCCCACGGGGAACGTCGCCGCGGCGAAGAAGTCATTGCCGGCGAGTCGCTGGGCCTCGTAGCTGAGTTCGTAATCGGTCTTGGGGAGGTCCGTGCGCGTGCTGGTAATGCCCGTCATCGCGCGGCCCCTGGAGAGGACGAGTTTACCCTCATCGACCTTGATCTCGCCCGGATGGGCATAGTCGGTTTTCTTCCAGCCGTCGAGGCTCTTGCCGTCAAAGAGCACAAGCTTTTCGGCCGGCGCGGCTCCAAGGCCCACAACCAGTATCAACGCAACGGCGATGTAAAGGATCTTCATGGCAGGTTCCCGGTGTCGCCTTCGAACTCACGATAGAGCCAACGATACCGCCAACGCCTCGTCCGTTCCATAGCGGGAGCAAGCTCCGCTCGCTCCAAAGCCTGCAGACTCCGGTGCAGGATGTCGTGGCCACGATCTATGAAGCCCTTGGCATCGCGCCCGATACCCTCATCCGCGATCCACTCGACCGTCCCTACACAGTCAGCACTGGCACTCCGATCAAAGCCCTTGTGGGTTGAGCAGGTTGTCCGAGTTTGGATATGGGCACCGCGGGCGAGCAGACCATGCGGACTCGCAGCTCGCCGTTGTGGTCAACGCCTGAATCCGCCAATGTGATTGCTGGCGTCGCTGGCGTCGGATCGTGCTGTATTGTAACCTTCTGGAGGTTGCACGCATCACCGAACAACCGGCGTGACTGGCCTGCTAAGCCGGGCGTTCGACGGGAGGGCCAGCGATGAAGCGAATGAGTCTCTGCCTCGCACTCCTTGCTTGGTTGACCGCAGGCGACACGTCATACGGCCAAGCGTACGTACAATACTACAACGCGGGCAACGGGCTCAGGAGCGCCGGTCGGCCAAGGGAGGCGATCGCACAGTATGATGCCGCCCTGCGACTCAACTCTCGTTACGCAGATGCCTGGAACAACCGGGGTAGTGCTCTCGACGATCTTTCCGAGTACGAGCAAGCGATCCAGTCGTATACCCAGGCCATCGCCATCGATCCCCAAAGGATTCTTTATCGATCAAATCGTGCAAAGTCCTATGGGAAACTCGGGCGTGCGGACGTTGCCCGTGCTGATCACGAGGCCGCGATCCGGTTGGCGCCGCAGGACGGGCCTGACTACAGCACGCGAGCTGATTCCTATAAATATCTTGAACTCTGGGACTTAGCTCTCCGGGACTATGCCGAAGCCATCCGTCTCGATCCCAATGACTACATCACCTATAACAACCGGGCCAGTTTATGGCTCCGTCGTCGCAACTGGGATCACGCCGTGGTGGCCGCCACTGAGGCGATCGCGGTGAATCCCCGCTTTAGTTTCCCGTATAATGTACGGGCAGAAGCCCACCTCGCCAAGGGCGATCTGGCTCTCGCCTCTGCCGATCTGGAGACGTGCTTGGCACTCTCGCCAGGTCATCTGGGAGCCCGAGTCAACCTCGCTCGTTTGAAAGCCTTGCGCGGTGACCTAACTGGCGCGATCGATGAGATGACCCACGCGCTCAGTCAGAATCCGCGCGATTCCGACTTGTACAATCAGCGCGGCTGGTACTGCCTCCTGGACGGGCGCGACCCCATCTCCGATGTAAAAACGGCAATCCGTCTCGGTTCCTGGACTCCGAAGGACTCGTCCAATCTTTGTTCCTCAGTTTTAGGCGTCCTCACTCATCGCCGCTTCGGCCGAAATGATCAGGCCGCCCTCATGATCGACGAGGCCCTCTCCAAAGGCGACAAGTCCACCTGGCCCTACCCCGTTTTGCGCTATTTCAAGAAGGAAATCGATGGCCAGCAACTCACCGCGCAAGCGAATACCGACCCCGCCAATATGGAGGACATGCAGGCCGACATCATCTTCGACCTACTCATCGCTGGGCGTCGTGCCGAAGCTGAGACACATCTTCAATGGAGCAAGGATGCCGCTGCGAAAAACTCCTTCGCCTATCTCCTGGCGATCTCGGACCTCAAAAAGCTCACTCCGAGAGGGACGCCCAACCTTGCCCGTGCAGAGCCGGTCCAAACCCGCGACGAACCAGCCCTTCCCGAAATCGGCCAGTTCGCCGGCAGCCAGCGCTGGGCGCTGCTCGTCGGCGTTGACAATTATTCGTATTGCGACGACCTCAAGTATTGCGCACGAGACGTCAAGACGCTCAAGGATCGGCTCCTCAACGCCGGGTTCCCCGACGATCATCTCTTCCTGCTCACCGACGGCGCGACCGATCCCAAGCGACTGCCCTTCAAGGCCAACATCGAGCGCCAGCTCAACCTGATGCTCCGGCTGGCCGAGAGGGGGGACGTGGTCCTGGTGACGTTCTCGGGGCATGGGGTCCACATCGACGGCAAGAGCTACCTCTGCCCGGTTGAGGCGGACGTGCAGAAGACTGAGTCGCTCGTGCCGCTCGACTGGATCTACCAGCAGCTCTCCGGCACCCGGGCCGATATGCGCATCATGCTCGTCGACGCCTGCCGCAACGAGCCCGTCGTCTCAGGCCGACGTGCCGCGCGGGGAGCGGACCTTGTCGACGGCTTTGCACGCTCGATGGAGCGGCCGCCCCAGGGGATCCTGGTCATGACGAGCTGCGCACAAGGGCAGGTGTCGTTCGAGGCGCCCGAGTTCCAGGACGGCGTGTTCATGCACTTCGTCGCCGAAGGGCTCGCGGGTCTTGCGGATCGCGCGGCGGGGAACAACGATGGGAAAGTCTCGCTCCTGGAGCTCTACAAATACGCGGGAACCAAGACCAAGACGTACGTGGCGCAGACGTTCTCCGAAATCCAGACGCCCATGCTCAAGGGTGAAGTCGCCGGCGACTTCGAGATCGGCCTCGTGAGCAAGGGTGGTACCCGGGGCGTGCGGAAGCCTCGGTAGATGAACCTTCGCGAGAGGGAGTGCCGCAAACATGTCTGTTCCCCGAGGGGTTCTACGCTGCTGGGTGCCTGACCCGGATCTCCGAGGGGGCCGATTCTGTGCGCCCACTTCCCTTAACCCCATCCGGGTTAACGTGTCGCAAAGCCCTTTTCGCAAGAGAGGAACACATAACTCCCCCCCTTGGGAAGGGGGGGTAGGGGGGGTGGGGAGTCGGCTCACGTTTTCGGCGGTTCCTGTTGCCCTTCCGCAGAGAAGCGCACGCGAGCGGTTCGTGGCTGAATTGCCAGTATCGGACGGCTACTCCCCACCCCCCCTTCCCCCCCTTCCCAAGGGGGGGAGTTATGAAGTTCCGCCACTTGCGAAGAGCGCGGCGCGATGCGATCGCATGCGCACTTCCGAAGTACGCAGCTCCACGGGGGCTCACGCAATCCGACTGCTCGTCGCGCTCAGCCTCCTCCTGGGATGGGCGCTCTCAAAGCCGTCGGCCGCCCAGGAACCGCCGAAGATCGACACAGGCCCCGTCGGCCTCCCAGCCCAGTTGCACAACCGTCAGCCCTCGTTCCTCGTCCGCGCGGAGGTCAACCACGCCACGCGCGACTACCGCGAGGGTGATGCCCTGTCGATCCGCGTCGCCTCTGAGATCGACGCGTTTGTTCACGTGTTCTATCAGCAGGCCGATGGCCGCGTGTTTCAGATCTTCCCCAACCAGGAGCAGGGCGATAACTTCCTCCCGGCGCGTCGGACGGTGGAGATTCCCGCGCAGGACGACGACTTCCGGTGGGTGGTCTCCGCGCCTTTCGGCACGGAGTCGGTGAAGGTCGTTGCCGCCAAGAGGCCGATCCGGGGCCTGGCCGATCCCTCGCTGCGCGAGGCCCGGTTCAATGCCGTGACGCCGGGCCAGCTCAAAGGGGTCGAGCTCGAGCTCGGCCAGGAGCCACCAACGGAATGGGCCGAGTTCGACGTCGCGCTCCATACCTATGCGAAGGATGCGGCCCTCACCCCGCCTGGGACGCGCAGGGTCGGAGTCTTCTTCGGGGTCTCCGACTACGAGTTCAACGCCGAGTACGAGCTCGCCTCAGGCGGCCGGAAGGGCCTCAACCTGCTCGGCTGCAATCGCGATGCGCGGCTGCTCGCCGAGGTGCTCCGCGAAGTGGGCCAGTTGAGCGACCTGCGGGTGTACACCAACGAGAAGGCCACCCGCGCACAGATGGAGGAATCGATCACCCGCTGGCTCCCCGCCGTGACTCGCCCCGGCGACACCGTGATCGTCTTCTTTTCGGGTCACGGGCTCCAGATCGCCGACGACAATGGCGACGAGCCCGACCACGAGGATGAGGTCCTCGCCCCTTACGACACCGTGACGCTCGACATTGTGGCCGAACTCCACAAACAAGGCACAAAGCTCGCGCCCTCCCTCCAGGCTCGGCTCAGCCGCTTCGAGAACGTGCTCCGGGGCGAGCTCCGGCGAACGGGCTCGGCGGAAAAGGCTTCGAACGCGCTCGTCCGCGAGACCGCGGTGTCGGACGACATGTTCGGACGCTGGCTCCAGAAGCTCGACGGCCGTCAAGTCATCGTCATTCTCGATAACTGCCACAGCGGCGGGTTCGCAAACGACGAGAAAGGGGGCGCTCGGGTTTTGGAGTTCGACTTTCTCGACCGTGAGGTCACCCGGCTCAAGGACATCGGTCAGCGCGAGATGGCGCTCCTGTCTGCTTGCGCCACGCGCCAGTCGTCCTTGACCCGCGAGGAAGGGGACCACGGCGTCATGACCTACTGCCTCCTCGACATCCTCCGCCACACCGCCGGCCCCGTCGCATTGCAACGCGCCTACGACGAGCTCGGACCCCGCATGAAGCAATACTTCGAAGTGACCAACCGCGAGCGTGTTTCCAAGAAAAAGCAGCCGCTACCCGAACATCAGCCCCACCTCTTCAGTTACGCCACCACGCCGCTTTTTCTCAAACCATGATTGCCAAAGAGTTTGCGACGTAAAAATCCGTGGGTCTCCAACTCCCCGAAAAAAAATCCGCGTCCGCGCGCAACGAAGTCTGCCCCGCGCATCTTGATCGGTGAAGACGCGACGAGGGCTGCCCCGATGGGGGGGCAGACGAGTCGCCGAGAGCAAGGCGCGAGACAACGGGGGCAAAGCGATGTTGCGATTCATGAGCGTGGCGGGCCGGTTGGGTATCGTGCGGTTGGCGGCGAAGGCTTCGGCGGTTCTGGCGATTCATACGGCCCTGGCGGGACCGTCGTTCGGCCAGCTCATTCCGGCGATTCCGGTGCCGGGAGGCGAACTCCAGCTTGGCGTGAATGGCTGTGCGTCGTTGAAGGTCAAGCCCGCGGGCTCGGGCAAGGTGTGCCTCGGAACGGATGGCTTTGATTACGGGGCGCAGATCGGCACGTCGAAATTCGGCGGACTCACGCTCGGCACGGAGGGCATGGTGGGGTACAGCGGCGGCGTTGCGACGCCCGAGGGTGGCTGGACGGCAGGCGTGGAAGTGAACCCGGAAACGGGCCGAACGAAGATTTCGGGCGGACCGGCCTGGGGTTGGGAAAATCCCAAGACCCCGCTCGGCGCGGATGTCTCTGTCGAAATCGGCGCCGCCTACACCCCGAACCCCGCGCAGCGGCCGCGCTATCAGCCAACCCCGGCCGAGCTGTACCAGGCAGCACAGGCGCTTGCGGCGGCCCGCGAACAGTACCGCCTTCAGAACATGACGTACCAGCAGCGATTCGACGAATTCGCCGCCCGGCTCAACCAGGGCATGCCAGCCAGCCAGCCCCAGTACCAGCAGCCCCAAATCCCGGCCTCCCAGCAGATTCTGACCCAGGCCCAG
>DAIDJG010000494.1 GCA_027451445.1 Singulisphaera sp.
AGCGCTTGCAGCCGCGCCTCTTGGGCATCTAACAGCGCCTGCAAACGCCGACAATTGGGGCAAGACTTCCGTGCCTTGGATTTCATGCCTCGCTATGCTACAGCCCTGAGCGAGACTACGCAACACTGGTGAACGGCTACCAGGGTGTTCGTCGGTCTGGGGGAACCCGGGGTTCTTCCATGAGAACTCCTTGCGCTGGGTGAGCCCCTTACCGTCAAACCCATAGCCGCCGGACGTTCCCTTCTCGGCCTCGGTGCGAAAGTGCGTGTCGGCCACGAACCGCGCGAATTGCCCACGGGTCACTGGGGTCTTCGCAAGGTAGAAGTCGCGCGTGAGCTTGACCGGCCGTTCGGTCTCGTCGTCGCCCCGGCCCGCTTCATCATCTGGCGACCCCTGGGTGAAACGGCCCGCCTTGATCAGGATGAGTTCGAGCGTCACGCCATCACCGAGGTCGGCGCGCAAGGTCGGCTCCGGATCGGCGCCTCGAGCCGGGCCGACGGCCAGGAGAAGCAAAAGCCACACGATCGCGGTGCGCACTGCGGACATGGGGGGCCCTCCGATTCGGGATCGTTGAGGATGCAGGCTAGGAAACAGGTTGCGGCAAGTCAAGGAGGGGGCCCGCCGCGAGCCAGGACCGGTTACGATTCTGTGGTGCAGCGCACGACGTGGAACTTCTTACACTAACCCGAAGCGCAAGCGAGTAAATGATATAATTATCCCTCGCTCGCGCTTCGGGTTAGTATTATTTGTCTCGATAGATCGAACCTCTTACGTTAACTCGGAACGCAAGAGAGATCATGATTTTGAGCGTCTCGGGCCCGTGTCCGAGTCGATCCGGAAAACGGCGCTAGCGCCGGAACACCGGACCGGCGACGACGACGAAAGGGGCGCCGATGACGCTGGGCACGATCGCATTCACTTCATGTCCGCGACCGTTTCCCCGGCGAATGGTGTCGGGAACTTCCGCGTCGGTCTCGTAGTAGACCTGCACGCCGCCGGACGCGTTCGCGGCCATCCGACCCCCCTTCTTCACGAAGTAGACGCCGGGAGCCGTGGGACTGACCGTGCCGCCCGGCGCGATGTAGAGGACGTGGCCTCCCCGAGGTGCGAACGTGACACCGGAGTCGATCCAGAGCAACGGATAATTCCCCGACGACGACGACGCATGGTAGTTTTCCAGCCCCTTGCCCCAGCGCGCCACAAACTCGCGAGGCGCCGTGAACGTCAATCCGTCGATCGTGTTCACGATGATCAGTTGTGTGCTGGCCCGCAGCGAGCGGTTCAGCTCGGGGACCTCGACCTTGAGCTTCGTGTCGGAGACGACCTGGAACCCCACGTTCTGCGTCTGCCCCGTGGGCCCGTAGAACGTGACTTCGACGGTGCGCGCGAACCCTCGCCCTTCGAGCATGATCGCGTCGCCCGCCGCTGCGCTTCGGGGGCTGAACGAGCGGATCTCAGGGGGCTGGTGAGGCGCATCCTCCAGCTCCGGCCGGGGAGCGGGCTGATAGAGAAAAGGCCCTACGCCGGGACTGACCGAGATCGTGGGCACGTTGTAGAACGTCAGCCCCACCTCCGGCCGGAACAGCGCGGGCCCGAGCATCGCACCCCGTTCGTGGAACACCACGCCGGTGCGCTCATCGAACTCCTCCAGCACCCCGCCGCGCTTCACGAAGTGCATCGCGGCGGCCTGGCTCCGTTGCACAATCCCCCCGGCCTCGATCACCGCGACGCTGTTGGCCAACGACACAATGCCGCCGTCGAGAACGTGAAAGAACGAGGTACCCGCTTCTTGAGCGTTCCTGCCAACGACCGGCGACTTCACCACCTGCGCCGTGGCCGGCATGGCCACCGTTACCCCATCGCTCCCGAAGATCGCCACCGTGGCCTGGGCCTGCGGCCGGAAGTAATCGGGCGCGATCACTTCGAGCTCACTGTCCGACACGATCCGGAACTGTGCGGGCTTGACCGTCCGGCCGACCGCGAACAGCACGTGGCGCGTCTTGGCCAGGCCTTTGCCCTTGAACGTAAGCTTCGTTCCGGCGGGGGCCGTTTCGGGATCGATCCCGAAGAGCTCGGGCGCAGCGCACACGCGCGTTGCCAGGAGCAGCGTCAAGACCGCGACGGCAAGGAAGGGACGCATCGGCTCAAGGTCTCCTCTGTCCCTTGGGCGACGTCTTGGCCTCGGCCTGGAGCCGCGCCACATCACGACCGAGTGCGGGGTCGATAGGTCCGACCTGCTCCCGCAGGGTCTTCAACTGCTCGGGAGAGCGGTCGTGCTCTTTCGCCTCCTGGACGAGCCCTTGAGCCATCGCGTACGTCAGATCCCTGGTCTTGTCCCACGTCGTGACGGCAGCCAACTGCCGGCCGTTGCTCCGGGCGATGACGAACAAGGGCGTGCCGTTATCGGGAGCGGCATACGGAGGCATCTTCAACTGGCCCGAGAGCGCAGGCAGCTCGTTCAGAGGAAGTGCGACCACCACATACGAACGCGCCAGGCGCGACAGGGGATTCATCTCGGGGGCACCTTGGTTGGCGAGCTGACGGTTCCACTCCTGGAGCACCCCCATGTTGTCCTTCGATTTGTGCAGCACGATGAGCAAGGGCAGCTTGGCGCGCTCGGCGGCTCCAAACGCACGCTCGGCCTGGGCGATGTCGTTGTCGGGCTTGCTGACGCGCTGACCGAGAATGTTCTCGAAGATCTCGCGATAGACGTCGTTCAATGGCGGCAGCGGCCGCTGGGCCAGGAGCCGGTGGATCGCTCGTTGGCCGTTGGCGTTCTCTTGTGCGTCGCCATTCTGAGCAGCCTCGCGATGGGCCTCGGCGAGGCGGCCGACGTCGTTGCCGGTGCGGGCGAGGGTGTCGACGGCCCAGTGAGCGGCGGCGAGGAGTTGATCCGCGGTCGCGGGCCCTGTCAGGGCGTGGACGACCCGGCCGTCGGGCGTGCAAAAGTAGCTCGCGACGTTGCCGCCGTTCTTCTGCAAGACGCCGAACTCGTTGATGACCTCAAAGCTGCCGACCTGTTGATGAGCCGCGACAAACTTCGCCGCAAGGTATTTCCCAACGGCGGGGTCCGACAGGGCACCTGCCCTGTATGCCTGGGCGTTGTTTCAGGTGAAGCCGGGGTTTTCGAAGTTGCCCGAGACGTGGATCAGGAACACGAGCTTCCCGTCGCGCAAGGCCTGTTCGGACGCCTCCTCGGGCGACTTGGCCCACGACACCGCGGTGCTCAGCCTGCGATCCGCCGCACAGACCTGAGGTTCATCCTCCACCGGCTCGTCGGCCGAAACCGCTCCCAGCGCAAACCAGGGATCTTGCGGCAGGATGAAGGGTTCGGGCTCCTGGCGCGGTGGTTCGCGGAGCGCGAACCGTTCGGCTTCGATCGGGGCCGCTTTTGCCTTCACGACCGGCTTCTCGGGAGCCGCGGGGCGATCGCGCGGTTCGAGCGCGACGACCGGACCGACAGGTGCTGGCTTCTCGAGTTCCGGATTGGCGGCCACGGTGGCGGGCGGCTCAGTGGGTTGGGCACGGGGCGCTTCGCTAACCCGCGGAGGCTGCGGCTCTTCCGGCGTCGGCACCGGTGCTGGTGCGGCGTCATGCGCAACCGGTGGTTGGGTCGCCACAGGCGGCGGAGTGTCCGCTTTGCGTCCGAACCAGAACCCCACCGCGAACACCGCGCAGAGCGCAACGCCCAGGGTGACGCCAACAATGATTTCGACGACAGCGGATCGAGTGAACCCGCTTCGTCGCGCTGAGGAGCCGGGACCTGGAATCGCGCTGCGCATCACGACCCTCCTCCGATAGAATCGAGGGACCGATCGACGTATGGGGGGAACGGCACGGCGCCGCCGAGTCGGTCCAGGGCGTGTCTATCTTAACAGGGATTATCGTCCGATTGCACGGCGATTTCAACAGTTCTTCGTATGGCTACGAGGAATGGTTCGAGGAAGCTGTTGCATGTCGGGAAACAAATCGTACGATCGAGCCAGGGGAGTGCGTGTACGGCTGGTGCCGGCCACGGTCTTCAAAACCGCTGAGCGGTATGGAAACATGCCGCTGGTGGGTTCGATTCCCATGCGCTCCCGCCATTTCGAACCCCATCCGCATCCAATCGGGAGATCATTTCCCCAACCGCCTGAAAATTTCTCCTGGCGCCTCACAGTTCGTGCGCCCCAACGAGCGGGATGGGTGGCCGGGGCGAGGGGAGCGCGGCTCCACGTGCCCCGGTGGGCCGCGCGACGCTTCCGGGGCACGTCGGCCTTCCAGCCTCCTCTGCCCCGGCCACCCCAGGTCTCCCTCATTCGCGCACAATCTCTTGGGCGCCAGGAAATTTCTTCTGAAAAGATGGATCCCGGTCGCGGACCGCGGGCAGTATCACTTCAGACGTGACCCACGGGGATCGATATGCGGGAAACCCACAACGGTGAAGCGTTGCGGCAGTTGGACCAGTTGTTCCGGTACGGCATTGCCGCGCCGGGGGATCGGGTCTTGCTCGGGCGCTTCTTGGCGGAGCGGAACGAGGCGGCGTTCGAGGCGTTGGTGGAGCGCCACGGACCGATGGTCCTGGGTGTGTGCCGGCGCCTGTCGGCCAGCGTTCATGATGCGGACGACGCCTTTCAGGCGACGTTCCTCATCCTGGTGCGCAAGGCCGCCCAGCTCCGCGACCCGGAGCGGCTGGGCCCCTGGCTCTACGGCGTGGCAACCCGCGTCGCGACCAAGGCACGGAGCCGCCGGCCTCGTTTTGAGCCGTTGGTCGACGTCCTCGCCAGCGCGGAGCCGGTGACGGAGGGATCGGACCTCAGGCCGGTACTGGACTCCGAGCTCGGTCGCTTGCCGACCAGGCATCGCGAGGTGCTGGTGCTGTGTGTTCTGGAAGGGGTGACGGCGGAAGAGGCCGCGCAACGGCTGGGGTGTCCCGTCGGCACGGTCAAGAGCCGCCTCGCCCGAGGGCGGGAAAAGCTCCGCGCTCGGCTCGTGCGCCGAGGGATCGCGCCGGCGTTGGCCGCGTTGTGGTCCGTGGAGCCGTCCCCTGTTTCCGCAAGCTTGATGCGTGCCACACTGGCCATGACCTCCTCGGCGGCGGTCGCGCCGGGCGTTGCCGCACTGACCAAGGGAGTCATTCCGAGTATGGTTGCGAAATCGACACTGGCCGCCTCCCTGGTGGTGGGTGGGGTGGCCTTCGCGGGTTTGTGGGCGCTGAACGGGACCCAGCCCACGCTGGCGCAGAACCCCGGGGCCGGTCCTCGGACTCGACCGAGGACCGACCAGGACGCCATGAATCACATGAAGCAGATTCTGCTGGCGTTTCACAATTTCCAGGACGTCAACGGCCACTTCCCCGCGGCCGCGCTCTATGGGGCGGACGGCCTGCCGAAGTTGAGCTGGCGAGTTGCCGTTTTGCCCTATCTCGGCGAGAATGAACTGTACAACCAGTTCCGGCTCGACGAGGCCTGGGACAGTCCGCACAACAAGGCCCTGATCGACCGGATGCCCGCCGTGTTCGGCACGCCGCAGAGCCCCGCGCCGGCGGGTGAGACGCGGATTCGCGGAGTCGCTGGCAAAGGAGCGGCGTTCGAAGGAACGCAGGGCAATCGGCTCCCGGACTTTACCGACGGATTGTCGAACACGTTGCTTCTCCTCGTCGCCCGTGATGCCTCGCCCTGGACCAAGCCGGAGGAACTTCCGTTTGGCCCCGGCAAGCCCCTCCCCGCGCTCGACGACAGCGATCCCCAGGGAACCCTGATCGGGCTCTGCGACGGCTCAGTGCGCCGAATTCCGGGGAGCGACGCAACCTTGCTGACTCAGCTCATCACGCGTAACGGCCAGGAAATCATCGCGTGGCCCGCAGACGCACCCGAACCCATCGGCGAAAACAGACCCCAGCCTGGAACACCGAAAGGCGCACCGACACTAACGATTCCAGGGACCCAACCCGGCCCGGGGAAGATGGCGAAAACGAAGGCCTCGACGAAGGGGAAGATGCCAACGGGGATGATGCCGGGGATGTTACCGGGGATGATGCCGATGATGGGGGCGGGTGGGCCGACCCCACCGGACGACGTACGAGCGCTGGAAAAGCGGTTACGGCGGGTCGAGGACTCGCTCGAAAGCATCATCAAGCGACTCGATAAAACCTTCCCCGTTGATGGCTCAGGCCCAGTCGATCGGCCGCGGCGGCTTCCTTCGACCAATCTACCGAAGGATGACGGCGGTGCTCCCCCGCCGCGTCAGGACGGAGCCGACGACCGCGGCGGCCAGCGCCCCAAGGCGTCGTAATTCCGCGACCAGGCGCTCCACACGGTCCGGCGCGATGGCGATGAGCAATCCGCCGGACGTTTGGGGGTCGAAGACGTAATCCGCACGCTGGGCGTCGACGCCATCCGAAATCTCCAGGCGACCCTCCAGGTGGGCTCGGTTGGTCTTGTACGCCCGGGTGTGGAAACGCGGGATCGCCAATGACTCGGAGCCCTCGATCACGGGCAAACGTGCCACATCGAGGGCCACGGTCACGCCCGAGCCTTCCGCCATCTCGGCCGCGTGACCGCCCAAGCCGAAGCCGGTGATGTCGGTCAGCGCATGGGCACCGCCCGCGGCGCGGGCGGCATCGCGGCCGATGACGTTGAGCTGGGTCATCGAAGCCACGGCGCGCTGGAGCAAATCGGCCGGGCATTCGCCCTTCTTGTTCGCCGTCGTGATGAACCCGGTGCCCAGCGGCTTCGTCAGGACGAGCACATCGCCCACCCTGGCCCCGGCGTTCGTGAGGACTGCCGCGGGGTCCACCAGGCCCGTGACACTCAGGCCGAATTTGATCTCGGTGTCGCGCAAGGAGTGCCCGCCCACCGTCACGGCGCCCGCCGCGCTCACCCGGTCCGCGGCGCCTCGGAGAATCTCGCCGAGCACTTCCAGCGGCAGATCTTCGTCAGGGAACCCCACGATGTTCAGGACCGTCAGCGGCCGGCCGTTCATCGCGTAGACGTCCGACAGAGCGTTCGTGGCCGCGATCTGGCCGAACTGAAACGGATCGTCAACGAGTGGCGGAAAGAAGTCGACCGTTTGCACCAGGGCCAGCCCGTCCGCGATCCGATAAACTCCCGCGTCGTCCGACGTCTCGGTGCCGACCAGCAGATTGGGGTCGGCCGGCCTCGGCGGCAGCGTACGCAGGATTTGCGCAACACCCTGCGAGGACAGCTTGCCCGCACAACCGGCACAGTTCGCGAAGTCGGTCAACCGTTCCTTACGTCCAGACATCGTTCGAACACCCCTGGGGCGGATTTCAAGCCTGCATGACGACGCGACAACCCTGAACCAGTATATTCGATGACAACCGGATCTTTTGCAATCCGGGCGAGGGGTTGGAATCGTACTCATCGAAGACGAGCCCGAGAGGCATTACCGTTCAAATGATCGGAACGCACGGGAACGCAGGAACATAAATACTCCCTCCCCCCTTGTGGGGGAGGGTCGGGGTGGGGGGATCGCACTACCAATGGCCGCTCGCACCCCCCACCCCAACCCTCCCCCACAAGGGGGGAGGGAGCTAAATCTGTCGTCCCCATCGGTTTAGGGTGAATTGAACGGTATTGGCCCCGGAGGGTTCCGAAAGCCCGAGGACTCCCTCAACAACAGCCAATCCGAGGTTGACCGTTCACGATGACCGACCAAAGGGACCTCGTTCTCGGCACTGCGGGCCACATCGATCACGGCAAGACGTCCCTCGTGCGCGCCTTGACCGGGGTCGACACCGACCGACTGCCGGCCGAAAAGCAGCGCGGGATCTCCATCGACCTCGGCTTCGCCGCCCTGGAGCTGGAGCGGCATCGTCTGGCCCTGGTCGATGTGCCCGGACACGAGCGGTTCATCCGCAACATGCTCGCGGGCGCCTCGGGCCTTGATCTGGCCCTCCTGGTCATCGCGGCCGACGACTCGGTCATGCCCCAGACGCGCGAACACCTCGACATCCTCTGCCTTCTGGGACTCTCCGGCGGCGTCATCGCCCTCACCAAGTGCGACCTCGTAGACCCCTCCTGGCTCGACCTCGTCGAGGACGATATTCGGTCGCTCGTTGCTGGGACCTTCCTCCAGAATGCGGACATCGTGCGGACCTCGGTTGCCACCGGCCAGGGAATCGCCACGCTCAAGGAGCGCCTCGAGCATTTGTGTGACACCGCCCCGATCCGCTCCGACCTGGGACCCTTTCGCATGCCGATCGACCGCTCGTTTTCGGTCTCCGGACACGGAACGGTGGTGACCGGAACGGTCGTCTCGGGCCAGGTCGCGGTGGGCGATGAGCTCGAGTGGTTTCCCTCCGGTCAGCGCGTGCGGGTTCGCGGCATCCAGCGCCACGATCACGCGGTCGAACAACTCGGCCGAGGGGCCAGGGGCGCACTCAACCTCGCCGGCGTCCGCCACGACGAGATTCGCCGAGGCCACGAGGTCGCCGCGCCTGGCTATTTGCAGAGCACTCACGTCCTCTCCGTCGAGATTCGGCCCGCGCGCGAGACACTCCGGCCGCTCCGCCACCGGGCGCGCTACCGCCTCCACATCGGCACGGCGGAGGTCGGCGTCACGCTCGGCGTGCTGGAACCGAACGAGTCGACCCGCGATCAACCGGTTCTCGGCCAGCTCTTCGTCGCGGAGCCCGTGGTCGCCGTCCACGGCCAGCCCTTCATCCTGCGCGAGGAGAGCCCGCCTGCCACGGTCGGCGGTGGTCTCGTGATCCAGCCGGTCGCCCGACGGATCCGCCGGCGGGATACGGCCATGGTCGCTCGTCTACGACGGCTCACCGCGCCTGAGCCTTCGACGAGGATCGCGACAGCGCTGGCCTTTCGCGGCTTTCTCCCGTGGACCAACCGGTCGCTGGCGCGCGACGCGGGCGTGGTGGACGATGAGGTCCCAAAGCTGGTCGCCGACCTCACCGCAGCCGGCGGGCTGATCGAGGTCCATATTGGGCCCAGGCGGACGTCCCTCGTGGTCGCCGAGGCGGTCCACGACGTGGAGGACCGCATCCGGCGGGCCTTGACCCGGCTCCATGCGGCCAGTCCGCGCCAATCGTCGATCGTCCGCGCCCGCGTTGTTGCGGCGCTCGCCGACCTCCGCAATGACTCGCTCGTCGAATCCATCATCGATCGGCTCAAGGCACAGGGGCAGGTGATCGCCGATGGCCGAACCGTCGCGCTGGCCGATCACACGCCGAAGTTGAGTCAGCGCGAGCGTAAGCTCAAGGCAGAGCTCGCCGAGGCGTATCGCGCTGGGGGCCTGGCGCCGCCCGGACCGGAGCTTTGGGCTTCGAAGGCGGGCGCGGACGCCGTTCCCGATCTGTTGAGTCTGCTCGTCGATGAGGAGCGGCTCGTCGCCATCGGTCCCGAGCTCTATCTTGATTTCGATGTGGCGGCCGAGCTTCAGCGCCGCGTGATCGAGCGCCTGTCGGACGGCTCCCGGATCACGATGGCCGAGCTCCGCGACCTGCTGGGCACGTCTCGAAAGTATGCCGTGCCGATCGGCGAGTACCTCGATCGGATCGGTGTCACGATGCGGGAAGGCGACCTGCGCCGGCTGGGCGACCGATTTGCCCCGCCAAATGCGTCGAGTGCGGGCGGAGGAACGAAGTGATGAGTGACTCCGGGATGCGTCGACTCCCTGCCGTGCACGCTGTTCTCGATCGACCCGGGCTCGCGGATTGGCTGCTCTCGCAAGGCCGGCAGGCCGTCGTCGACGCCGTGCGCAGCGCCATCGACGAAGCCAGGGAGGAACTTCGGGGTGGTCGGGAGCCGGCGGTCGATGTCGATGCGCTTGCGCAACGCGCGGTCGTGTTGCTCGGGACGGGACGGCCTACGCTCCGGCCCGTGGTCAATGCGACCGGTATTCTGCTCAACACCGGACTGGGCCGCGCTCCGCTGGCAGAGGAAGCGATCGAGGCGGTGATGAAAGTGGCTCGAGGCTACTGCAACCTGGAATTCGACCTCGATCGCGGCGAGCGTGGCAAGCGGACCGACGGGGTCGAGGCTTTGCTCCGACGCCTCACAGGAGCCGAGGCCGCCGCCGTCGTGAACAATAACGCCGGCGCGACGATCCTGGCGCTCCATGCGCTCGCCGACGGCCGCGAAGTCATCATCTCGCGCGGTCAATTGATCGAGATCGGCGGCTCGTTCCGCCTCCCCGAAATCTTCGAAGTCTCGGGCGCCCGGCTGAAGGAAGTCGGCACGACCAACAAAACCCGGCTCTCTGATTATGCACGCGCGATCGGACCCGACACCGCCGCGATCTTGCGCGTTCATCCGAGCAACTACCGCATCGTCGGTTTCACGGAAGACGTGCACATCAAAGAACTTTCGCAACTCGCCCACGAGCACGGCATCTTCGCGATTGACGACATCGGCTCGGGTCTCCTCGCACCCGGCTGCCCGCCCCATGTCCGCGATGAGCCGGCCGTGGTGGACGGACTGACGGCGGGCGCCGATGTGGTCATGTTTTCGGGTGACAAGCTCCTCGGGGGACCGCAGTGCGGCATCCTGGTGGGCACCCGTAAGGCGATTGCCCGGATCCAGGCCGACCCGCTGATGCGTGCGCTCCGCGTCGATAAGATGACGCTCGCCGCTCTCGAGGCCACGCTCCGCCTGATGCTCGATCCCAGTCTCGCGCGGGCACGGATCCCGCTCTGGGCCTTCCTCAACACGCCGCTCGACGAACTGCGACGACGGGCCGAGACGGTCGCGGAGACTTTCCGCGCAGCGTTTAGGCTCAACGCCGACGTCATCGATTCGACGTCATTCCTCGGCGGCGGCAGCGCCCCGGCCGAGCCGATCCCGACGGCCGTCGTCCGGGTCAGTCCCCCGTTCCCCGCGCCCTGGACGACGGAGTCCGCGCTCGCCCGCGCGCTTCGGCTCGGCGAGCCGCCCGTCGTGGCGAGGATCCAGGCAGGATGTCTCCTCTTCGATCTCCGCGCCATGACGGAGGCGGAAGACCGTCAACTTGTGGAGGCCTTCCGGGCGCTACTCGAAGCTGTCTGAACCTCCGGAGGCGGCGACTCCCGCACCCCGCCGCTGCGCGGCGACCCTCTCCCACAAGGGCAGATGGATATTTTGATGCCTCGTAGCTGTAAGAAGCAAAAGATACACCTCTCCCCTTGTGGGAGAGGTCGGCCCTCAACGAGGGCCGCGTGAGGGGTGCGGGCGAGGGGTGCGGGCGAGGTCGTCCGCACAGAGCGCGTGCGAACACCGATCGTTCACCGTGTCAGGTCGATCACCGGCTTCACATCGTAGGGTGTGCGTGTGAGCGCATCGGCCCAACGCTCCAGGGGCACGTGTCGGGTGACGAGGCGTTCCAACCAACTCCGGTTTGCCTTGGCCAGCGACGCCGCGGCCGCTTCATAGTGGCGGCGATTGGCGTTAACGGAGCCGAAGACGGCCTCGTTCTCCAACACCATCGTGCGGTTCAGCATCCCCGCGTCGATGCTCAACTGTCGCCCGCCCGACGACACGCCGGTCAGGCAGACGATCCCGCCAGGCGCTGAACATTGCATGGCATCCAGGACAAGTTGGCCGACTCCGGTACACTCGATCACGACGTCCGCCTCCTGGCACACGTCTTTCATCGGGCCCGTGAAATAAGTCGCCCCGAGATCGCGGACAAGGCCGGGCTTGGGACCTTCGGTCACGCGGTCCATCACATGCGTCTCGAGCCCGCGTTGAACGGACATCAGGGCCGCGAGCAGGCCGATCGGCCCGGCGCCGATCACCACCGCACTCCGAGGCTCCCAGTGAGCGCGCCGGCCGATCGCCTCGATATGTTCCCAGGCCTTCGCGAGGATGCTCGCAGGCTCCAGCAGAACGCCAGTGCCGTTCAATTTGGGATCGAGCTTGATCGCAAACGCCGGATCGAGATGGTACTGCTCGGCCCCAAACCCGTCGAGTTGCTTGATGCCGTGCTCGGTGTACAGACCGTTTCGGCACATGTCCCACTCGCCGACCGCACAGTTCGCACACGGGACGGGGTCCGGCCGGCGCACGATGCCGACGACAAGGTCGCCCGGTTCAAACCCGGACTTCTCGGGAGCCTCGATCACCCGGCCGAGCGACTCATGCCCGAGGATCAGCCGCTCACGGCTCGGCGGAGCCCAGCCGTAGGCCCCTCGAACGATTTCGAGATCGGTTCCGCAGACGCCAAGAGCCACTCCCTGCACCCAAAGCTTTCCCGGTTCGGCGGGAGGGTCGGGTAGGTTGACGAGCTCCGCGGAGTCGGCTTTGCCGGGGATCACGGTCAAGGCGCGCATTGAGGTCTCCTTCACAACGGCTCCTGGCCAATGTGATGCAACCGGTGCGCCGTGAGCGTTGGTTCATCGAGAAAGGTCTACCGGGTTTCCTGGGAGCAGGGATAAGATGGTGGAATCGAATCGTCCAGGTGTCATCAGACCGTCGCTCGCCACGACTTCGCGAGTATGAGAAAGGTGGAGCGTGAACACGAGTTGGCGCAGCCGTGCGTGGGTCGTGTGTCCGATTTGCCGCGCTGGGAGTCCGGCGGGGATCCGGTGCTGCCCCCGCTGCCGGTATACGTTCCGCGTCGCGGCGGTTTCGGAGGCGACGGAATTCACGCCGGGGCCGAGTCCAACCCTGCGCTCTGAGACCCCAAATCCTCAAAAGCGCATTCAGATCACGCTCCGTAGCGCGATGGTCGTCGTGGCAACTTTGGGGTGCATTCTGGCGCGACCCGAGTTGGTCGTACCAGCGCTCGGCCCATGTGTTTTTGTGCTCGTCATACTCTTCCTGTCGAGGTCATTGATCTCGCTTAGGCAACTGCTCGCGTTCATGGTTCTCGCCCCAATCGTCATCGGGCTGGTCGTCCCCAGGTTCGTGTCAGCGATCCGCACCGTTCATCCTGCGCGCCGCTTGTTGGCACCCACCATTGCGGCTGCGCCCGACGAGCCCGCGCCACACGCCAACTACACCGAACGTATCCCCGGCTCGGACGTTCGCTTCGAGATGATCGCGATCCCCGGGGGGACCTTCCCCATGGGAAGCCCCGACGAAGAGCCGGGCCGCGGTGACGACGAAGGACCCGAACACCCCGTGACGATCCGCCCGTTCTGGATGGGCAAGTTCGAGGTCACCTGGGACGAGTACGCGGCGTTCCGCAAAGGGCGGGTCCCCTCGAACAAGTCAAACGTCGAGGATCTCGCCAGGGACGCCGACGCCGTCACACGTCCGACACCCCCCTACCCCGACGAAACGCGCGGTTATGGCCGCGAGGGATACCCCGCGATTGGCGTGAGCCATCACGCGGCGATGGAATACTGCTACTGGCTCTCAAAGCAGACCGGCAAGACGTATCGCCTGCCCACCGAAGCCGAGTGGGAGTACGCCTGCCGCGCAGGGACGGACACCGCTTACTTCTGGGGCGACAGCCCGCGCAGCTTGGACGCTTCGCGTGGTTCGTCGACAACTGCGACGACAAACCCCACCCCGTCGGCCGCAAGGCCGCGAACCCCTGGGGCCTCCACGACATCGTCGGCAACGCCGCGGAGTGGTGCCTCGACCTCTATCAAAAGGACGCCTACGCCGCGCGTCCGGTTGACCGATCGTCGATCGGCCCCGTCGTTCTGCCAACCGCCGCCCCCTATCCGCACGTCGCCCGCGGCGGATCCTGGGATGACCGGCCCGAAGCCTGCCGCAGCGCAGCCCGGCGCGGGTCGGACCCGAGCTGGAACCTGGTCGATCCTGATCAAAGTATCTGGTGGGTCTGGGACGCCGACTTCGTTGGCTTCCGCGTCGTGCGGCCGGTCGAGGAGCAGGACAACTTGAGGGGGATCCGCTCCCAGGTTCGGGCGCCGGTTCGTTGATGAACTGCGCAGGAATCTCAATAACCCTGCGGGAACTTGGGACAGGTCCGGGTACTGCTTTTTGTTTGCGCTTACAATTAATGTTTACACCGATATGGTTTAACCCAAAGCGCGTCGCCCGCCATCACACGACCCCACCCGCCTTGTGCGGGTGGTGAAGAAGGTCTCAAGCTAGACGCGTTGCATCAGCGAGTACGACCCCACCCGCCTTGTGCGGGTGGGGTCGAGGGAACCAATACAGCGATTGATGCGGGACGAGCTAGCCACAGGCCTCCTTCACCAGCCACACAAGGTGGCTGGGGTCGGGGCGGCATGACGCCAGCATGCCGCCTACCGCGTCTCAGGTTCGTGCAAGGTGATTTAGTTTACTTTGAATAAGAAACGTGACTCTCGGTGCCGCTGGCGACACTCGACAAGTGCAGTCTCAGGATGCGTTGGACTTCAGCGGTCGCTTCTGGAGTGTCGTTCACGAAGTGACTATGACGGACCATGATTTCGGACTGCGCACCATCGAGGTGCGCACTTTCGAACCTTACGACGCCGTCGGTCCAGAGTCGCGAAGGCTGGTTGGGAAACAGATTAGCGACGATCGAATGATAGGGGACGCTGGGCGCGATCGGCAATTCCGAGAGGGTTTTGAGGATCGGGCTGTCCCATTGAAGATTATCGATGCTGCTGGGCGGCCGGCTCCGATAGAATGGTTGAAGGACTTCCGGGCCGTTCAGGGCCAGGACTTCGGCGTGGATGCTGACAAGAGCCCCAGGTCTCTGCACGAGTGATGAGCTGAGTCGGCCGATAAGCTGATTGGCGGTATTGCTCCCTCGGTGGGGTGCGGCGATCATGACCGCGCGGCGGATGGACGGGACGGGTTCGAAGTACAGGATCTCGGACAAGATCCGCCGCGATTCCGGCGACATCGCCACTTGATCAAACGGCCGGGTCAAGAGGCTCTTCTCGAGCGCCTGGCCGCTGCTCTGAATCAATTGCTTGCCCAGGACGCCGCCAAGGCTGTGGCCCACCACAACCATTTGATCGAGCTGCGCGTCGCTGTGCGCCGGGTCGATCGCCTCACGCAGTTCGCCGAGCGCACGTCGAATCCGGACCGCCGAGGCCATGAGCGGAGCGCCCGTCGGGTAATAGGCGTACCAGAATTGATAGCGAGAGCGGATGAGAGGGTCGGCATAGAGGCCGTTCGTCATCTTCAACCAGGCGTCCGGGGTGGACCAGAGGCCGTGAACGAACAGGATGGGGACCTTGCCGGGCTGGTACGGCCCGTACATGTAAATCCCGGCGACATCGCCGTACGAATCCGGCCGGAGCAGCCCGCCCCAGGCAAGCTCCGTCATGGGCGCGTTGATGAACTGGTGGCCCAGCGGGGTCGTCAGGTCGATCGCCAGCGGGCATCGGCACCCGGTGGCGCCGAGCGCGACAGTCGACTCAAACCTGGGGTCATGCAGAGCGAGCGTCGCCGGTTGAGCGCGCCAGGCACCGCCGCGAAGGGGTCCGTTGGGAACCAGGACCGCCGAGGCAGGGAGCCGGAGTCGCTCAGGAAGAAATTTTGCCGGGAGCGCTGACCGGTTCGGGTAATAGCTCACGGCGATCAGCGGTACGCCCAGGCCGCAGCACTGGACCGGCTCGAGGTGCCGCACGCGAAAGTCGCGCGCGATCCAGAGCTCTTCCCAGGGCGTCGGGACACCTTCGGCCGCGACGGCTCGGGGCTGGATTCCCATCACGGCGAGCTGCTCGCGGAAGGCCGGGTCGGCACACTTCGGGCTCGCGCCGGCGCAGCGCAACAGCGCTTCGACGGACCGGTTATGCTGCGCGATCGCGCTCGCCTCGAAAGGCGACGCACTACCTTGCGGTGTGCTCGCGCGCAGCGCGAACACCGAGTACGCCGCGGCATCCCGAAACCAGGGCAAGGCGCAGGCCGGTTCGCGAGTCGCCTTGCGCTCACCAATCTCGTGGGCCAAGGCGCCCAGTTCGAGCAGCCCCGCGTGTGTCGCAACGCCACTCGTCTCGACTTCATATCTGAGCCGTTCGAACGACGCTTCCGCGCTCTCCGCCCCGAGGGGCCGAACAGCCTCGGCGACAACACGACTCTGGAGCGGCTGCTTGACGAGTCGCTCGTTGATCCGCGGCGACTGACAACTGAGGCCAGTCAACGCGACCACGAGTGCCGCAAGTCGCATGATCGGTAGTTGCTGGCGCACGGTGTCCGATCCTCTTGAAGAGCTTATGGACAATCCTGACATAAGATTCTCGGTCTGATGTCCCCCTTGTTGCGATTGGGTTTTCGGAAACAGCCGGATGTGCGTATCACAGCAATTCTTCCGACGAGCACGCGACTCCCTACTCCGAGAAGATTCGGCGAAGCTCGTAACCGAAACGCCGCAAGGCGCCACCTTATGTCAGAAACTCTCACTGACACCCGCCCGACACGCCTTGCCTCGGCCTGGCTTTGTGGGTTCCTTGGGCCGTTGAGGCTCCGCCCTGCCCGTCGCAACGAGATGGTGCACGAGACACCTGGACGCTGTGCCCCTCCTGGCTTCGGGGGTCCCGGTGAGCGCGATCGAAGGCGTCGTGGTACGGCCCGGGACACCCGTGGCCACCTTCGTCGACACCGGCGGAGCTCATCCCGTAAGCGATTACGCCGCGACCATCAACTGGGGCGATGGCACGACCAGCGACAGCGCCGTGATCCGCGTGAACGGCGGCAACGATCAAGTCGTTTCCGCCGTGCCCCACCACTACCTCGCGCCTGGGACCGACACGGTCCTTGTGACCATCCAGGACCTGAACCCGACGAACCCGGCGGCCACCGTCGCCGATGCGAGGCTGACGGAGATCGCCATCGACCCCTTGCCGGTTCAGCCGAAGAGTACACCATTGGCCCAGGTCGCCGTTGGCTCCTTCTTCGACAATAACTCCTTCGCAATTCCCGCCGATTTCACGGCGACCATCGACCTGGGCGACGGCTCACCGCTGTCGCTCGGCGCGATCTCCCAGCCCAATGGACAGGGGACGGCATTCGTCGTCACGGGCAATCACACCTACACGCTCGAGCGCACCCAGCCCTACGCCGTCACGGTTGTCATCCACGACTAGGGCGGGAGAACCCTGACGACCGGCACGAGTGCCGTGGTCACCGACGCCCCGCCGATCGTGAGCGGGATTCCGGTGCATATGACCCAGGGCGTACACTTCACCGCACCACTTGCGTTCCTTGTCGAGGGCGTGGGGCCGCCTCCGGAGCCCGCGAGCCACTTCACCGGCACGATCAACTGGGGTGACGGGACCACCAGCGCAGGCCTGATCGAAGCCGTCCCAGGAGGCGAGTGGGTGGTCGGAAGCCACGCGTACGCCAATGCGGGACCCTATACGATCACGCTAACGATCCACACCGCGAGCGGCCTCACCGCCGTTGGATCGACCGAGGCCTTCGACCCGCCGCCTCCTGCTGGCCCACTGCAACATCCTCCCCACGTCCCCGTCCGGCACCACCCGAAGCCCGTGCACGCTCCGGCTCATCCCAAGAGCGCACCCGCGCATGAAGCGACGCATCACGGCCGGATTGGTTAGAGCGGCTGTCGCTCGGATAGTGGACGCCGGACGGTAAACCTCATTCTCCTCAAATGCATTGCACACGGCCGATCACTCCAAGGCGCTTACCCATCGCCTCTCAAAGGTAGGAATATATAACTTCCCCCCTTGAGAAGGGGGGTGGGAGCTTATGCGTTAACTTAACGCTACGCCCAGTCTCGTGCGAGAGGCGAACATATTAACTCCCCCCCTTGGGAAGGGGGGG
>DAIDJG010000495.1 GCA_027451445.1 Singulisphaera sp.
TTTAGTAATCGTTGGATGACTTGGTGAAGGACAACCCGGCCCTGCCCGGGGGGTCACTCAAAGAGTAAACCGACGTGCTCGATCGCCCGACAACGGCGATCGAGCACGTCGGTTTTTTTTGGCCCGCGGAAATGCGGAACCTCGGTTTCCGAGCAGACCGCATGAACCCGTGAGCTACCCTCGGCTGCTGGGCCGAGCGGTTTCTTGATCGAGGGTCGTGGTCCACCTGGCTCTAAGATGGCGACGACCGCAATGACCCGGAACTCAATGACCCCGAAGGAGACGAGAACGATGCCGACAGCAACGAAGCACACCGCTTGCGAACATCATCACCAGGCCGCCGCTGAGCATGCGGCCGCCGCTCACCACCACCTGGAGGCCGCTCATCACCACGAGGTGGGCGAGGACGACGAGGCCAAGAAGCATGCGGAGAGTGCTCACGATCACAGCGAGCATGCTCATAAGCACACAGCCACAGCACACAAACATTCACAGAAGTGAAGCTGCGTCAATCATTCGCGTTCCCTCTCCTCCGCCGGAAGACGTTCTCGGGGAGCGGTTGCTCTCGGGCGGAGTGAGAGCCAATGAGCTCAATCACGAGAAAAGGTAAGACCCATGAAGAACCCTTTGAAGGTATTGCTGGCGACCGCGTTGGTTGCGCTTGCCGGCTGCAACCAGGGCACTCCCGGGGGACAGGGAGTCACCACCACCCCGCCTCACAAGCCACCGGCCTATGGGGAAGCCGACAACACGTTCAATCTGAGCGTGCCCCGGCTGTCGACGACACTCCATCAGGGAGAGACGAAAGTCGTCTCGATCGGCATTGAGCGCGGCAAAAACTTCGACCAGGACGTGGCGCTGAAGGTTGCGGAAGGGCCCACGGGCGTGACCGGCGATTTCGCCAGCCCCGTCATCAAGCACGGGGACTCGGAGGCGAAACTCACGTTCAAGGCCGCGGACGACGCCTCCCTGGGCGACTTCACCGTCAAGGTGACCGGGCACCCCGACAAGGGCGCCGACGCGACAATTGATTTCAAGATCGCCGTGGCCAAGAAGTGACGGGAGAGGGCGCGCCGACACGGAGACGCGCCGGGTCTCATCCACGAAACGAGTGACATGCTCGTGTTTCCACCTCGTCACTTGTCGTGTTGCAACGGGTACTGCCGTCGATCGCAATATCGCGCTCTGCACCTGTTCGAGAGAGAGGGAGCTGTCCCACGCTGTATTACGCAATCGTCTTTGCGGTACTCGCCCTCCTCGGCAGCGTTCTCGGCTTCGTGGCGCTGAGCGGCACTCTCGCCTGGATCGTCACGTTGACCGGTATGTATGTCGCGGTAGAGTCGCGGCCCAACAAAGAGATCGAACGCGTTCCCGCCGACCGGGACGAACGCTGAGAGCAAGGTACAGCGACTCCTCTGCGATTTGTACCGATCTTTCGGCGCGTAGGAAACAACCTCAGGAGGGTTAATCGTGAACGCCATTCGCCCCCTGTTTGTATCGACCTATCCGCCGGAAGAATGCGGGCTGGCAACCTTCTCCAAGGATTCGGCGGATGCGGTGGATCTTGCGGCGGAAGAACCGGTGTCTTCGTTCGCGGCAATCCGAAAGACAGGTACGCACAGCTACGACGACCCGCGCGTGGTCCACGTCATCGACAACGGTTGCTCAAACGCATATCGGATTGCCGCGGATGTGGCCAATGACGGTCCCTTTGACGTGGTGAGCTTACAACACGAGTTCGGCCTTTATCCCGGCGAATGGGGCTCGCACATCCTGGAGTTCGTGCGAGCCTGTCGCAAGCCCCTCGTCACCACGTTTCACACATTGTTGTCTCAGCCGTCCGCGCTGCCCCGTCGTTTGATCCGTGGACTGTCGGCCCTGAGCAGTGGCGTTGTGGTGATGACGCACCTTGCCGAACGGCTCCTGAATACGGTCTACGGAGTGTCGAGTGCGCGGGTGCAGGTGATTCCGCATGGCGTGCCGGAGGTCCCTTTCGAGCGCGACGACGCGCACAAGGCCCGGCTCGGACTCAGCGGCCGGCAGGTCATTTGCACGTTCGGCCTCATCAACCGGGGCAAGGGTCTGGAGTACATGATCCAGGCCATGCCCCGCATCGTGGCCTCTTGCCCGGAGGTCCTCTACCTGATCGTCGGTGCCACGCACCCGCAGGTCAAACTCCAGGAGGGCGAGATTTACCGCGAAAGCCTGGTCGCGATGGCCCAGGCGCTGGGCGTGGGCGGGCACGTCCGGTTTGTGAACCGCTATCTCAGCCTTCACGACGTGCTCGAACACTTGCAGGCTTGCGACGTGTACGTCACCCCCTATCCCGGAAAGGAGCAGATCGCCAGCGGGACCTTGGCCTACGCCATCGCCGCGGGTGGGGCCGTGGTGAGCACGCCGTACCTGTACGCCGAGGAAGTCCTGGCCGAAGGGCGGGGCCTCCTGGTGCCGTTCGCCGACAGCGGTGGGCTGGCCGAGGCGACGCTACGCTTTCTGAGCGACCACGCCTTTCTGCTGGAAACCCGGCGCAAGGCCTACACCTATGCCACACCGATGTTCTGGCCGAATGTCGGCCGCCAGTACCTCGATCTCTTCAACTGTGTTGTCCAGGCCCGTCAAGGGAGACGGAACGACCGATCCCGGAAGACCCTGGCGGCACCGATTCGCTGGGGACAGCTCAGCCTGCTCAACTAGGGAGGCCGGAGTTGTCCGAAGCCCGATTCACGCATCACGCAGGGATGATTTCACCACTGTTTACCAATGAGGAACCCAATGGATTCCGCCAAGAACTCCGTCGTCGCGATCTTCGAGTCCCACGATCAGGCCGAAGCCGCGATTCGCGAACTGCAGAAGGATGGCTTCGACATGAAGAAGCTGTCAATCGTCGGTAAGGATTACCACACGGAAGAGCACGTCGTCGGCTACTATACCACCGGCGACCGGATGCTGTACTGGGGCAAGGTTGGGGCCTTCTGGGGCGGCTTTTGGGGGCTGCTGTTTGGCTCCGCGTTTTTCTGGGTGCCAGGCGTGGGTCCGTTGCTCGTGGGGGGTCCGCTCGTCATGTCGATCATCGCCGCGCTCGAAGGCGCCGCCGTGACGGGGGGAATCACCGCACTCGGCGCCGGTCTGTGCAGCCTCGGAATTCCGAAGAACAGCATCCTGCAATACGAAACCCAGGTGAAGAACGGCAAACTGCTCCTGGTCGCGCACGGGACGGCCGACGAAGTGCAACACGCCAAGGACCTTCTGGATCAAACCGAGGCGAATTCGACGGCATTCCACGGCGAAAAACGGACCGCCGTCGGATTGTAACTCGACTGGAGAGCCCTGGCGCGAAGCCCCGGTTGTCCTCCGACCGGAACTTCGATATGATATGTTAATTCTATGACTAATCCCGGCGATAACGTCCGGACGAACGGAGAGGATTCGTGCAATGAGAGAAGTCCAAGTCACCGTGCCGGAACTCGCCCTGCTCGTCGGCGCGCGGGCGGCCCTCGGCGCTGGGCTCGGTCTCTTGCTTGCGGATTGCCTGCCCGAGAGCCAACGCAAGGCCGTGGGGTGGACCCTCCTTCTCGTCGGTGCTGTCAGCACCGCCCCTCTCGCGTTCGTGGTGTTTGGCAAGATCCGCCGCACAACCCCTGTTGGGTTGCCAACGGGTGGCGGATGATCAAGCCCAATCCGTCGAGCCGTTGATCGCAACCAAACCCGATGTGCCCCAACAGACGAGACCGGAATTCGCACTGTCCAGACCCGGCCGCGCCTGCTTGCCGGTAGACAAGCGACCTCGGACGACGTCCCTCCCGGACGCGATTCGTGCGGTATTCCCAGCGAAGCGTTCGTCAGAGGCTGCCAGGAGAAGCGAAATGAACTACGGGGAGCGATTCCGAGTGTGGCCCGCCACCACCGTCAAGCTGAAAGACATCGACCCGAAATTCAAGGACCGCCACGAAGACCGCAAGGAGGCGGCGAAGGAGATCGAGCATTACCGGCAGCGGCTGAGGGAGTTGCAAGAGTTGCTTTATGCCGATGGACGGCGCTCGGTGCTCATCTGCCTGCAAGCGCTGGACGCGGGGGGGCAAGGATGGGACGATCGGTCACATCCTGGGTTCGATGAATCCCCAAGGCTGCAAGGTGGTGGGGTTCAAGCAGCCTTCCGCCGATGAACGGGCGCACGACTTCCTCTGGCGGGTCCATCATGCCGCGCCGGCCCGGGGCGTCGTCACCATCTTCAACCGTTCACACTACGAGGACGTCCTGATCGCTCGCGTTCATGACCTCGTTCCACAAGAGGTATGGTCGTGCCGTTACGATCGAATCAACGCGTTCGAGAGCGGTCTTGTCCAGGACGAGACGCATATCCTCAAGTTCTATCTGCACATCTCCCCGGGCGAGCAACTGAAACGCTTCAAGGATCGGCTCGACGACCCAGCCAAGCAATGGAAGATCAGCGAGGCCGATTACAAGGAGCGAAACTACTGGGACGATTACATGGCGGCTTACGAGGAGGCACTCTCCCGTTGCAGCACCGAGCATGCCCCCTGGTTCATCATCCCTGCCGACCACAAGTGGTTCCGGAACCTCGCCGTGGCACGGATCGTCGTGGAGCACCTGGAAGCGCTGAAGATGACGTTCCCACCGCCTTCCGTGGATCTCGAGCACATTCGCCAGGAGTATCATGCCGCGAAGAAGCATAGCCACTGACCTGAGAGGCACTGCTTTGAGAGTGTGTGCGCAGGGCGGCCCCACCAGGCTTCAAGCGGAGACGTGAGATGATCGAAGTCCCCATGTATCCGTTGCGATTCGAGCCGATTTACCAGTACCGGGTCTGGGGCGGCCGGGCCTTGGCCGATCTGCTCAAGGCACCCTTGCCCGGCGACGGACCCATCGGCGAAGCCTGGCTCCTGAGCGACCGCGATGACCATCCCAGCAAGGTCGCCGACGGGCCGCTCCAGGGAGCGACCATCCGCCAATTGCTGGAGCAGTCGCCGCACCCGTTGCTGGGCAAACTGGCGGGCCGTTTCCGACGGTTCCCTGTCCTCCTCAAGTTACTCGACGCATACGATAAGCTCTCGGTCCAGGTGCATCCTTCGAATGAGCGGAAGGCGTTGATCCCACCGGGCGAGAGCGGCAAGACCGAGGCATGGGTCGTGCTGGAAGCAGGGCGGTCGAGCCGCGTCTACGCGGGCCTGAAGCCGGGCACCACTCGCGATGTTCTCGAACGGGCGCTCGCGAGCCGGGCGGTGGCGGACCTGCTGGCAAGCTTCACGCCGAAGGTTGGCGACGCCGTCTTCGTCCGCGCGGGGACCGTTCACTCCCTCAGCGGCCTCGTGGTGTTCGAGGTTCAGGAAAACAGTGACGTCACGTTTCGCCTCTACGACTGGGATCGCGTCGACCCCAAGACACGCAAACCGCGACCTTTGCAAGTCGAGCAGGCGATGGCTTGCATCGATTTCGAGCAAGTCGCGATCGGTCCGGTGGTTCCCGAGGTGGAGGCGACGGCGCCGGGAAGGCGAGAGCGAATCTTTCATTGTGAGCATTTCTCGGTCTGGCGGCACACCGGACGAGCGCCGTTCCGAGTCGGCGCGGCGGACGCGCCGCGGGTCTTGGTTTGCACCCTCGGCGAGGGCGAACTGGAGCACGGCGGCACCCGCTATCCCCTCGGCCGCGGCGACGTCGTGCTTTTGCCGGCGGCGGTCGGCGCCTGCACCTACCAGCCGCTCACGTCAGTCAACTTGCTAGAAGTCGCGCTGCCGGAATAGGTTCTTCAGCCGGACACGGAACCCGTAACCATGAAAAAACTCGTCATCTTTGACCTGGACGGAACACTGGCCCAGAGCAAGTCGGCGCTTGATGCGGAGATGGCGGCGCTCTTGAACCAACTGCTTTCTCACATCAAGGTCTCTGTGATCTCCGGTGGCAACTGGCCGCAATTTCAAAAACAGGTGCTCTCTCATCTTGCCAGTGACGAACGCTTGAAGAACCTCTCGCTCCTTCCTACATGCGGAACCCAGTTTTACAAATACGAAAAAGGGTGGGATCGGCTTTACGCCGAGGATTTTACCGCTGAACAAAAAGAGAAGATCGTCCGTTCCTTGAAGACGGCGATCGAGCAATCGTGCCTGAAGGCCGAGAAGGTCTGGGGAGAGGTGATCGAAGACCGGGGAAGTCAAATCACGTTTTCCGCACTGGGTCAGCAGGCCCCTTTGGATGAGAAGGTGAAATGGGACCCTGATTTCACGAAGCGGAAGACGATGAAAGTCATCCTTGACAGATTGGTACCCGAGTTCTCCGTCCGCTTGGGTGGCTCGACGTCCATTGATGTTACCAAGCCGGGAATCGACAAAGCCTATGGGATCAAAAAGTTAAGAGACGTTATAGATATAACAATTGCAGAAATGATCTTTGTCGGGGATGCCTTGTTCCCTGGCGGCAACGACTATCCGGCCGAGCAGGCTGGCGTCGTTTCGATCCGGGTCAGAGATCCGCATGAGACCAAGCGGGTCATCGAAGCAATCATTGCTTGTTTAGGCTGAGTCCGGCGAGGATGACCTTGTGAGGAGGGACGATGGCGGGATTTCAGATGCGGCGACTCGGGATGGTGATGGAACCCGAGCCGGGCAATCCCTGGGAGGTTGAAGGTGTCCTGAATCCGGCCGGGGTACGCGGCCCTGATGGCCACTACTACCTCTTCCCGCGTCTGGTCGCGAAGGGTAACTATTCGCGTATCGGCATCGCACGCGTGCAGTTCAATGAGGCTGGCGACCCCGTGGGCGCCGAGCGGCTTGGCATCGCACTGGAGCCCGAAGCGGATTACGAGCTACGGCCTGACGGCGGCGGTTGTGAGGACCCGAGGATTACTTATGGGGAAGACATCGAGCGTTATGTGATGACTTACACGGCACTTTCATCCAGAGGCCCCCGCATCGCCTTAGCGCTCTCGGAGGACCTGTTCCACTGGCAGCGTCTGGGGCTCGCGACCTTCCGCCCGTATGAAGGCATCAAGTGGGATGGCGTGGACGACAAAGATGCCAGCATCTTCCCCGTCGCGATCCCCGATCCCGAGGGGCGACCGGCCATGGCGCTGCTGCACAGGCCCCTCTTTCCCGGGACTCGTCCGGAAGAGACGGCGTCTGAGCCCATACCCCGCGCGGTGGATCTCCAGCGCGAGAGCATCTGGATTTCCTACTGTCCCCTGGGTGGGCCTGGTGATGAGCCCTATTACCTCAGCCATTTTACCTTACACAGCCGGCTGGCCAGCCCGGTGGCCCCCTGGGAAGCCCTCAAGATCGGCGGTGGTACTCCTCCGATCATGACCAGACATGGATGGATGATTGTCTATCACGGCGTCCACAAACTGACGGATCCAAGCGCGGCCGCGCACAAGTTATGCTACTCCGCCGGCGTGTTGGTGCTTCCCCTGAAGCATCCGCGCCATATCCTTTATCGTTCGCCGGAGGCTGTCCTGACGCCGGATTCGCCGCAGGAGCGCATCGGGACTGTCGCCAACGTCGTCTTCCCCACCGCCATCGACCGACGCGACGATCTCGGAATGCCCGATCGATTCGACGTCTATTACGGGATGGCCGACGACCGGATCGGCGTCGCGCGTCTGGACGTGCCCGAATCTCTGCCGCCAGGGTCGCCCGCCAACCCGTCGCAGGCCAAGGGCTCGCTTCAGACCGCAAGCTGAGGAGAATGATCGCCGAGATGACTCATTCGGCTCCGCGGGCCATGACCACGGCGTCAGGAAAAGGAACAACCCCATGAACTCAGGCATGAACGGACTGGGCCGGACGAGAACGCTCCGGGTTCGGTGTCTTCCGCCGCCGCGAGCCGGCCGCCAGGCGGTCGTTTGCGGCCATCCAGAAAAGGGCGTTGCCCAGATGGGAGGCGCCTGATGACCGCCCCCCATTCCGATGCGCTGGTGCTTTTCGGCGTGACGGGCGATCTCGCCCACAAGATGATCTTCCCGGCGCTCTATGCGCTCGCGAAACGAGGTGCCCTGAAGGTCCCGGTCATCGGCGTCGCCGCTCCGCGGTGGAACCTGGAGCAGTTGCACGAGCGCGTGGAGGACAGCCTCAAACGTGCGGGCGGGATCGACAATCAGGACGCTTTCCACCAGCTTTTGTCCCTGCTCGAGTACGTGAGCGGGGACTATAAGGACCCGGTTACGTTCACGAAGATCAAGGAGGCGCTGGGCGGCGCGGTGCGCCCCGCGCACTACCTCGCCATCCCCCCTTCGCTCTTCGAGACAGTGATCCAAGGGCTCGGTGTCGCAAGCTTGGCCGAGAACGCGCGCGTCATCGTCGAGAAGCCGTTCGGCCGCGACCTGGCCTCGGCGCGCGCGCTCAACCGCGTTGCGCGGTCGGTGTTCCCGGATGACTCGATCTTCCGCATCGACCATTACCTCGGAAAAGAGGCGATCATGAATATCCTCTATTTCCGCTTCGCCAACACGTTCCTGGAGCCGATCTGGAACCGCAACTACGTGGCCAGCGTCCAGATCACCCTCGCCGAGGATTTCGGCGTCGCGGACCGCGCTGGGTTTTACGAGACCGCCGGCTGTCTGCGCGACGTGATCCAGAACCACCTCTTTCAGGTCGTTGCGCTGCTGGCCATGGAGCCGCCGGCCGGTAGAGGCTTCGGGGCCGTCCACAGCGAGAAAGCCAAGGTCTTCGAAGCCATGCGCCCCTTGTCGCCCGACGACCTGGTGCGCGGCCAGTACGCCGGCTACCGTGAGGAGCCGAACGTGGCGCGGGACTCGGACGTCGAGACGTTCTGCGCTCTGCGGCTGTTGATCGACTCGTGGCGCTGGGAGGGGGTGCCGTGGTACCTGCGCTCCGGCAAGTACCTGGCCGAAACCGAGGCCGAGGTCCTGGTGGAGTTGAAGCCGCCGCCGCAACTTCTTTTCGCCGACTCGGCACCGACGGCCGGCCGGGCCAACTATCTGCGATTCCAGCTCTCCCCTCATGCCGCCATCGCCCTCGCCGCGCGCGTCAAGCACCCCGGGAAGGAGTTCATCGGCGACCAGCGCGAACTCTACCTGCTCGAAGAGCAGCCGGGACAGGAGACGCCCTACGAGCGGCTCCTGGGCGACGCCATGGCCGGCGACGGCGCGCTCTTCACACGTGAGGACGCGATTGAGGCCGCCTGGGCGGTGGTCGACCCAATCCTGAGAGATCACCATTCGTCCTACCCCTACCCGCGCGGCGGTTGGGGGCCTAAAGAGGCTGACGCTCTCATCGCGGCAAACGGCTCCTGGCACAACCCCAAGCCCGAGGATGTGGCCGGGTGACACAATGAGATGGGCACAAGCCTCCGGCTCGACAACTTTTCTCGCGGTCAGCACACGAGGCGCTGAAATGACCGATTCGGCTTCGGCAGTTCCAGGAACCGAGCAATCGAATCGCGGCATGGTCACGTCGATTCGTGGCAGTGTCGTCGATGTGAGGTTCGAAGACGGCTTGCCGCCGATCTACTCGTTGCTCCGCGCCGGTGAGAAAGCGCGGGTCGACATCGAGGTGCTGATGCAGCTCGACTCCCATCACGTACGCGGGATCGCCTTGAATCCCACCCAGGGTCTTTTTCGCGGCATGGCTGTGGAGGACACCGGTGGGACAATGAAAGTGCCGGTCGGCAAAGGAATCCTGTCGCGCATGTTCGACGTTTTCGGCAACGCGATCGACCGCCAGCCCGCGCCGTCCGATGTCGAATGGCGCACCATTCATCGCGACCCGCCGCCGTTGGCCAGTCGTTCCACCAGGTCCGAAATCTTTGAAACGGGCATCAAGCTCATTGACGTGCTGGTGCCGCTGGAGCGCGGCGGCAAGGCGGGCCTGTTCGGGGGCGCGGGGGTGGGCAAGACGGTGCTGCTCACCGAAATGATTCACAATATGGTCGGGCATCAGAAGGGAGTGAGCCTGTTTTGCGGCATCGGCGAGCGCTGCCGCGAAGGGGAAGAGCTATACCATGATATGAAAGAAGCCGGCGTGCTTCCGCACATGGTCATGATGTTCGGCCAGATGAACGAGCCTCCAGGCGCCCGGTTCCGTGTCGGTCTGGCAGCGCTCACGATGGCCGAGTATTTTCGGGACGATGAGCATCGCGACGTGCTCCTGCTGATCGATAACATCTTTCGCTTCATCCAGGCCGGCATGGAGGTGTCGGGCCTGATGGGGCAGATGCCATCGCGCCTGGGATATCAACCGACGATGGGCACCGAGCTCTCGGGCCTCGAGGAACGCATCGCTAACACCGACACGGGCGCCATCACGTCCATTCAGGCCGTTTATGTGCCGGCGGATGACCTGACGGACCCGGCGGCCGTGCACACGTTCTCGCACCTTTCCGCGTCGATCGTCCTCTCCCGCAAGCGCGCCAGCGAGGGACTGTACCCGGCCATCGATGTGCTGCAATCCAACTCCAAGATGGCCACGCCGACCATCATCGGCGAACGGCATTACCTCCTGGCACAGGCCATCCGCAAGACGCTGGCGCAGTACGAGGAACTCAAGGACATCATCGCCATGCTCGGGATGGAGCAACTCTCTCCGGAGGACCGGAACGTCGTCGGTCGCGCCCGCAGGCTGGAGCGCTTTCTGACCCAGCCGTTCTTCGCGACCGAACAGTTTAGCGGCATCAAGGGGAAGGACGTTAGCCTGAAAGACGCGATCGACGGCTGTGAGCGTATCCTGAATGACGAGTTCAAGGACTATCCGGAGAGCGCTTTCTACATGATCGGGTCGATCGACGAGGCCAAGGAAAAAGCTCAGGCCGGTCAACCTGCGAGGCCGGCGAGTCCCCAACCCAAGGTCGAACTGGGAGTCAAAACCCATTAATCTCAAGGTACTCCTCCCCTTCCAGATCTTCGTCGAGAGGACGGGCGTGAAACGGATCGTCGCCCGGACGCTCCAGGGTTCTTTCGGGCTCCTGCCGCACCGGCTCGACTGCGCGGCGGCCCTGGCGCCGGGGATTCTGACCTATGAGACGGAGGAGGAAGGCGAGGTCTATCTGGCCGTTGATCAAGGAGTGCTGGTCAAAGCGGGCATGGATGTTCTGGTCTCGGTGCGTAATGCGATCGGCGGGACGGATCTCGACAAACTCCACGAGGCGGTGAAGCAGGAGTTTCTCAACGTGGACGAACAGGAGAAGAGTGTTCGCTCAGCGTTGGCGAAGATGGAGAGCGGATTCATCCGCCGCTTCATGGAATTTCAACATGACTGAAGAGCGGAAAGCCAAGGACGCGAATGACGAGACGCTCTTCAGCCGGCAGGTCGCCGCGCAGGCGGCGCGCAAGCTGAGAGCGCAGCGCGGGGGCAGAAAGAGCGTCTGGTTCGGGCTGGGTATGTCCGGCTTGATCGGCTGGTCCGTGACGGTTCCGACCCTGCTGGGCGCGGCACTCGGCATCTGGGTGGACAAGCACTATCCAAGCCCGTATTCATGGACGCTGATGCTGCTTGTCATTGGTTTGATCATCGGCTGCCTCAATGCCTGGCATTGGGTCGCCTTGGAATACAAGGAAATGCAGGAGGACCCGGATGAATGACACCCCGGCTCTCGCTGTGGCTCTCTTTGCCGGCGCCTTGCTCGGTGCGTTTTTCTTCGCCGGCCTTTGGTGGACGGTCCAGAAGGGCGTCACGTCCGAGCGGCCGGCGCTCTGGTTCGTCGGCAGCCTGCTGCTGCGCACCTTTATGGTACTGGCGGGATTCTATTTGGTTTCGCGGAATCATTGGTCGCGGCTCGTGATGTGTTTACTCGGATTCTTGATTGCACGCGCGATCGTCGTGAGGCGGCTCACACAAGAGCCGGCTCAAATGGACAAGGAGAGCGGCGTTGCACCTCAGTCCCGATGAGCTGGTGATCTGGCGGTACGGCTTTGTCGTGCTCAATAGTACGATCGTTACGACCTGGGCGTTAATGCTCGTGATGACCGTGGGAGCGATGCTGGTCACGCGCAAGCTCTTGACGGAAGGGCCGATCTCGCGCTGGCAAGGCTTCCTGGAAATCGTGGTCACCACGATTCAGGAACAGATCAAAGAGGTGGGTCTGCACCAGCCGGAGAAGTATCTGAGCTTTATCGGCACCTTGTTTCTGTTCATCGCGGTGTCCAACCTCTGTACGATCCTTCCCTGGTACGAAGCACCGACGGGTTCGCTCTCGACGACGGCGGCACTGGCGCTTTGCGTGTTCGTCGCCGTGCCCTACTTCGGCATCGCGGAGCAAGGGCTGGGTGGTTACCTCAGGTCTTACCTGAAGCCCACGTTCATCATGCTGCCGTTCAACATCATCAGCGAGCTCTCGCGCACCTTGGCCCTGGCCATCCGACTGTTCGGCAACATGATGAGTGGCACGATGATCATCGCCATCCTGCTGACGATCACCCCCCTCGTGTTCCCGATCATCATGAACCTGCTCGGTCTGCTCACGGGCATGGTGCAGGCTTACATCTTCAGCATCCTCGCCACGGTTTACATCGCGGCCGCCACGCGGACCCGCGAGGATTGAGATCGGACCGCCCACGACGAAAGGAACCCTATGGAAGGCACGACTCTCATCGCGATCGCTTCGATCGTCACCGCCGGCCTCACGATCGGACTGGGGAGCATCGCGCCTGCGCTGGGCGAGGGACGGGCCGTGTCGACGGCCTTGAGCTCGCTGGCCCAGCAGCCTGATGCCTCGAGCACCATCACGCGCACCTTGTTCGTCGGTCTGGCGATGATCGAATCGATCGCCATTTACTGTTTCGTGGTCTCGATGATTCTCATCTTCGCGAACCCGTTCTGGAATCACGTGATCGCCCAAACCACAGGAAAGTGAGCCATGCTCCACGGTTGGTTCACCATCGTCGCGCAGGCGGTCAACTTCCTCATCCTGGTGTGGTTGTTGAAGCGGTTCCTTTACAAACCGATCCTCCACGCCATCGACGAACGCGAGAAAGGGATCGCCGCCCGGCTCGCGGCGGCCGAGGCCAAAGCGGCGGAAGCGCAAAAAGAGCGCGACGACTTTCAGCACAAGAACGAGGCCTTCGACCAGGAGCGTGCGGCGCTCGCGAAGCAAGCCACGGATGAGGCCCATGCCGAACGTCAACGACTGCTCGACGCAGCGCGCAAGGATGCGGACGGGTTGCGTGCCAAACGCCAGGATGCGTTGCGCAACGAACAGCGCAACCTGAGTCAAGAAATCATCCGGCGGACTCAAAAGGAAGTGTTCGCCATCACGCGCAAGACGCTGGCGGACCTCGCCACAACGAGCCTTGAGGAACGCATGGCCGAGGTGTTCGTCGACCGTCTGCGTGCGTTGACCGGCGCGGCCAAGGAGCCGTTGGCGGCCGCCCTCACGATCTCGGTTCAGCCGGCGCGGGTACGCACCGCCTTCGATCTGCCCGCGGCACAACGGACGGCGATTGAAAGCGCGATCAAGGAAACGTTCGCCGTGGACACTTCGATCCAGTTCGAGACCACGCCGGAACTGGTCAGCGGCATCGAACTCTCCTCCAACGGACTGAAGGTCGCCTGGACCATCGCGGATTATCTCGCGACGCTGGAGAAGAGCGCCGGCGAACTCTTGCACGTCGATGCCAAGGCCGATTCCCCGCCGGACGCGAAACTCGCGCCTGTGGCAACGTCGGAAGCTAAGCCCGCGCTCGAAGCGGTGTCCTCGGCCCCAAAGGGGACCGCATGAACGACTCGCCTGACAGCTTGCACGTGGTCTTCGACCAGGCGTTTGCGGGGATCCGCCGGACGTTGGACGCGTTCACGCCGGAATTGGCGCCGCGCGAGGTGGGCACGCTTACGAGCGTCTCCATCGGGGTCGCCAAGGTCTCGGGCCTTCCGGGCGTGGGTTTTGACGAGCTGGTGAGATTTCCCGGCGATCTGTACGGCATCGCGTTCAACGTCGACGCGGACGAGATCGGCATCGTGCTCCTGGGTGACTGCGCGCACCTGCACGCGGGCGATGAAGTCGAGCGTACGGGTCGGGTGATGGACGTGCCGGTGGGCGACGGGTTGATCGGGCGTGTCATCGACCCCTTGGGCGCACCCCTCGATGGCAAAGGGCCGGTCGCCTCCAGCCAGCGTTTGCCCATCGAACGCCCCGCACCGGCGATCATGGACCGTGCACCCGTCACTGTGCCTCTGCAGACCGGCCTCATTGTCATTGACGCACTCATTCCGATCGGCCGAGGCCAGCGCGAACTGATCCTCGGCGACCGGCAGACCGGCAAGTCGGCCATCGCGATCGACACGATTCTGAACCAGCGCGACCAGGATGTGCTGTGCGTCTATTGCGCGATCGGCCAGCGCGCCTCCTCCGTCGCGAAGGTCATCGCCAACCTGCGCGACCACGGCGCGCTCGATTACACCGTCGTGGTCGTGTCCGAGGGCAACGACCCGCCCGGGCTCTCCTACATCGCCCCTTACGCCGCGACCAGTATCGCGGAGCATTTCATGGAGTCGGGCCGCGACGTGCTCATTGTTTACGACGATCTGACCCACCATGCGCGTGCTTATCGCGAGCTTTCCCTGCTCTTGCGCCGCCCGCCTGGTCGCGAGGCGTTTCCCGGCGATATCTTCTACATCCACTCGCGGCTCCTGGAGCGCGCCACGCGTCTGCGCGACGACCTTCATGGCGGCTCGCTCACCGCCTTGCCCATCATCGAGACCGAGGCGCAGAACATCTCCGCGTACATCCCCACCAATCTCATTTCCATCACGGACGGCCAGATTTACCTGTCACCCACGCTATTCGAGCTGGGCGTGCTTCCCGCCGTCGATGTGGGCAAGTCCGTTTCGCGCGTCGGCGGCAAGGCGCAACAGGCGGCCTACCGCGCGGTAGCGGGCGACCTCAAGCTCGCGTACGCGCAGTTTACCGAGCTGGAATCCTTCGCCAAGTTCGGTACTCGCCTGGATGACCACACCCGCAAGTTGATCGAGCATGGCAAGCGGATCCGGGCCGTCCTCATTCAACCGGAGTGCGAGCCGGCGCCCGTCCCCGAACAAATCGTCATCCTCGTGGCCTTGACCGGCGGTCTGCTCGACAGCGTGCCTATCGGCAAGGTTCGGGATGCGGAGCAAGCCCTGAGAAAGGCGGTGGCGGACATCCCTGCCGTCGTTCGTCAGCGCTTCTCCACGAACGACACATTGAGCTCAGACGACCGCAAAGCAATCCTGCGAGTCGCGAGCCAAGCGCTTGCGCCGCTCCAGCCAGAATCGGTTCCGGAACGCAAGAGGGCTCCATGAGCGATACACTGGCCAGCCTGCGCCGCAAGATCAGCGGAGCGGGAGACCTGAAATCGGTGGTCCGCTCGATGAAGGCCCTGGCGGCTTCGAGCATCGGCCAATACGAGAATTCCGTGCGGGCGCTGGCGGACTACGACCGTACCGTGGAGCTTGGCCTGGCGGCCTGCTTGAGGAATCGGGAGGCCGCCGCCGAGCAAGCCGGACGGTCCGGAGCGGGCGTGAAGGCGGTGAGTGCCATCGTCTTCGGATCGGACCAGGGACTGGTCGGCCAGTTCAACGATGTGCTGGCGGAGTTCGTCGCCGAGACGCTCGCACCTCTGCCTGGCGAAAAGAAGGTCTGGGCCGTCGGCGAGCGCGTGCGATCGCGGCTGGCGGATGCCGGGCTGAAGCCGTTGGGACCCTTCACCGTTCCCACCTCCGTCAACGCCATCACGCCCCTCGTCGGGCAGATTCTCGTGGAAAGCGAACCGCAACGCGGCCGGGGCGAGGTCGTTCACCTTCACCTCTTTCACAATCGCCCTCAGTCCGGCGCGTCTTACGAACCCGTGAGTCAACGCCTGCTGCCCCTGGATGAAACCTGGGCACTCAAACTATCGCATGTTCCCTGGCCGACCAAGAACCTGCCCGAGGTGATTGGCGGGCGTGAGCGGACGCTGGAGGCACTCGTCCGCGAGTACCTCTTCGTCTCGCTCTTCAAGGCGTGCGCCGAATCGTTGGCGGCCGAAAACGCGAGCCGCCTGGCCGCCATGCAGCGCGCCGAAAAAAACATCGACGACCTCATGGAAAACCTGAACCAGACGTTCCGTCGCCTGCGTCAGACCTCCATTGATGAAGAATTGTTCGAAGTCCTCTCCGGCTACGAATCTTTGTCCAAGGCCAAAACACGCTGAGATCCGCAACAGATCGAACCTCGAGAAGGAGCCAGCCGATGTCACGAGTCAAAGTCAAGAAGGGTGCACTTGCGCCTGAGCTTCCCCGCACGGCGCGTCCCCCCAACGGACGGGGCGTTTCATCTCCGGACCAGACGGATCCGCTCGACCCGGAACTGCTCCGTAAGATCGATGCCTACTGGCGGGCCGCGAATTACCTGTCCGTCGGCCAGATCTATCTCTGCGACAATCCTTTGCTCCGTCAGCCGCTGACGCTGGAGCACGTGAAGCAACTGTTGCTGGGTCACTGGGGCACGACGCCGGGACAGAACTTCATCTACGCGCATCTGAACCGGGTCATCAAACAGTATGACCTCGACATGATCTACATCTCCGGACCCGGCCATGGCGCCCCGGCGGTGGTGGGCAACGTCTACCTCGAAGGCTCGTACAGCGAGGTCTATCCCGACATCAGCCAGGATGACGCTGGGCTGAAGAAGCTGTTCAGGCAGTTCTCCTTCCCCGGAGGGATTTCCAGTCACGTTTCGCCCCAGACGCCGGGGTCGATTCATGAGGGGGGCGAGCTGGGGTATTCGATCAGTCACGCCTTCGGGGCCGCGTTCGACAATCCCGACCTGGTCGTCGCGTGCGTCGTCGGCGATGGCGAAGCCGAGACCGGTCCGCTGGCCACCGCCTGGCACTCCAATAAGTTCCTCAACCCGGTCAGCGATGGGGTGGTGCTGCCGATCCTGAACCTCAACGGCTTCAAGATCTCCAACCCGACCGTCCTCGCACGCATCACCCACGAGGAGCTGGAGCACCTGTTCCTGGGCTACGGCTGGACGCCCTATTTCGTCGAGGGCGACGAGCCGGAGTCGATGCATCAGGCGATGGCCGTCACCCTGGATACAGTGGTGGGCCAAATCCAGGAGATCCAGCACAACGCCCGCGTCCACGGCGACACCACGCGCCCGCGCTGGCCGATGATTGTCCTCAGGTCGCTCAAGGGCTGGACCGGACCAAAAGTCATTGACGGTCTGCCGGTTGAGGGCACGTTCCGATCCCATCAGGTGCCGCTCTCCGTGTCTTCCTCGACTCCTCCCGAGCACCTCGAGCAGCTCGAAAGCTGGATGAGGAGCTACAAGCCGGAAGAGCTCTTCGACGAACGCGGCCGGCTCCTGCCCGAACTGGCCGAGCTGGCGCC
>DAIDJG010000496.1 GCA_027451445.1 Singulisphaera sp.
TTCAAGCGGCTGTACAACGGGCCGGGAGACAGCGTCGTTGACAAGTACCTGGCGTTCCGGCAAGACGCTGAGGAACGCGTCCACAAGTTCGAACCTGGCGCTGGGCCTGACGGCGCGGGAACGTAGGCTCGTTGGTGTTCACAGTGGAGGGCTCCAGCGTGGATGGTGAATTCGCCGACGATGTACGGACCCACGGCTGGTCGTTGGCCAATGTCTACGATCACAATCCGCCGTTCCAGTACACGATCGGTCTCATGCACACCTGTGGTCACCCCGAGTTCATCGTCTTCGGTCTCGAGGCAGACAACGCGCATGCGTTAATTTCGGGTCTGGTCCAGGAGATTCGCGCCGGTCGATCGTTCGCGGAGCCTGGGGTGCAGGTGATCCGTTTGGGCGACGACGAACACCGAGTCGGCTTCCGTCGGGTCCACGCGACCCAGCATGAACTGTACCTTGGGTTCGCCATGGGCTTTTTGACCAGTATCGGCCGCATGGGTGAGTTAGACGCGATGCAGGTGTTCTGGCCGGACGATCGCGGTAAGTTTCCATTTGATGTCGGTTGCGACCTTGAGGTGTACCAATTCCAGCCGCGGCTCGACATTGGTTTGACACCGCGAGAGCTTCGGCAATGGCGGCGCCAGTGGGAGTGAGCGGTGGGCCATCGTGAGGTCGCAGGCTGGATCGGAATCGTCAGACGAGGGAGGTGGTCGTGAGAATCCGTCTTGAGGTGCTCATCAATGGCGAGTCGCGCTGTATTGCCGGTGTTGAGAAGAAGGGCGACCTTTACGCGACGGTCTGCTCCAGGTACATCGACCCTCGACGGAGGACTCCCCTCGACAAGCTCTTTCCCGACCACGCGAACGAACGCAAGGAGTTACGGGTCCATTGGGAATCGGCGGACGGTGAGCGCGGAGGCGCCTGGCTCAGGGAAGACCTCGAACCGGGAGACGAGGTGACGATTCGCGTTCTCGGGCGAGGCCGATCCGACCCATCGGGGCCGCTCAGTCTCCTCGACCCGGACGACGGACCGGAGATTCCGTTCTGAAAGGAGCTGAGGTGAAGTTCTTCGATTCCCTACGCGCGGCGTTTTCCCCTCGATTTCGGGCGGTCCTGGCGGCACGTCAGAAGTCACGCGACGAACTCGACTCGCTCCTCACTCGCGGACTCGTTGCCAAGGTTCTCATGCTGCCCGCCGAATTCGGAGGGTACGATGACCCGAGGCACGTTACCTACCTTCCAGTGGCGCTGGTCGAACAAAAGCGCGCCTTCGACGCCCAGGTCCGTGGTCGCATCGAAAAGGGAGAGGATATTGAATATAAAGTGACACCAGAGTATGATAATGACAGTTCTGTTCCGGCTCGACTCAATATGGAGGCCGGCCGCGGGGCATCGGCCGTGAAAGTCGTAATTGATGTCGCGCCGTACCGAACGTGGGAGCCCATCGGGTAATCTCTTCGATGCTCGTCGCTGTAGCACGACTACCGGCGCGCCGCGTTGGGCCATTCCTCGTCGCATCCCACGCGATTCGTCCGCAGGAGTCCGTAGGCTTTGGAGTCCGACAACGATCGCAAACGGCAACGAGCCCGCGCAAGCTCCGGACTGGCAGCGCCAGACCGATTGAGTTAGAACAGGAAAGGCAAGCTCGACTCGGTTTCCCTCATCGTAAGGACATCCGCACATGGCGCGGTTTTCTCCCCTGCGGCGTGTCGCCGTGCTGATCGGCGTAATGTCGGTCTCCGCCGCGGCCGACGTGCCGAAACCCGTTGACGACGCCGAAGCGCAACAACTTCTTGCTGAGGTCGCCAAGGCCTACCAGGCCCTACCCGCCTATGCCGATGAGGGGGAGCTCATTGTGGCGATCTCGATCGACGGTAAGATCGAAAAGCAAACCACTCCGCTGCATCTCAGCCTGATCCGGCCCAACTTGCTGAAGATCGAAGCGGGGGCGGTCACCGCGGCGTCGGACGGTAAGACCTTAACGATGTCCGTCGCGCCGACGAAGCGCTTTACCAGCGTGCCCGCACCCAAGGACCTCACGGTTGAAACGTTCCGAACGGGTGCTTTGGGATCGGTGCTCTTCGGCGGCCTGAGCAACCGGCCAATGCTCATACTCTTGAACCTGCTCGTTGGCGAAACACCGGTCAAGACCATCTTGACTGAGCTCGACGCGCGGCCGAGCCACGTGCAGACGGTCGACGCAGATGGGCAGAAATGGCTTACCGTGCGGCTCGACACGGAAAAGGGACCCGACTATCGACTCGTGATCCATCCCACGACCAAGCTCCTCAGTCGCATCGAGATCATCCCTGAGTCCGACAACGCCGGCGCTGTGCCTGGGAGCAAGGTCACCCCCGAACGACTCGAATGGACTGCGGGCCGTATCACGACCGATGTCTCGAAAGAGGACCTGGTCGCTTACAAACCGCCCGAGGGCTATGGAAAGATCGAGCCGTATGAAAAGGTCGCGGCCCAGACCAAGGATGCGCCCAAGCACCGGGTCGAGGACGTCGTCGGATCACCCTCACCCGACTTCTCGTTGACGGTGATGGACGCCGCCGGCAAGTTTGTCACGGTCACGAAGGCCGACCTCGCGGGCAAAGTCGTGATGATCGACTTCTGGGCCACCTGGTGCGGTCCTTGCCTCGCCGAGCTACCGGAAGTTCAGAAGATGATCGAGGCCTACGCCAAGGAGAAGAAGGACGTCGTCATCATCGCCCTCAGCCTCGACCAACGCCCGAGTGAGCTGCGCGAGGTGCGCAAGCTTGTCGAGAAGACGCTCGAAGAAAAGAAGATCACCCTCGACGGCAACACTGTCGGCAAGATCGCGCTCGACCCCAGCGGCGCAACGGGCGAAGCGTTTCAAATCGAGGCCTTCCCGACGGTGATCCTCCTTGACGCCAAGGGCATCGTGCAGTCGGCACACGTCGGCTACAGCAAGGACGTGCGCGCGGTCTTGACGAAAGACATCGACACCCTGCTCGCAGGCCAAACCCTCGCCAAGCCAAAAGGGGCCGCGGTCAAACCCAAGGTCGACGATTGAGCGAGCCGCTCGCGACTCGGCAACTGGCCGCAAATAACTTCCGGCTTTCTGTGAGTATGCGGGTTCGTATAATGGGATGTTTGTCTTTGTCCCGGAGGGACAAAGAGCAATCGGCAATCACAACCGCGTTCACTCGAGCACGCCGACCGATGAAGCGCGAAATCGAAAGATTCTTACCATCCCATTCCTGAGCCGAGGACCCTTCGCGATCGCCATGTCCAACGATTCAGCGGCTGGTCCCTCCGCCGTCGCGTGGCGAGGCGTGCGCAAGGCCTATGCGAACGGCCATGAAGCCCTGCGCGGTGTGAGCCTGGAGGTCGCCCGAGGGGAGCTGGTCGCTCTCCTCGGGACAAGCGGCTCGGGCAAGACCACGTTGCTGAAGACGGTCAACCGGCTCATCGAGCCGACCTCCGGCGAGGTCATCGTGCTCGGCAAAGCGACGCGCGACTGGGACCCGATCGCGCTCAGGCGGTCGATCGGGTACGTGATCCAGGACGTGGGCCTGATGCCTCATATGACGATCCTCGACAATGTCGCCCTTGTTTGCCGCTTGCGAGGCGTTGAGCGACGGGCTCGCCAGGCCCGCGCCCGCGAATGCCTGGCGCTCGTGGGGCTCGAGCCCTCGCGGTTCGAGTCGCTCGCGCCTCACCAGTTGAGCGGTGGCCAGCGACAGCGCGTCGGTGTGGCCCGGGCACTGGCTCCCGAGCCGGCGCTCGTGCTCATGGACGAACCCTTCGGCGCCCTCGATCCCATCACGCGTCGCGAGCTCCAGGAAGAATTCGACGCCCTGCGGCGACGCATCGAGACGACCGTGATCCTCGTCACCCACGACATCCGCGAAGCCGCCCGCCTCGCCGATCGCGTCGCACTGCTAGACCGCGGCAACCTGGTCCAGTGTGGCACTTTCGACGAGCTCCGCGACCATCCCGCGAGCGACTTCGTCCGCGCCTTCCTCCAGGAGACCACCGCGCTCGGCTCCTCGGACCCGGAGGACCGGTCATGAAACGGCTCTTCGGGATGACCGGAGAGGAAGCCTCGGCCCTCGCCGCCGCGACGGCCGCTCATCTCGACATCGTCGTCGAAGCCCTCGTCGTTGCGATCGTCATCGGTGTCCCCCTGGGCATCCTCGCGACACGCTCGAAGGCCGCTGAACGCGTGGTGCTCGGCCTGGCGAACGTGTTCCAGACGATCCCGAGCCTCGCCCTGCTCGGGTTCCTTCTGATCGTCTTCCACGGTCAGATCGGCAAGCCCCCCGCGCGGGCCGCACTCGTGATCTATGCCCTCCTGCCAATCATCAAGAACACGATCCTCGGCCTGCGGAGCATCGATCGGGGCGTCACTGAAGCGGCGGTCGGCATGGGGATGACCGCCTGGCAACGGCTGATGATCGTTGAGCTCCCCTTGGCCGTGCCGATCGTGCTCGGCGGGGTGCGCGTGGCCACGGTGTCGGCCGTCGGCATGGCCACGATCGCGGCGGCCATCGGCGCCAAGGGGCTCGGCAGCTATATTTTCCGTGGCGTGTCGCTGTCCGACGTGCGGATGATTCTCCTCGGCTCCATCCCCGCCGCGCTCCTGGCGCTGGCCTGCGACGCTGCGCTCGGCGAGGTCGAGCGGGCGCTCGATCCCAAACAGCCCAAGCACTCGCGCATTCGAGGCTCGTTGGCCTCGATCGCCGTGTGCATCCTGCTGGGCTTCGCCGCCTGGGGCTGGTGGAACGACCTGCCTCAACGGGGCGGCCGCGCGACGATCGTCATCGGCTCAAAAGACGGCAGCGAGATGATCGTCCTCGGCCACATGCTGGCCGACCTCGTCGAGGCCCACACGCCGTTGAAAGTGGACCGGCAGAAGTTCAATCTCGGCGGCACCCTCGTCTGCTACAACGCGCTCAAACGGGGAGGACTCGATGTCTACGTCGAGTACACCGGCACAGCCCTGACCACGATCCTCAAGGAACCGCCGCAGAACGACCCCAAGGCCGTGCTCGAACGCGTCCGCGAAGGCTGCGCGCGCGACGGCATCGACTGCCTCGATCCCTTCGGCTTCGAGAACACGTTTGCGCTCTTGATGCGTCGCGAGCAGGTCGAGCAGCTCGGAATTCGGAAGATCTCGGACCTGCGCGCGCACGTCGCGACGATTCGAGGCGGCTTTGGTCCCGAGTTCATGAACCGGCCGGACGGCTTTCCGGGACTCGTTCAGGCCTATGGTCTGCACTTCGAACAGTCCCCCCGCGAGATGGATCGCAACCTCCTCTATCAGGCCATCGCTCAGAAGTCCATCGACCTCGGCGCGGGCGATTCGACCGATGGCCGGATCGCCGTCTTCGACCTCGTCCAGCTCGAAGACGACCGGCGCTATTTCCCCCCTTACGAGGCTGTCCCCCTCGTCTCAGCCGCCACACTCCGCCGGCATCCCACGCTCCGCGCCGCTCTCAATCGGCTCGCCGGCAAGATCGACGCCGCCACGATGCGCCGGCTGAACCACGAAGTGGACGGCAAGCATCGCGACCCGGCGGCCGTGGCGCGGGAGTTCCTCCGCGACCACACCCTCCTCAACGTGAAGACAACCCCTTGACGTTATTCGCTTTTTTGCGAATAATCGTACAATGCCAGCAGCGGAAAAGTCGTCGCCTCTCGATGAGTCGATTTCAAGTATCGCGCGTTCGCACAGCGTTTCCTAAGGCGGGAATTACCAGGACGGGGCGAGCCGATGCCGGCGATCGAAGTGCTCTTTTATCAGGAGGGAGACGGTTCTCTCCCTCCGGTGATCACGTGGCTCTTGGGATTGCAGGATAAGGCCAAAGAGAGATGTTTTGTTCGGCTCGAAATGCTCCGTGATTACGGAGACGACCTGGATCGCCCTCATTCCGCTTATCTGGGCGACGACATCTATGAACTGCGAATTCGATTCTTCAAAGTCAACTATAGAATTCTCTACTTTTTCCACGGCAAGACTGCGGCTGTGGTTTCACACGGGATCGCGAAAGAGAAGCAGATTCCCAAGCGTGAAATCGAAGTCGCGAAACGTAGGATGACCAAGTTCAAAGCGAATCCCGGACGCCACACGTTTCGTCCTTCACGCACGGAATTCGGCCCCGCCGACCAATCCCAGGACAACGATGAAGAAATCTCGTAGCCGAACGGCCAAGTCCGATGCCTTGGAGTACCTTCGGGAACGTCTCATCGGTGACGATCCCGATCGAATCGCTTCCTACGAAGCTGCGCGCGCGGATGCGGAAGTCGCTCGCGACATCTATCGACTCCGCGCCGCCGCTGGTCTCACTCAGGCGCAGCTTGCCGCGAAGATCGGCACAACGGCCTCAGTAATCTGCCGGCTCGAGGATGCCGATTATGAGGGACATTCGCTCTCCATGCTGCGACGCGTGGCCGCGGCGCTCGGGAAAAGGGTTGAGGTCCGGTTTGTCGACGTGGACAAGCGACCCAAATCGAAGTCCCCGAATCCGGTTCCGCCGACCTGAGTTGGCGAAAAGGATCCCCTTATCAACATGCTTTCGAGTCGCTGCCTCTTTTGACTGACATCGCTCGCACTCCAGTAAGGCGGCACCGTTGACCTCCGTGCCCTTTGCAGGAGGAAGGTTCGGGACGAGGCTCGGGTCGTACTTCGAGCCGGCTGAGACCTGCACCATCGTGATCCGCACCTTGGTCGGAAAGAACTTCTCGAAGTCCTGCCGCTTATGGGCGTGGCCGCCGCCGCCACTTCCATCCTTGATGACGAGGTCCATCTGCTTGATCCCTTGCGACCAGACGATGCCGTCGTTCTGCCAGAACTTCGTCATCGCAACGTCCTGCTCGTAGACCCCTTTCTCACGATACAAAACCGTTCCCGTGCAGCCATAGCCGTTGCCCTGCCCTTTATTGGGGATGTAACACAGCGACCAGGTCGTGGGCTCGCCCCCCGCGGGCTTCTCGATGACCTCGGTGCGGATGTGAACCGTTCCATTGCGGTAGTCGACGGGCGCGGTCCAGTCCTTTGGTCGATTCGGGTTGAGGCGGTCGCCCTTGACGTAATAGTGCGACTTGCTGGGCTTCGAGGTGTCGGCATCCTGCTTCGTGAAGGTGAATGTGACGTCGAACAGGACGAACTGATCGGCGCGGCTCACCGAGGGGAGCGACAGGCAAACCATCCACAGTAAAAGGCGACGACTCGTCAACGGGTTCACGGTTGAGCTCCGCGGATGTTTGAGAGATCTCGTCGAGTTCATCGCAAGGCCTGCTAATGAACGACAAACACTTGACTGTAAATCCTGGAAATCGAGATCGCAGGCCCCGATTCCTCGCTTAACAGAAAACCGAATTCCGATTATAACACCGCGCCCGGCACACTGCGCCGGCTCGATCCTCAGGGAGGAGGAACGACGATGTATTGTTCCCAGTGCGGAACGCCGGGGTCCGGCAACTTCTGTACGAGCTGCGGCACTCGACTCGCCCCGGCCCTCGCGGAGTGGAGCGTGCCCGGGCCGCCGAGCGACTGGTCGCGCGAGGTGCGCTACGACGTTTTGGTCGTGCATCCGGAAGTGCGTAACCTGCTCGCGGAGGCTGGACGCGCCAATCCGTTGAATATCTCAGCCGAAAAACTGATGAAGGTTTATGACAAGTTCCTGGCCAAGGCCGTTGGCGGGATCGAAGTCACCGACCTGTCGGCGATTGTCGTGCCGATCCTCACGCGGATGGGTGTCAAGACCACCACCCAACGCTCCGAGACCATCGCCGCTCCGGTGGGCCGGACAATCGTCGCGGTGCTCTGCTCGCTCGCCGCGCGAGGCAACACCATCAAGAACGTTCACCAGGCGCGCGACGGCTGCGCGATCGAGGCCTCGTTGCCGTCAAACGCTTGGTCCTGGGAGGGCACACTTCTCGTCACGGTCACCGCTGACGGCGAGCGAACTCGCCTGGATCTCGGCGCGACGATCGCCGGTCAGGTGCACGATTGGGGCAAGAGCGCGCGGCGACTCGAACTGCTCGTCAACGACGTGCGCACGTTCGGAACCAAGACATCCGCGGCCTGATCCGGGCTCACCTCGGAAATCCACGATCAGACGACGCCCCAGGCCTCGGGCCTTTCGGAAGGGAGTCGACGGTGATAATCGCCAAGGCGAGATTGCGATTTGCGGCAGCCCTGATTCTCGCCATCAGCTCGTCCGTGCACGCCGCGGACGAGACGGCCGTTGTCGCCAGAGCCACGCAACTGCTCGAGCAGATCTCGTCGGATCCCGACGCCGGCATTCCGCCCAGCGTTCTGCAAGAGGCTCAGGGCATTGCGATTCTTCCGCACATCGTTGAGAACCACATCGGCCTCGGTCGGAAAAAGGGCCGCGGAGTGTTCCTCACTCGCGATGCTCAGGGCGCATGGGGAAACCCGCAACCCGTCGTGATCAAGGGGTTGAGCGCAGGGGCAGAAGCCGGGCGGATGGTGTGGGATATCGTGCTCATCTATCGCACCGAGGCTGCGGTGCGGGATCGGATTAAGGAGCCTAACAACTTGTCATTGAGCGCGTATGCCTCGGTCTCAATTTGCCGCGACGACCGCTTCGACGATGTGGTTAGAGACCCCAAGAAGGAAACTCTCACCTTGATACGTAAGCGAGGCGTCGTCATCGGAGCTGGGTTTGCTGGCGAGGTCAAGCACTTTCGGGTGAAGGATCGGGTGGAGTTGAAAACGACGCCGAATGCCGGCCAAATCCCCGCGACCTCGAGCAAAAATGTGTCGGTGGAGGCCGCCGAACTCCCCGCTTCGACTTCTCGGACCGAGATCGCCGTCGATTCCCCCGAGGCTCTCCGTCTCAGAACCATGCTCGCCGCCTTGACGAAGCCAACGCCGTCACAAGTCGCGGGCACGAACCGCAAGGACCCACAAATTACGCGCGCGAGCGGAACGAAGTCACCTGCCGCACCAACGGCTCCGACTCGCTGATCGACGTCGACCGATTGGCCGCGTCCAAGTTCTCGTTGGCGCCCACTCCCAGGCTTCGAGGTTATTGGGCATTGTTGGTATGGACGGATTTTGCAGCTTCTGATACGAAAAGCCCGCCTTATGCAGTCAAGCCTCAGCCCCGTCGCATGACCCACTCATGCGACGGGGTTTTTCTTTAATCGCGGAATTGGCCGATCGTCGCTGTGCGCGCTTGACGTTGGGATTGCGCACTGGCTCAAACGAACATCGATCTAACGTATGCTGGCGTCACCAAGCACCGTGCGGGCGTCGACCCCGAGTGACTCCGCCGTCTCGATGAGGTGCCGCCTCGTCGTGTCATCGAGCGGGATCCCCGTCTGCAAACGAGCGGCCTGCGTGCGCTCTTCGACGTCGCCGGGCAAGAGGATCTCGCCCCCGGGGGTTGATGTCCGCGAGCTCTTGACGAATTCAATGAACCGTTGCACTTCGGACCCGAACAGCTTCTCGCAAGGGATGCGCCCCGGATCGAGCACGAGGGTGAGCATGCCGCTCGTGAGCCTGCCCGCCTGAGGATCACTGCACCCGTTCCCGGTGAACGCCTCGGCGAGGATTTCGGTGATGATGCTGAGTCCGTACCCCTTGTGACCACCAAA
>DAIDJG010000497.1 GCA_027451445.1 Singulisphaera sp.
ATCGGCGCCACCGTGATTCCCGACGAGCTGGTCATCCCCTGGATGCTCCAGTACCTGAAGCGCAAAAACGGCCACCGCTCGCCCAACAAGATCGCCATCCTGACCGAGTCGGATACCTCCTACGGCCGCTCCATGGAAACCGTCGACGCCAAAAAGGTCGCGAAACCGGCGCCGGGTGCCTCCCATGGCCAATCCAAAGATGACCTTGACGACAAATGTGCCCCGAAACCGGCGCCGGATGCTGTCGGTGACGCATCCAAGGCCGACACCGACGACAAGGATGTTCCCGACAATGTGACGAACATGAAGTTCCCGTTCCGGATCTCGCAGCTCCGTTCGGTCTTCGAGAAGAGCCGATTGCAGCGTGAGAAGGGGATTCCGATCCTCCCCCGCCCCCGGAGCAAGCTCCGCGTCCCGCTCGACGACACCGGCAACCCCCGCGACATCGTGCCGGCCCTCTCGCCCGAGATGACAGCCACCACCGACGAGTTCCTCCTCGCCAAGATCCTCACCACGATCTCGCACGAGGAGTTCCGCTACGTCGGCATCTTCGGTACCGATGTACGCGATACCCTCTTCCTTGCCGAGCTGGTCCGCGAGTTCTGTCCCGACGTCCAGTTGTTCACGAACACATGCGACGTCCTGCTCGCCCACCCCGATTACAGCAGCCAGTTGCGCGGGATGGTGGTGGCGTCGACCTACCCGCTCAACTCCTCGACCCAACCGTGGACCTACCCTTATCGGGGTGACCGCGACCGCCGCCAGTTTCACCAGCAAGGGGACGAGGGGGTCTACAACGCCACCCTCCTTCATTTCATCGACGACGGCGGCCGGCACACCCTCACCGCCAAGGGGAACGCCCGCGAGCGGTTGTTCGACTACGGGCCTCCCACCCTGGCACTCATTTCGGGCAACGCGGACGACCTGCTCAACCCGGTCGACGTTGAGCAGCGTCCACCCCTTTGGATCGGCGTTGTCGGCCAGCGCGGAATCTGGCCCGCGGAATACGTCGTCCCTCGCGAGCCGTGCGACATCAAGCGCTACAAACAATACGTGGTCCCCGTTCGGCACGTGCCCCGGCCCAAGCCAGTCGTTGCCTCCAACGTTCGGCCCGTCGACAAGTCGTACCGAATCCTCAGGCTCCTGCCTCGCTACACCTGGAGTTGGGGCTCGGCGTTCGTGATGTTCAGCGTGTTGGTCTGGCTCATCCTCACGGCCAACGCTCGGTTGCTCCGCGAGCGCCTCGAGCGGATCGATGGGCGGCAGGTGCCCAGGCAAACGGAAAAAGGGTTCCGCCTGCTGGTGGAACTTCTTCGACCCACTCGCGCCGGTTCGACCAGGCAGGAGCTCTACCTCGGCCTGGGATGGCTGACGATGGCCGTTCTCTACTTTTACATCGCCTTGCCCTGCCTGATCCCGCCCTTCCGATCGGCCTGGTCGCTGGCCCTCGTGACTCACCTCGCGTCGCCCGACGATTACCTCAACTGGACCTTCATCCTCCTGACGCCAATCATCGCCGGAGTGACCGTGATCTGCATCGGCCTGTTCGCGTGGGCGCAAGCCATGGTCCGTTTCCAGCAACCCCCCGCCCCCGTCCATTTGCGACCCGAATCGCTTCAGGAACGGATCTCCTGGACGTTGCCGCTCATCCTCACACCAATGGTGATGGGCCTCTTGCTCGTGCCGGTCTTGCGCAGGTGGTTCAGCGAACAGACCGTCGCGGAGACGCTTCGGGGGAGCGTTACCGATCTGGTCGACTTCGAACGAACCCTCCACCTGAGCGACGGCGTCTCGAGCCTCACCCCGGCCCTCTGCCTCGGTCTCATCAGCCTCTTCTGGTTCCAGTGCCAGCTCAAGCGGATATACCTGATCGATCGCCTCCAGGCCGACGGCCCATTCGGCACGCTGCCGGAAGCCGCAAACCGCCCGATCCGAGTCATCTGGAGCGACCTCGGCGAGGTCGGCTCCGTGCTCTACCGCATCCGTCGCCGCGCCCAAAAAATCAACCTGATCCTCGAAAACTGGCATCCCGTCTTCGGAGCCCACACGACATTCCTTCTCGGTGGCTTCGTCGTTTGCTTCGCCGCTCTCCGGCTGATCCAGAAATTCATCCCCACCATTGACGGGCTGGCTTACAGCGGAATCATGCTGGCGTTTTTCTTCTCCTTCGCGCTCGCAATCCTCTCGACGTTCGCCCGCTTCGTCATGGTCTGGGCCAACCTGCAGAAGCTGTTTCGCGAAATCGCCTTGCTCCCCATCTTGCAAGCGTATGACCGGCTCCCCTTGAGCTTCTCGCAGCTCTACGGCCGTTACCTTGACGAATTCGAGCCCCGACTTTCGAACCTGACGTTCTCCGTTCAGCAGTGGGCACAAGTCGCGCGGCACTTCGACCCTGCCTTGCGCACAATCCGCGCCAGTATCTGCTCGGCCCGTCACGGATCGCCTCCCGCTGCCGCGATGGCCCTCGTCGATCAGATCACGCGCGACGTCAAGCGGACTCCCGCCAGCCCCGGCCCGGAAGCCGCCGAAGACATCCTCGCGCTCTATCACCAGGAGATCGCGAACCGGGGCGAGTTCGGCGACCTCGCTCAGGGCGAAACCCGCACCGGCCTGATCGCGGCGTCGGCCGCCTGCCTCAGGATCCTGATCTCGTCGTGGCGTTCCACCCCGCTGCTCGAGGGCTATCCTGACCCGCGTGCCGCCTCGACAAACACCAGTGCGCCCAGCCCGCCCTCGCCGGATTGGCTGAAACTGGCCGAAGAGCTGGTCGCCCTGGAGATCGTCAACTATGTGAGCCAGTTCACCATTCATCTCCGGAACCTGGCCCGCTTCCTCACCGTCGGCCCCTTGCTGCTCCTCCTGACGGTCGCCTCGTACCCCTTCCAGCCCGCCCGGCTCCTGATGGTCCTCGTGGGGACCGTCGCCCTTATCGTCGTGTTTTCGCTCGTCTATGTGTACATTCAGCTCGATCGCGACGAGTTCCTCAGCCGAGTGTCGCGCACGGTGCCCAACCAGATCACGTTCGACCGCACGTTCTGGACCACGATCCTGACGAACATTCTTCCCCTCCTGGGCATCGCGATCGCCCAGTTCCCCGACCTCTCCGACGCCCTTTCGAATATGCTCGAGCCGATTTTCCGCTTGCTCCGCTGAGCGCGCGCGAATGAGTCTGAGCCGACCTTTCGCGCGCGAGTCAGCCCAACCCCGCTCGGCGCCGGACTTGGCCAGCCGTAAGCGCCCCCCTATGATTCTGGTCCAGGAGAAGGGCGGTTGACCCGCCTTGCAGAAAACCCGAGGACGAGCCCTATGGCCAGCCTGTTCGAGCCGTTTCGCGTGAAAGAGATCACCCTGCGGAACCGCATTGCCGTTTCGCCGATGTGCCAGTATTCGTCGGACAACGGCTTCCCGACCGACTGGCACCTCGTCCATCTCGGTTCCCGAGCCGTCGGTGGTGCGGCCCTGGTGATGGTGGAGGCCTCGGCCGTCACGCCCGAAGGCCGGATCAGTCCCTGGGACAGCGGCATCTACCTCGACGACCACGTGCCCCCGTTCGCCCGGATCGCCCGCTTCGTCAAGGACCAGGGGGCCGTCCCCGGCATCCAGCTCGCCCACGCCGGCCGCAAGGCGAGCTCCCAGCGCCCCTGGGACGGCGGCGCCCACCTGGACGCGACCCAGGGCGGCTGGGACACCATCGCCCCCTCCGCCATCCCCTTCGGCGACAACCTCCCGAAGGTCCCCCACGCGATGACCCTCGACGACATCGCGCGCATCCAGTCCGCCTTCGTCGCCGCGGCCCAGCGCGCCCTGGCGGCGGGCTTCGAGTGGCTGGAGCTCCACTACGCCCACGGCTACCTCGCCCACGAGTTCTACTCGCCGCTCGCCAACCAACGGACCGACCACTACGGCGGCCCCTTCGAGAACCGCATCCGCTTCCTCCTCGAGACCTTCACCGCCGTCCGCCGCGTCTGGCCCGAGCGCCTGCCCCTGACCGTCCGCCTCTCCGTGACCGACTGGATCGATGGCGGCGTGACCGTCGACGAATCCATCGCCCTGGTGCGTCTGCTGAAGGAAGCCGGCCTCGACCTCCTCGACGTGAGCCAGGGGTTCGTCACCCCCGACATCTCCCACGTCCCCTGGGGCCCCGGTTTCATGATCCCCGTCGCCGGTCGGATCCGCCGTGAAGCCGGCGTCCCGATCGCCGTCGGCTGGCTGATCACCGATCCCCACCAGGCCGAAGACGCCGTGCGCGACCAACATACCGACCTCGTCATGCTCGCCCGCGAGATGCTCCGCGACCCCTACTGGCCCTACCACGCCGCCCTCCAACTGGGCGACGACCGCGCCGCATCCCTCCTCCCCATCCAGTACGCCCGCGCTGTCAAACCGCGCTAGCCCGGGGCGAGGGCGTGCGAACGCTGCCGCCCTCGACGCCTCGCACCCACTTGGGATTCTGAGTAATCTCGACAGGTTACGATGTTGAGGCACCGAGAAAAGAGGAGGTTTCGTAAGGGATCGCCAAATGATGCGCGATTTCCGTGATGGTGCCGTCGACATGGACGGGTCCGCGTCCTGGGCCAAATTCGGTCGCGTAGTCTGCGTATTCGCCCCAATCTTCTGAGCCTCAGTTCGGAAAACGCCTCCGAAATTCACGAAATATCCGAGATATACCCCCCTGGGGGCGTTCATCGCGGCATTCCCGCCTTTTTGAGCCACCATCGCCGACGGCTGCACATCGGCGATTGGGCTGTGCCTCCCTGTGCGGAAAATGGGAGGCCTGGGCATTCTGGCGGACTGCCCGTGGTTCCGAATCCCGTTATTCGGAACTGCAGACCCTGAATTCCCAATGGGTTCCGAATTACCGAATCGCCGACACAACATTGTCGACGACAGTTGTAACCTACGTGAAGACCGGTCAACGATCGCGCGCGGTCCCATCATCTGAGCGGCGAATCCCGGCGTGTCTGGTTTCATTAAGCGGTTTGCTCTGTGTGGCGCGCGAACCGTAGTTTCCCTCGCGCACGTTGGCGGGCCCGCCCCATGCGTCGTGCGCTGGACCCACGTGGATGAACTGGCCGTGATGAAACTTGCTGGCCACACGATGCACCGACCCTCGCGTACTTTTTTCTGACCGACGGGTGGCCGCGTGGCGCTCGGCCTCGCGGTGCGAAGAAGGGTTACCTGAACGTTCGATACTTGATATACGTCCGTCGGCGTCGAATATTCGCAAGAAAAATCGGCGAGCCCACGGATTTTTGCGAGGGGAAGTGGTCACGCACCCGAGTCGCGTTCTGCAGAATCGACGATCCCCTTCGCCGATCGAGGAAGAGCCAATATTGAGAGCGAACCGGCGATTCCCCTCTGTCGACACTCCGGACTCGCCGACGATCCCGTAAGGACGCCCCAGAAATGACGATTCGCTTTTCCTGTCCGTCGTGCGGCGCAGTGGGCGCTGTGAACGCCGCGTCCGCCGGTCGGCGGGCGCGCTGCAAGCATTGCGGGGAGCGCTTCGTCATTCCTCACGCCACCGAGACGGACACCGAGGGCTACTCGCTCAAGGAACCCGAGCAGCCAGCCGCCAGGTCCGTCGCGGCGAGTAGCGACCCGCAGTCGACATTCGTCTCATCGAGGGGGGAAGAGACCACCGTCTCTCGTCCGCCGCGTAAGTCCAAGGACGCCGGCCGGCCGTCGAGAGCCAAATCCGCTCGCAAGCGGCAGGTGGAATTCCCCTGGCGGCGATGGCTCCTCGGTGCGGCAATCGGTGCCGTGCTCGTGCTGGTTGCGATCGCTCTCTTCGCTCCTCGCGGAACCATCATCGCGGGGAGTGCGCTGATCATCATCGGCTGCTTGATGATCCTGGTCGGATATGGCGCCGGCGCGTTCGGGGCGTTCTCCGAAGACTTTCTCTACGGCATGCTCTACCTCTTCGTTCCGCTCTACGCGGGTTACTATCTGCTCACGCGTTGGGACGACCTCTGGATCTGGTTCTCTTGCGCGACGGCGGGTGTTGGGCTCACCATGCTGGGAACCGAAATCCTCCGGTGGAGTGGGGTGGCCGCGTAGACGCTCCGAACCGGGGGATCAGAGCAAAGCGCTATGGTCGATGACGCCAACCGGTCGCATGAAGGAAATCGCGCTCGGTCGACGTGCCCCGTCTCGTTTCCTGAAAGGTACTCGCCAGGTCAGACTCCGACCGTGTCAAGTTCCCTGCCGTGAACTCGAATCTCCGTGATGAGCTCGTCCACCTCGTTGGTTGCGTAGAGCTTGACTCGCCCTTGTTGGAGAATCCGCCTCACGTCTTCTCGGACCTCGTTCTCATTGGTCCGAAACTGCCCCACGACGACCAGTTCGAGTGCCCCGAACGTTTTGTGAGGATGCTCGTAGAGCGCAAGACCCTCGATCGCATGGGAACTGGCGGTTCTCCTCACCTGATCCGGGTTGCTCGCCTGGAAGCTCACAGGCTGAATCAGGTTGAAACGACCGTTCATGTAACCAAACGGGAATTCGATCTCCCGCCGGAGGCTGGGGACCTCGATCGCAATGTCCTGCTTCAGCTTGGGACCGAGCTTCGCCTTGAGTAGCTGATCCGTGATGCGTTTCCGGAAACCTTTGACGGCTGGTGTCTGCTTGCGCTCTCCGACGACTTCGTCAAAGAGTTCCTCAATGTCCTTATGAGGGTCTCGGACCGTGAACGGGCGAGGGATCGTGAGTTGGAGACTGTTGCCGCGACGTTGTCCGAAGGCCTTCAGGTCTTCCACGTTTCGGAAGTCCTTTCCTTCGATCTCAAGCCGTTCCTTGATGCCCTGCTTGTACGAGTTGACTCGTGACCAGTCGAAGGCCCGCTTGCCGAAAAACCGTTGGATTCGGGAATTATCCCCGGCAATGCGAACTTCCAGGGCGTTCAGCTCTGGGCAGAACAGAACGACGCCAACGTTCGCCGCCTCAAGGCGGGCCTGGTCGGGACAGAACTGAATCAGGGAGTAGTAGCCCTTTGTCGGTTTCATAGGTTGGACTCCGCCTCGTCCGTGAGACCGGCCGGCCCGTCAACTGGGCAAAGCTTATCCATTATAGAAGATGCCAGGAAGGCGGCTCTAGAGACGAGAAGCTGAATGAGCGCTTCGTGGGTTAGAGCGTCCATATCCCACTCCACCGGAATCCCTTGCGTCAGCGCCTCTGCGTCGTGCTTCGTGAATGACCGAAGCTTCTCGACGGACTGGGCAACGACGTCGCGGCTCAACCAGGGCAGGAACTCCGGGAACAACCCATAGATCCGCTCGTCCTTCACACAACCGATGTTGGCGAGCTTGGGGCTTAAAGGCTTGCCGCAAGTGAAGCAGTGTGAGTGGTCCATGGCACGGAGGAGGAGATAACCGGGCGGTGCGTCCTCACTCAGATAAACATTGTTTCGGTTGATCCTTTGACCATCAGGTGAATGCCGGTCACAGTTGAGGACCCAGGTGTCGAACACAACCAGTCGGCTGATATCACCCGGATTTGCCAGTTGCTTGAGCTGACGATCTATACCGCCCCAAACATCCCCTGGATCGAACTTCGTAATGAACGCCGGTCCGGGTTCGACTTCGCCGTCTTCGAAGAATTTGAGCCCATACTCGGCGACGACCCGGATCGTTCCGAAGTCGAAGGTAGGGAGTCCGAACCATTCGGCCAGCCGAGTGCCGATGAGCTCACAAACCAGGACGTGAGGACCTTCGGGGTTCCCCATCGCTTTAAGGAACGCTGAGCCTTGATCCGTCTGCACCCTGAGGACCCGTGTACCCGTCTTCAGGGCATCTTCCTGCTTCCTGATGAAAGTGGGACGCCATTGTCCCCGCCGCGAGGTCATGAAAGCTGCCCTTGGAAGGCTTGGTTGAGAGCGGCCCGTCGAGCTCTCCGTCTAACTTACCAACAGACCGGCAAGATGCCCGTCCTCCTTCCTCATCGATCCAGAACGCGTCGATTATCGTAATCACGCACACGCCTCTGGAGCCAGCTTGGAGTGCGAGCAGGGTCAACACGGACCGCTCGTTCTGCTGGCCGCGTGGCAAACCCAAGGTCGTCAGGATCGTGACCGCCTCGTTGACCTTGCTCGCGACAGCGATCCGCGAGATCGTCCGCGACCAGACCGTTGATTCCCAACTCATCCAGCACCAGCCGTTCGAGCGTGTCCGGCCGGAACTCTCCGAGTCCCCGGACTCGCCGGCCGATGGCCGCAACTTGCTCAAGGTTCGGGAAGGGAATCGTCCGGATTTCCGTGGCGTTCACCTGGGTGTTGCCGCTGATGATGCGGAAGTATCGATCCAACAACGCTGAGTTGAAAAGAGCGGTCAATCCATACACTTCATCGACCGTGAGCTCGCGTTCGGCGTGATAGACGTAGTTGAGGTGGTTCTCGAGTGCGAGATAGTTCTGCTCGCCATCCGCTTGCAGGAACCAGCTCGCCGTGAGCCGGCGCCGCTCTTCCTTTGCGCTGAACCGTCGCAGCAAGACGTAGTTTCGCGAGGGTACCAGATGTTTCAACGATTCGCGGCAGACCCGGAACGCCGTGGGTTTGGCTCGTTTTTCGAGGGGCCAGGTCGTCTGAAAGGCCTTGATGTTGTGCGGCTCCAGGAGCGGAGCCCATTCGTCAGAATCGGGTGCTGCGAGCAGGAGTTCTCGCGCTCGAAACAGCACGACCGGCCCAGTCGAAATGCAAAGCCCCAGGTCAGCGAACCGGTGCGGCCACGCTTCCACCGCCTCCAGGATCGAACGGTCCTCCTCCGAGACGGGGATCCGGAGAACCATGTCACCCGCGGAATTGTCGAGCACGGTCGTTACCGGCAGGGCGAGTGCGTCAAGTCGCTCAGGAATCTCCCTGCCCGGGCTGCTGGTGATGCGGATCGAGGGACCGGCCACACCCGGACGTTGCGTGAGCGTGATGAGGCTCTCCTGCAGGATGTCTTCAAACGTGCTGCGTCGGCACTCGAAAAGGTGAACATGGCGCAGGGCCATATGTGAGAAAAACCAGCGCCGGAAGTTCTTGAAGTAGAGGCCATTGCAGAAGCTGCGCGGCGTGATGGCCACCATCTCCCCGTTCGGCCGTAACAACTCCGCCGCCCTGGCCATGAACATCATGTAGATGTTCGACTGGCCCTGGAACACGTCGCCCATGGCCAGGGCGTGAGCCGAATCCGCCCCCGTCTTGAAGTAGGGCGGATTCATGATCACCGCGTCGAATTCTTCCCCGGCATCGCCGTCGTCGAACAGCATGCGCTGCGGTCGGCGGCCGCCGGCGTTCAGGATAAAGTCTTCGTCGCGGATCCTGAAATCGAAGTCGCGACCCGCCTCGGCAAAAGCCGACCGGCAATGCCGCATGTTCTCCTCGAGAAGCGGCAACAGTTTGGGGTCGCTCTCGTAGAGCGTGATATCCAGGCCGTGAGAAGACGGCAGTGCGAGCAGCCGTTCGCAGAACGCCGCCGCCAGTGAGCCCACACCCGCTCCCGGATCGAGCAGGCGCACCTGTTCGGGAATGCGCGTGAATAAGGACGCCATGTATCGGCAAATGCCGGCGGGTGTGAAAACCTGCCCGCGTTCTTTTCGCGAATCGACCGTGGTGACTGCCTCGTGCCGCCTCTGGAGCGTGTTCGCAAAGGTCATCAGATCGATGAGTTTCGACGGTCTTGCAGCCTGCATGGGCTCGTCCTTGCAGCCTGCATGGGCTCGTTCCGGGGTCTTGTCATCCTGCAACCCCGGTAGATTAACAAGCAGGCAAATTCTGTACAAATGCGCCCTTTCGCTCCCGAGCGCGAAGTGAGGCAATGATGCCGGCGTCCGATTGCCGCTAATGAGCAGATTTTGGTATCAATGCGTGGTTTGGGTAAATGAGATTGGGTCAATCCGTAACTCATTTCGGACGCAAGTCCATAGTTCAATTTAGGTCGCTAGGTTCGACAAGTTGCCGAACGGCGCGAATTTAGGGTTTTGTTGACATCGGCATTTCGCCGAATTGGGATGAGCTTGATAGGATCGGCGGGATGTTGCCCACGGTTCGACAGAACCAGGGGCTTCGGGTACAATCGGAGAAACCCGAAGGGCAAGCTCTGTTTGGGGCGATCAACGGCCTAAACGGCAGCAGTTCCTTGCGTTGTAGGGACTGGAGCATCTCCGAAGTTTGGAAGGAGGGGGGTATGCCAATCGAGTACCTCCACTTCTCAACGGAGATGCTGCGCCGGCTCGGTGAAGAACTGAACCCCCATGCCGATCAAGGGATCTTGGAGCTTATCCGCAACGCGTATGACGCGGACGCAACAGTCTGCGTGGTCGAGCTGATCAACACGCACCACGGTGGCGGGACGATTCGGGTCGCCGATGACGGCAGTGGCATGACGATTGACGCCATCCGCAACGGTTGGCTCGTGCTCGGCAAATCGGAGAAGACGACGGTCAGGCGGACCAAGCTCAAGCGATTCCCGGTGGGGAATAAGGGCATCGGCCGGCTGGCGGCACTGCGAATGGGCCACACGGCGAGGCTGACCAGCCGACCGGCTAGCGATCCCACGTTGGAGCACACGCTCGACATCGACTGGTCGCTGTTCGACCGGGCATCCCTCGTGGATGAGGTGCCGCTTGAAATCCGGACATCCAACCGCGATGGCGACATTCCAAATGGAACCATCGTCGAGATTAGCCAACTCCGCAACAGGCTCAGCAAGCCCGACATAAAGCGACTCGCCAAGGCACTCGTTCTGCTATCCGATCCATTCCGGGATGACGACGCGCCTGATGCCGCCACCGCTTTCAAGCCAACTCTCAGAGTGAAAGAATTCAGGGAGCTCGAGGAGCTTGTCGCTCGCGGGTACCGCGAGGAGGCGGACTTCTACCTGCGCGCCGAACTCGACAGTAAAGGCCGCGCAAGCGCCGTGGTGCGCAGTTATTCGCGAGATGTGATCTTTGAGGCAACGCACGCGGATATCTCGGACAAGGCAAACAATCCTCCCTACAGGGCGCCGGCCGCGGTTTTCGACTTATGGTGGTTCGTCCTTTCTGGACGGAACTTTTCGCCGCGATCCATTACCCTGTCTGAGATCAGGGAGTGGCTGGGGGAGTTCGGTGGGGTCCACCTCTACCACCGCGGGATGCGCGTTTCACCGTACAGCGACTTCGACTGGTTGGACATGAACCTGCGGCGAGTTCGTTCCCCCGAGGTTCGTCCTTCGACAAACAACTCCATCGGCCGAGTTGCCGTGTTGGATGAGTCGGGTGTCTTACAGCCGAAGACGGACCGAATTGGCTTTATTGAAAACACCGCGTTCCTTGAGATCCGCCGTTTCGCCACGGATGTCCTCGAGTGTTTTGCCGACATGATGCTGCGTAGACGCGAGCAGCAGAGGACGGGACAGAAGGAGCGGACGGAGAATACCGTCCGCAGGGCGGAAAAAAAGCTAAAGGCTGTTGTCGAATCGGTTCCGCAAGAAGCCAAGGAATCGGTAATGCGGGCGATCGACGAATACGAGAAAGCCAAGCAACGCGAGACAAACACGCTCCGAGAGGATTTGCAGCTCTACCGCACGCTCGGAACGGTCGGCACGACGGCAGCGGCGTTTGCGCATCAGTCGAAGAACCCACTCGTCCACATGTCTAGTTCAGCAGGCACTCTAGAGGAGGCTATCGCCGATGACTGGCTATTCAAGCGGCAACTACTGGCTGAGCTAGCGGGGGGCATCCGGCGGAACGCCGATTCGCTGTTGTCGTTTGCGAGAGTGACGCTCGGGCTGCTACAGCACGAGAAACGCCGGCGCGGGGCCGTCTGCGTCAACGGGTCGGTGAGGGATATCGTCGCCCTGCTGGAGCCATACAGTGCGCTGCGCGAGGCTAGGGTGGACATCGATCTTCAGGCCGAGCACGACGAGGTGCTCGCCAGCAGGGCAGCGATGGAGTCTATATTAACAAATTTGTTCATAAATTCACTAAAATCGTTTGAGAGGAACCCGCCGGGAGATCGGATGATCGTTGTGCGGACCCGAAATGTCCAGGAGCGAGCCGGCAAGGAGCGGGAGTTCATTCAGCTTTCGGTGCTGGATAATGGCCCGGGCATTACCGGCCTAAATGTCCAGGACATCTGGCTGCCAGGCAAAACAACGACGGAGGAAGGGACTGGTCTGGGTCTGACGATCGTAAAGGACGTTGTAACCGAGTTGGGAGGACGCGTGACGGCCGTGCCGCATGGCGAACTTGGTGGCGCCGAATTCCTCGTCCACCTGCCTGTCCGATCGGGGGGCTGATCATGTCTGCTGCGCTTGCCATGCCGAGGCGTCGTGTCGCGGTCGCGGACGACAGCCCAGAGTATCGTGCCCAGAAGAGCAATCTAGTCGAGTTGGCAGGGTTTGATGCCGTGCCGTTGATGGGCCGTTACGCGAATGTGGACGACTTGATTTGCGCGATCGGCGATTCCGGCGCATCCGCTCTTATTTGCGATCACAAGCTGAGTGAGGGCAATTACGCTGGATTTCAGGGCGTCGAGGCCGTCGCTTATCTTTATGGGTCAATGATACCTGCGATACTAGTCACGGATTACGTTGACAGCGATCTTAAATACTCAATTCGGAAGCATCGGAAGCGGGTGCCCGTTCTCATTAGGGGAAGTGAAATGCGGCCGCGGATCATCCAGGCTGGAATTGAAGCATGGGAGAAGGAGGTGATTCATAAGGAGATCCCAGTGGCTCGTCGGCCACGGCGAGCGTTCGTAGTTATCGATGAGGTCGCAAACCCGGTTAACGGGGAGACCTATACGGTTTTCATCCCACGATGGCGTGAGCACGAAGCGGTGTCTCTCCCGAAGGATTCAATTCCCGCAGACATTCGCCCCGCGCTGAAGAAGGGCTCGATCCTGATCGCTAGCGTGAACACAGAGGCTGAGAAGATCGACGACCTCTACTTTGACAACTTTGAACTCACCCCGGATGAGGACTTGGAGAATGAACCGGCCTAGTCTCGTGGTCCTTGATGTCGGGCACGGCAATGCCGCAGTGCTACTCGACAAAGGTGGCGCGATTGTCATTGACACGGGAAGGGGCGGAGTGCTGCTCGATTTCCTCAGAGAGATGAATATTAAATATGTGGATTGTTTGATGATATCACATGCCGACGTCGACCATGTTAAGAACGCGCCAGATCTCCTGCTCGATGAGGAGATCAAGGTCGGCACGGTCTGCTACAACTCGGACGCTAGCAAGCAGACCCGCGTCTGGAAGCTGTTTCGCAAAGCCATCAAGACCGCGCGCCGGAAGGACGGCACCGTTGGCGACCCGCAACTGACTATAACCCAAACGGGTCGGTTGGATCGCGGCGACGTTCATGTCGAGGTGCTCTACCCGATGCCCGAGATGGCGGCCAGCGCCCCCGGTGGCAAAGATGACGATGATGAAACCCTCACGTCCAATTCAATGAGCGCGGTGATCAGGCTCACCACCAAAGCCGGCCCCATGGTCTTGATGGCTGGCGACGTAGAGAGCGGCTGCCTAGAGGCATGGAAGGAGGAGAAGATAGATCCGGGGGCCAAATTGCTGGTGTTCCCCCATCACGGCGGTAATCCCGGCAAGGATGACCCCGTCACGTTCGCGGTCGAGATGATGAAGGCGGTCAGGCCGGAGACCGTCATCTTTTCCATTCATCGGACACAGTACGAACTGCCCATTCCGCAAGTCGTTGACGTCATCCGACGCAATTCGCCGGGGGTTCGTATCGTCTGCACTCAACTCTCGGCGCATTGCTCGGCTAGGGTGCCGGCTACGGCTGGCGCACACCTGACCCCTCATGTAGCCAGCGGAAAGCCAACTAACACCTGTTGTGCCGGAACTGTGGTAATCGACCTCTCCGGGAATATCCCGCAAGTTATGCCCCTTACATCTGATCACGAGGACTTTATCGACTCGCTCGCCGGTGCGCCCCTGTGTCGGCGCGCCCTGTGACTCGTTAGTCGCGTGGGGCCGCCGCGCTGAGTCGGCGCCAGTCAGTCGAACCTCGACAAGAAAAGCAAGGCAAGGACGTGCATCACGTGCGGCAGCGGCAAGCTACGCATACACTCATCCAATTGGATCGCGTTGCCTGTCCCGTAGTTCTCCTTCGATCATTTCAATCGGGATGGAGGTTCTTCGAAATCCGGAGACGTGAATATGTCTGTATGCCATTTGTGCGAGATTCAGCCAACATTCAAGAAGTGTCACGTCGTGTCGGATTTTGTCATCCGCTATTTGAAGACCCAATCAATCCAAGGAGCGATCTACTACTCTTGGGCGGAGAAGTTCGCTCAGAAGCAGATTTACGGGCCATACTTCTGCCGGGATTGCGACAACCACGTCATCGGAACTTGGGAAACCCGGTTCAGTCAAGACGTGTTCCCCGATCCGATGGCCGCAACCAACGAATGGGGACTTGATTCTTCGATCAAGTTTATTCTATCGCTTTGCTATCGGTATGCGATGCATAATCTGAGGGTATCCCCGCACCGCATCAACACGACGCTGAATGAACTCTTTCGAGACGTCGGCCGAGCTGCTCTCCGGGACACAAGCCGGCTGGGCACCCAGCTTTTTGTCTATCCGTATGTGTATCGCCCGCTCACGATGACATGCGGCTTGCGTCCCGGCGTCAATCGTTTCCTGACCATGGGGTTTCACTCGCGACCTCACCCTGCTGAGGAGAATCTTCCCAATGTTCTCGCCGTGTACCTGCCCCGCATGATCTTCTTATATTCGCTCGGAGATTTGACGCAGACAGGAGATCCGGATTTCGCCGGGTTCACAGATTTGCGGCCTGGCGCGACCTTCACCCCGGCGACATCCAACATCGAGATGCCAGAAATTTTTGCACAATATATAAATCAAGGGATATTAGAGACAAAGCGGCATTTGAGCGGCTGGGGACTCTGGAACCGGTTCAACCGGCGGGCGATGTCGGGGAGTAATATCCACCAATGCTTGGCCGCGGATGAACAACTGAGGGGCTGGCAGCGCGTTAATTGCGTTCAGCAACAGTTTGCATGAGACCCTTGAGGCGGAGATAAAAGCCAAGCACTAAGCATGGAACTTCTGCATGTTCAGTTCCTGGCCAGTGTTTCCGCTTCAACTCATCATTCGTTATCCCTGTACGGGCTACACTCGCCGCTCCGAGGCCCGTCGAAGCAGCCACGCGCGGCGAGCAGGTGTCGGTGATCCAGCGTAAAGGCTATCATCTCGAATAGGAGAGAATATGGCGGGGCGAATCTACCTGCGGAACGGCGATTCCAAGCTGATCGCCATGGAGGAGTCGCCCTACGATTCGGAGGGCCTCTTGCAGAAGCTTCTGGCAGATCATCCCGATCTGCTTGCCGGGGACCAGATCGATGCAGCGGAACCGAGGCGATGGCTGCTCGTCACGCGTGAGATGACGGTGCTTGGAGAGCAGGACGGTGCCGGACGCTGGTCGCTTGACCATCTGTTTCTCGACCAAGATGCCGTGCCGGCGCTCGTGGAGGTCAAGCGCAGTTCCGACACGCGCATCCGGCGGGAAGTCATTGGTCAGATGCTGGACTATGCCGCCAATGCGGTCGCTTACTGGCCCGTCGAGGAGGTCAAGGCCCAGTTCGAGAGGCGGTGTCGGGGGGACGGGCTCGATCCTGAGGCGGAACTCTCGGGTTTCCTCGGCGACGGGCAGGATGCATCGACGTTCTGGCAGCGAGTGAAGACGAACCTCCAGGCGGGGCGCGTCCGGCTGATCTTCGTTGCCGACGAGATCCCGTCCGAATTGCGGCGGGTCGTCGAGTTCCTGAACGGCCAGATGGACCCGGCCGAGGTCCTTGCGATCGAGGTCAAGCAATTCGTCGGCGAGAACCTCCAGACGCTCGTTCCCCGAGTACTGGGGCAGACCGAGACGGCGCGCCAGAGGAAGAGCGCCGACCGGGGTTTGGCGAGGCAATGGGATGAGCCTTCGTTCTTCAACGCTCTCCGTCAAAGGAGAGGCGAGCAAGAGGCGGCGGTCGCACGCAGGCTGCTGGAATGGGCGCGGGGACACAGGCTCCGCATCTGGTGGGGTCGGGGGAAGCAGGATGGGTCATTCTTCCCGATGTACGACAACAGGTTTGGGAAGAACTTCCTGTTCTCGGTCTGGACCTACGGAACGGTGGAACTTCAGTTCCAGCATATGAGGCCGCCGTTCTCAACGTTGGAGGAGCGGAGACATCTCGCCGGCCGTCTGACGGCGATTGATGGGCTGGTGATTTCCGAGACAAGCCTGGCCAGGCGACCGTCTTTTGCCCTTGGCCTACTCTGCGAGGCCGACCGCGCTGCCAGGTTCCTCGAAGCCTTCGACTGGGTTCTCTCCGAGATCAAGAAGGTCGAGAACAAGGAGCGTGAATGAACCTCCCCCGCTTCCGATTTGGACGCCCGTTTCCCGATTCGGCCTTATGGATCGTCCCGACCGTTTTAGTATGTGCCGGGCTAATGTTCAGGAGCCACCTTCCTCGGAAACCGGGAGCCGGTCTGATGGGTCCCACCATTGATCTCCGGCGCGTCATCGTCCCGACCGACGTGGTGAGGATAGAGGAACAGTCGTCGCAGATGCTTGAGCTGGTCACCGACGAGTGGATTCTGTGGCTCACTCCGATCGAACGTGGCCGAGTCGAGGGTCAGTTGAGCAGTGAGCGACAAATGGTGCGGCGCTTGCCGGGATCGCGTGAGGAGGTCTTGCAAGACCGTGGCTCGCCGGTGGTCCACCGGTTTCTGTATGGCACCAAGGGACCTTCATGTGCGGACAGCGTCCGTTATGTCGTCTCGTTCAATAATGGCTCGGGTTGGGCCTTCGTGTTCGGCGTGCCGCGGCATGCCGGTGCGCCGTTTGATGTCACGCCCTTCGATAAGGTCCTGCTCTCGCTCCGACTGGCTGAGAAGCCGCGCCCGGAGTTTGAGGTCCCTCCAGCGTGGCTTGCCTACCAATCCCGTCGTGCGAATGGTTCGGCCATCGCGAAGTTCGTCGTCAACCCCGAGGCCCCTCTGCAACTGGGCCGCGACAAGGCCCTGGATCGTGATTGGAGCCTGTTTAGCGACGCTGACTTCCGCCGCGGCGGCCGACAGCTTGCGCCAGACCTGGTTGAGTTCTACGCAAAGCCAACCGCCCCCGTCTCCCTCCGGCTCGATGTATGGCTCGACACCCAACCGACGGACCGTCGAGAATCGGTGTTCGACGCGACGTTGGATCTGGACGATGGGAAACTCTCAATTCAAGGGTTCGATGAGCGCTTCCACGTATCCATGCCGCCTGGCCACTACAACGTGTCGATCACCCGCGTCAACGCTGGTGAGGAGAGCGATCTCATCTTGACCCACGGCGAGTACTTCCAGCGCGACGACTTGGAGCGCTACGAGATCTTTCTCAATCGCCGCCGCTCCGACTGATCGCCCCATCAACAAACGGAGAACTGCACCACGCAGGTCATGTAGACTCCCCAAAATTGATGCCCGGCAAGAGCTTTCGCGCTCGCGATGCATTAACACAAGTAGGTCCGCCCTATCCTTTGAAGCATCATATATTGTAGTGCGCGGCCTGTATTTTCCCACTGAGCGGAACATCGGAGATTCAACGTTTCATGAGCTCTGCTGAATCGAACGAAGCCCTTCTCGCTTCGATCTTTGAAGCACCCGACGACGACGCCCCCCGGCTGGCGTACGCCGACTGGCTGGCCGAGCGGGACGAGCCGCGCGCGGAGCTGATTGGCACCCAGTGCGCACTTGCGGCGCTCGCCGAGTGGGACCCTCGGCGGATCGACCTCCAACGGCGCGTGCGAGGCTTGCTCGATCGCCATGAGGCGGCGTGGCGCCAGGAACTGCCTCGTCTCGACGGGGTGCTCTGGGGGACCTTTCGGCGCGGGTTCATCGGCACGGCCATGGTGACGGATTTCGCGACCCTCGCACGCGAGGCCGGTGCCATCGCGCGCGTAGCGCCGATCGATCGAATCATTGTGAACGATTTCGGGAGCGAGCCGGGTGTCGAACACCTCCCGGTCCTGCCTTGGTTGCGGCGGCTGGATCTCGACGGATCGTACCGGGATGGACCGGCCGTCGATCCGGAACGGCTTGCCGACGCGCCCCTCCTGTCAACGCTGCGCAAACTGGGCATCGGCGCTAATTTCCTGCGCGGCGCCGGCCTGCGGGCGCTGGCAGGGTCGCCCCATCTCGCGAGGCTGACGAACCTCGTGTTCGATTCCAATTTCGTCGAGGCCGAAGACGTCGAAGTGCTCGAGGGGAGCGTCTTCTCGGCCCTGACGAGCCTGGGCCTGGGCAATAACTGGGACCGTTACGGGGAAGACGCCGACGACCCGACCTTTGGTGACACCCTGGCGCGGCGCCTGGCCGGGGTCAGTACGTTGCGTTCGCTGACAGCCCTCAACTTGAGCCACAACGGAATCGGCGACGAAGGGCTGGTCTGCCTCCTGACGTCGCTCCATCTGGCCGGGCTCAAAGCCCTTAACCTCGGGACGAACCTCGTGTCCGGTGAGGGGATGGCGGCCTTTAGCCGTCCGGATGTTTTGCCCCGGTTGGAGTCGCTCGACTTCGAGGAGACCCCGATCGGCGACCGCGGGCTCGAGCTGCTGTCGGCGTCGCCCCACCTGTCGCAGCTCGTGCGGCTTGGGCTCCAGCAGTGCGAGATCGGCGCGGCGGGTGTCGGTGCACTGGCCTCGTCCGGGCTACTCGGTCAGCTCCGGGAGCTGAAGATCGGTTGGAACCCGATTCAGGACGAGAGCGTGCGACTCCTCGCGGCGGCTCCTGGCAGCGGGCTGCTCCACACACTGCTGCTCGACAACAGTGAGCTCGGCCCCGGCGCGTGCGCAGCGATTGCAAGCTCGCCCGGTCTGACGGGGCTGGCGCAACTCGACCTCAGCTTTAACCCCGACATCGGTTCGGACGGTGCTCGGGTGCTTGTAGGATCACCCAAAATGGCGAGCGTGTACGACCTGGACCTGGGTGCGGCCGGCATCGGCGACCGGGGTGTGGTTGCCCTCGCCTCATCCCCGTACTTTGCGAAGCTGCGCTTTCTCTCCCTCGACCGGAACTCGCTCGGCGACTCAGCGCTCGAGGCGCTCGCTTGCGCGGCTTCATTCGGGGAGCTTCAGGAACTGATGATCTCTAACACCGAGGAGAGCTTTAGCCCGGTGGGCCTGGAGGTCCTATTTGCCACGTCGGCGCTTCCGAACTTGACCCGCCTCGGACTCCGGGAGAGCCGCCTGGGCCCCGATGCGGTGGCGCTCCTGGCCCGGTCTGCGCTCCTACCCCAGCTCGCGCACCTTGGGCTGGCATTCAACGACGTGGGCGATTCCGGCGCGCTCGCACTGGCTGAGGCGGGCGCGTGGTCGCGCCTGCTCGACCTCTGTCTGCACTACGCCAAGATCGGCGACGCCGGGTTGCTGGCCTTGGCCCGCTCCCCTCAGTTCCCGCGCTGGGCCGTGGTCGACTGGTCGCGGAACGGGACGGCGAGTGCCGAGGTTGAAAAGGAGTTGGAGAAGCGGTTCCCGTGCGCGTTTGGCGGGCTGCGAGGTAAGCTCTCCCTTACCGACTGATTTGGCGTCGGCCGCAGCCTGCGCACGCTCGAAAGCAGAGAAATGCTCGTCAAACCTGAAGTCGGGACGGTCTACGCGGACTACGTCGCTTTACGGGTCTGTTCGCCTTTCTGCAACGAACGCACCTCAGTCTCCTCCTGGCACCTTTGATTCAGGGTTTGATCACTGCCAATCCTTCCTGGATCGCCACGTCGCAGAGCCTTTGGTCGGCACAAACGAAGGCGTCGAGAGGAAGCAACCGGTGGATACGGAGAGCGACCGCGAGCTGGATGGCATCAAGCGTCCGGAGAGTTCGGCTCATTGCGTGCTTGCTTATGAGATCTCCCGCACTCTGGTAATCGACGCTCAGCATTCGGAAGGGCCTGAGGCGTCGCAATCGCACATCGGCAAAGAACCGTCGGCGCAGGATGGTGTAGTCAGAGCTGGAGAGGACTCCCGTTCTGACTTTGCCCGCGAAACCTGAAAGCATCTCGACCGTTGTGATGCGGGAGATCAAGAACTCAGACGAAGTGTCGGCCAAGAGCCGCTGGACATCGGCAGTTCCGGCCTCGGCATGGTAATTCTTGACCAATGCGCTCGTGTCAAAGAAGTAGCGAGCCATCAGAACCGATCCGCCCGTTCTTCCTCAATAATCGTCTGAGCCATCGAGCCGGGGATCGTCGACATGGCGCAGAGCACTTCATCGAGGGTTGGGACGTCGCCGCCCTCATGAGCGCAGAAGCTGACGAACTCGTGGTCAATGAAATCGTCAACCGAAGGCGCCTCCTTTTCCTTGAAGCGCCTGAGCGCAGCTTCGACGACCGCTGCCTCGGTCGGGAACTCGCCACTCCGGACTTTCTCTCTGACAAAGTTTTCCATGTCGCTCGTGAGGGATAAATTCATAATCATTCTCCACGGCGCGGCTGGAGACTCGCGGTGTCGGCCGTTCTTCAACACGCCCTATCGTACCATGAGGGCTTCGCTGTTGCGATCGCGCGGCCGGCGAGTTCCGGTCGGCGTCGATGCGGGCAAGCTCATTCCTTGGCGTTCAGCGCTGCGAGGCGACGCCGAAGGGAATGTGCCAACTGGTCGGCATGTTCGCTGGTGTTATCGAGGACTAATGCCCTCTCGGCGGCGGCGAGCGCCAGGCTCATGTTGGCCTTGACGGCGACGAGGTCATCGACTTGCCAGGCGTTCTTGTAAAGCTGCACGTAGGCGAGGCTCTGCACGACGTAGGAGTAAGACCCGTCAGGGTATTCAGCCACCAATCGGTTGGCGAGCGCGAGCAATCGATGGCTGATCGAGCCGGCACGATCGGCGTCGTCGAGCCGACGAAACGTCGCAGCGAGCTCGGCAAAGTGATAGGCCAGATTCAGGACATTGCCCGGCACGTGAGCGGTATCGCCGTGGCGCAGCGACGCCATCGCCTTCCCGGCCCACTCGTCGGGTGACTGCGCCGCGTCTGCCGGAGACGTTAACCCCGGATCGCCGTCCGCACCATCCGGCGTGGGCGCTTCTTTTGCCTTGGACGGCACCTCCGCGCAGATCAGGAGGTCGATGTCGATTTTCAGCCGCTCGGCCGGCAAGCCCTCCCACTTGAGCCCTGGTGGCAGGTTATTGAGCACACGGCGGCTGGCGGCTAACCATGCCGTGGCCTCCTCGCGCCGGCCCTGCCTGTAGCGGAACCATGCCAGCGAGCGCTGGCTATCGACAAGTTGACCGACCGCAGGGAGGTCCATCCCTTCACGTATTCGAAGTTCCGCCAACTCAACCGCCTCGCGCAGATACCTGGCGGTTTCCTCCGGGTCTTGCGTGCTTTCGCACTCCTCGGCCAGAAGGCGAAGGTGCCGGGCCTGGAGATCGCGAATCCGTTTGTCGCCGGGAAACTGGCGCGCCAATGCGTCCAGGGTCGCCTGCGATTCCAGCAGGATGCGTTTCGCCTCCTCGTGTCGTCGGCCTTGAGCGAGACTCACTCCGAGGCGGCCATCAACGATGGCGAGCTGCAACCGCAGCTTCGCGTTACGTGGCTGGCTCTTGCTGAGCGCCAGCAGGTGCTGCCGGTCTTTTTCCAAATCTCCTGTCACATGATCGAGTGTTGATGTTTTGGGAAGGTTTGACATTCCGCCGATGGTCGCGTCGAGCAGGTCACTCACCACGACGTTCGACATTTGGACCTGGTCTTCGGCCCGCCGCCAGAGCGTGGTGATGAGGACAAGGCTGCCCATCAATGTCAGCGCGAGCGTGAATGCCAGCGTCGCGATCAACGGTCGGCGGCGGCACCAGCGCCAACCCTTCTCGACAGGCGATGTGGGCCGCGCAAGGATGGTTCGTCCGGCCTGCCACCGGGACAAGTCATCCGCCAGCAGCGCCGCCGAGCCGTAACGCTGTGAGGGGTCCTTTTCGAGGCATTTCAGGCAGATGGTCTCGAGGTCGATCGGAATCCTGGGATTCAGCCGGCGTGGCGGGATCGCCTCGTGGCGTTGAACGAGGTCGATCGTCTCCAGGACGGTCGATCCTTGATGCGGCGGCCGCCCCGTCAGCATGTGATACAGGGTGGCGCCCAGGCCATGGATGTCGGCCGCTGCGGTCATTTCGCTGCGCGGCCTGGTGATTTGCTCCGGGGCCATGTAGCTTGGCGTGCCGCCCGGGCCGGCGGCTGCCGTGTCGGTGTCGCTGGCCTCGACCGGCCGCGCAATTCCAAAATCCGAAACCTTGGGAGTCGCGCAGTCCCACGCAGATTCGGCGTCACCGTCGAGCAGAATGTTGGAGGGCTTGAGGTCCAGGTGAAGTTGCCCGCACTCGTGGATGTGGTGCACCGCTCTTGCGATCGATTCCAGCAGCCGAGCGCAGTGTCGCGGCTCGAGGGGCGCTGAGAGGCGACTCGCCAGGGTCCCGCCGGCGATGTACTCGAGCACGATCAGGAAGTATGTGTCGGTCTCCCGCACCTCGAAGAGCGTCACGACGCCCGGATGGTGCACGGTTGATGCGGCTTCGGCTTCGCGCAGCCAGCGCCGGCGTTCGCGAGGCCCGGCGCGACGCCCCCCTGGCAGCAGCTTGACCGCGACGAGCCGGTTGGGCGTGAACTGGCGCGCCTGGTACACCACGCCCATGGCGCCACGGCCCAGCTCGCGCTCGATCATAAAGCCGTTGATCCGTGGAAGCTGCTCCCGGGGCGGCAGGTCCGCCGTGCGATAAACCGCCGAGTCCAGCCCCGCCTGTGCCCAGTATTCCAGAAACTCGCGGCACTCCGGGCAACCATCGATGTGCTGGGCCATGTCATCAGGGCATGAATCAAGGTTCGTCCCGACCCCGATCCGGGCGAGCTCCTCGCGGCTCGGGCAGTCCGGGGTCATTGGGCGTCACTCCGTCTCGGGCCAAGGCGGTTTGTTCGGGCCAAGGTGCGCCCGGCGCCGTTGGCCTTCCGCTTTGAGGAGCGCGGCCACGTGCCGGGCGGCCGCATACACCGTGGCGTATTTGAGTCCGAGCGCCGCCGCGGTGTCTTTGATCGCCTCGCCGTCGACGATCACGCGCCAGAAGATTTCCCACCGCACCGGTTTCACCTTGCGCCGGACCGCTTCCTGGGCCTCGCGCGCTTCACGAAGCAAAAGCATCCGCTGAGGATCGCCCTCGCCGTCATCAGCGACGTCGTCGACGCTCGGATAGGCGAGCCCGTCCCGAGCCACCAGATCTTCCTCGTTCAGCGGACGGAACGGAGAGTCGCGGCGTTCTCGGTAGAGGTCGACGGCACGATGGTGGCAAAGCCGCCTCAGCCAGCCACGAAACGAACCACCCGGATCGTACTGGTAGACCGGCATCCGCCGCGTCATTTCCACCCAGATGCGCTGACGAAGTTCGTCCACCGTCTCGGAATCGAAACCGTAGTTCGAGCACCAGGCTCGGACCACCAGGTCGTAGCGCTTGAAGAAGTCGCCCCAGGCGGAATCGTCGCTTAATACGCCGACCCGCCTGAGCAGTTCCGGATCCGTCGAGCCTGCCTTGATCCCAGCCATCGGACCCCCCGGCATTCCGCGACTCGCACGAACGGCAATCGAATCTTTAAGACCGGCATCAAACGCCAACGTATTACTATTGGGGGATTCTTACGGTGCAAGCACCCATTCTATACGGCAGCACGGCACCAGAAAAGAGAATGTCCATGAACTCGCAAGGCCCCCACGCAGAGGGCCCCGGACACAACGAGGTGTCGCCTGCATGACCTGCCGACGCCGGACCCGCGGATCTCGCAGGGCCAGAGAGGGAAGCCTCTCCTCGACCTTGGTCGAGACCCTCCGAAATCTCCATCCTGCGGCGGCTTCCGTTGGGCGTACCCTCGCGCGAGATTGAGGAGGAATTGCGACATGGAACCCGTACGCAGGCGTGCGCTCCTGTTGGGAACGCGCTTGGTCTCTTGCGCGCTGTTCGCTCCGCTTCTCCTCACGGGGTGTTCGCGCGAGTCTCCCGCCGACCCCGGCAAGGCTGATGAGCCGTGGAACCGCCCCGACATTGCGCCTGGGGGCATGAGCAAAGGGCGGCCGAAGAAGGCCACGCGTTGACGCGCCCCAACCGAAGCGGCCTGCGCACGAGGGGCAAGCATGCGGTCACAATCCCTGACAATTCCATCGCTTCCCCCGTACACAAAGGGGATTTCCAGGTTATGCGTTTCAATCATACCCGCATGCGCGGATTCACACTGATCGAACTGTTGGTGGTGATCGCCATCATTGGGGTTCTGATCGCGCTTCTGCTCCCGGCGGTTCAGGCGGCGCGAGAGGCGGCGCGTCGGTCGCAGTGCACCAACAATCTCAAGCAGATTGGTCTCGGGCTTCTCAATTATGAAGGCGCGCTGGGGACATTGCCGGCCGGTGCGATCGACACGCCTTGCGGGGGTTTTTTCTGGGCCACGTCCTGGCCGCACCAGTTGGTCCTGGCCCAAATGGAGCAGACGTTGATGTACAACGTCTGGAATTTCTCCATTCCCTCCTTTCCGGTTCCAGCCGGCTGCCCCTTCCCTGCGGGCTACGACCCGAATGCCACAGCCAGGTCTCTTCGAATCTCAACGTACATTTGTCCCTCAGCCTCCCCAGCGCAGCCGCCCTATCCCGGCAACAACTACGTGGCGTGCACGGGTTCGGGCCCGTATGGAACTCAGTTTGAATATGCAGCGAACCTCCCGCCCAACGGTGCCTTCTTCCACCGCTCGACCACCCGACTCGCCCAAATCACCGACGGCCTCAGCCAGACCGCCTTATTCTCGGAGGAACTCGTGAGCGACGGTCAAAACGCTGGCCACAAGGGAGACGTGATCCTCATTAGCATCAACCTGGCGCAGATGCTCACCGACGCGCCTTGCAATAATCAGACGAGCTATTACTCGCAATCCAACTGGTTTTATCTCTCTCATTACCTGGGCAATTTCTATAATCATACGCGGACGCCGAACAACGGCATGCCTCTGAATTGCATCAACACCAATCAGGGCTGGAATCCCCTCCAGGGCCGAATCGCCGCCCAGAGTTACCACCCGGGCGGAGTCAATGTCTTGTTGGGTGATGGCTCGGTTCGGTTCGTCAAGAGCTCGATCGCAACCGTCCCCTGGCAGTCGCTGGCGAGCATCAATGGCGGTGAGGTTGTTGTCGCTGATCAGTTCTAAATCTGTAAGTATCAATATGTTTTTATGTTATGTGAGCCGCGCAGATTTCCCGGACTTGGCGCCCGGCAAGAGTTTTCGCATTCGCGATGCGTGTCCAGTTGGGCTCTTTCGTGGGACACGACGCGGCTGCCGGGTTCGGTTTGACGACTCCACGGATCGGCATCCTGGGAAGAGGTGGTTGCTGCCTCGCGAGGAGGCCCAACACCGGGATTTGGTTCCTCCCCGCGCAGCGCGAGAAGAACCGGCGGAAGTGGGTTGAGCCTGCTGCGGATGTCACTTTGCCGTCGGTTCTCGACGCATCCCCGTCCAATGCCGAAACCGCGACCTCGTTCCCCGATCAAAACTAGTCGTAGGGTGCATTCACAGCGCACATTGGGACAACCACCAGGCACCAGACGTCAGGATGTGTACTTCGCGGGCTTCCGAGTGCGGTTCCACGGACACGCTCCCCGAGCTAAAATGTGCGTCCTTGAGCTTCTGACGTTTACCTCCGTTCCATTAGCGAAGATCGGCCGTGGACGTCGCAGTCGTGCACCGTACCCCGGCTCCGCCAACTTAGAGTCTGTCCCGGAAGTGGAGCGGAGCTGGCAAAGGGGGACTGGCTCCGAGTCTTCGAGGTGCCTGTCCCCCTTTGCCGGCGGAGCGGGCGTGGAAATGGGGACTGGCGCCGCCCGTCTTCGGCCGGCGCCAGTCCCCATTTCCACGCTCCCGGGACTTGTGGGACAGACTCTTAGTGGAAATCAAGTCGTTTCGAAGTATGTCCCGGGGTCTGCCGCCCGCCCTGGATTGCCGGCCCGGCTGTCGTGGTCATTTGTCCAGAGTGACCTCGAGCGCGATCCGTTCTTCCCGAAACGAACAGCTCTGAAAAGGTGATTGCGTCACCATCCGGCGGAAGCTCTCCTTCGAGTGAGCGCGCTTGAGCAGCATGTGCTTGAAAGTCAACCTGGTGATCAGGGCGTCCCACCCGCTCAGCCGGCTTTGGGCGACTTCGGCGGCGATGTCGTTGGTCGTTGCATCGCGCCGGAGGTCGAGAATGATGGCCTTGCCGCCCGGCTTCAGCACGCGGTGCATCTCGATCAGCGCGAGGACAGGAGCGCTAAAGTTCTTGAAGGCGGCGCGGCAGACCACAAGGTCGAACGAGTCAGGCTCGAAGGGGAGCGCCGCCGCGTCGCCCTGCTGGAACGTCGCGGCAACCCCCTCCTTCGATGCATTCTCGGTGGCCAGGGCGACGAACGTCCTGCGGATGTCCAGCCCCACCACATCATAATCACCCAGCTTGGCCAGCTCGATCGCGAGGTAACCCGGCCCGGGCGCCACCTCGAGAATGCGGGCACCGTGGGCGAGCGCCGCCGCGAGTGCACGCGCCTCCTCGCGGAATCGATCGCGCGACTTGCTCGTGATCCTCGCATACCAGCGCGCCACTCCACCCTCCATGCCCAGTCCCTTGTAACCCTTCCGAGGCCGCGGCTCCGCTCCCACTGTGGTTGTCATGATTCACCTCCGTTACAATGACTTTACGGCTGGTTTTCTCACTCGATGATTATCTTAGGCCCTAAGATAATCAGTTTCTAAGCGGATCCCCTCATCGTGTCAAGCGACGTTCGCAGCAAGGCCGAGCTCATTGCGCTGTTGTTGGAGGAGATGCGCGAGACGACCACGGTCACGATTCTGTTTCACCAGGCGGTGGCGGATCGTCTGGGTATGAACGTTACGGACCACAAGTGTGCCGGCATCCTGGCGCGGAGCGGGCCGATCACGGCGGGCGAGTTGGCCCGGCGCACGGGACTCACGACCGGCGCGATCACCGGGGTGATCGATCGCCTGGAGAAGGCGGGGTTCGCGCACAGAGTTCGGGACCCGAGCGATCGGCGTCGCGTCATCATCGAACCCGACGCGAAAGCGATCGAAGCAAGAATCACCCCCCTCTTCGAGTCAATGGGGCGCACCGCGGCGCATTTGTGCGAGCGCTACAGCAGGCAAGAACTCGCCGTGATTCTCGATTTCGCCATCCGGTCGCGTATCTTGGGGGAGGAGGAAGCGCGCAAGTTACAACAGGCGAATACGTCAACGAAGGAAAGGACGCAAAAGCGCAACGAAGAGTCCTAAGCGTCGCTCTGTCACGCTTGTCTCGCGTCGCCCGCCCGCCCTCGGTCAGGCGATCTCGCCCCGGTCGGGCGGTATCCAGCGGGCTCTGGCCTCGTTCGAGAACAGTCGCTCCCTCGAGTAGTACCGCAGCAGGTAATCCTTGTCGCCACACTCACTGAGCAACTCTCCGGCGAGCTCGGAAACCGGGACGTCCTGATTTCGTGCTCCCAGAAAGCACCCGATCACGTCGACCCACGCGCGGGTGATTGTCTCATGATAGCCGGTCGGGTTACCGAGGCGCTCGTTGTACCGCTGGATACCGTCCCGAATTCGCACGGTCGCCCGGTCCCGGCCGTGGCGGATGATGTACCAGAGAGCCACGATCAGGTGCCGGGAGTGGGTCCATTCCGACCTCGGCAACGAGCCATCCTCGAACGCCCGTACGAGCCGTTCGATTTCTGCGTCGGTCACGTCCCGCTCCCGTGTTCGGCGTGCATGATCCAGGCGTTGTGGCCCACGTCCTTAGGACACGGAACAGAGGTGCCGGGTTCGGCCCGACAAATCAACTGATATGAATAATACATATAATAGTTAAAAAAATTTAAAAGTTTAGTCTACTATTCTCGGGAGACCCGCCCCAGGATGCTGGTGGTGCTTTGCCCCTCGACGAGGGGGACGAGCACGACGGTCCCACCCCAGGAGCGGACGAGCTCAGCGCCGACCACCTGCGTTTCGCTGTAATCCGATCCCTTGACCAAAACGTCGGGACGCACGGTCTCAATGAGTCGGTAGGGTGTTTCCTCGTCGAACAGAACCACGGCGTCGACGCATGCCAATCCTGCGAGCACCTGGGCACGATTCGTCTCGGCCACTACGGGGCGGTTGTTACCTTTTAGCAACCGGACGGACCGGTCGGTGTTCAGTCCGACCACGAGGCGATCCCCCTCGCTCCGAGCTTGGGCGAGCAGCGCAACATGACCGGCATGCAGGAGGTCGAAGCACCCGTTCGTGAACACCACGCGTTTCCCCGCGTTTCGCCATTCGGCGACTCGTTGCTGAATCCCGGCACCGTCGCAGATTTTTTGCGACTGGACCGCGAGCGGACCCACGAGCGTCGCCGCCAGCAACTCGTTGTTCCGGACCGGGGCTGTCCCGACCTTACCGACAACGACCCCTGCCGCCAGGTTCGCAAGGCGCAAGGCGTCCTCATGCCTCAAACCGGCGGCCAGTCCTGCGGCCACCGTGGCGATCAAGGTGTCTCCCGCACCCGAGACATCGAACACCTCTCGCGCGGTCGCCGGGAAGTCGCGATCACCCGAGCCGTCAATCAGAGTGACTCCCTTTTCCCCCTGGGTCACGACCAGAAAGTCCAAACCCAACTCGGCGAGGAGACCCCGCGCCGCGTGTCGCAAGTCCGCTTCGGCGAGTCCACCCCGACCCAGTGCCAGCTCGATCTCGTGGCGATTCGGCGTCAGGGCTGTGGCGTGGGCGTACTTGCGATAGTCGCGTCCCTTGGGATCGATCAAGACGGGTATTCCGCTCTGTCGCGCTTGAGCGATCAGCGCCTGGCACACGCGGGAGGTCACGGTCCCCTTGTTGTAGTCGGAGATCACCAGCACCGACGGAGCATCCGCCAGCAGGCTCGAGGCTGTCTGGAGAATGCGCGTTTCATCCGCCTCGGACAACGGTACCGTCGTTTCCTCGTCAATCCGCAGCATCTGCTGATGACCGCCGATGACGCGCGTCTTCATGGTCGTGGGCCGACCGTCGCCGGCCTCGAGGGCTGCGCACGAGATGCCGCGTTCCTCAATCAAGCGACCAAGACGCCTGCCGGCATCGTCTGCCCCGACGAACCCGCAAACGACGACCCTCATCCCGAGGCCAGCGAGATTCAACCCCACATTGCCCGCGCCGCCAACGTTTTCCGAGCGGCGAGAGAGACGAAGCACCGGCACCGGCGCCTCGGGAGAAATCCGGGAGACATCCCCCCATAAATACGAGTCGAGCATCAAGTCGCCCACCACCAGGACCGATCGTTCGCCGAACTTGGCCTCAATGGTTCGCCGAAGTGTCTCAAACGACTGGATCATGAAAGCAACTCTCCAGCTCGTGTTGGATTGAGGACCGCCTGCCGATAAGGCTGTCCGCCTCGAGGAATGGTCAAACTCTGTCTGAGAGTTGATGGTTGATTTTCGTCTCTGCTTCAACCATGCTTTAAGTTGCCACAGACAGCGTTGTCTTTCCACCCTCTCGGCCGGGACGCCGCTCGTCGAGCCGAATGGACTCGGCGCAAGCGGCGGGGAGAATGTCGGGTGGAGGCTCGTAGGGATGGACGAGACGTGATGGGGAATCGTGATGACGATAGGTCTGCCGCCGAGAACGGCCAATCCGTGATCCTTGGCATGGGTACCGGGCGGTGTGGGACCCACGCTCTAGCTGAACTACTCAATCGTCAGCCGAACGCCCATTTCACACACGAAGGCCGCCCCTTGTTACCCTGGCGCTGCGCGCCGGGGCAGCCGGGAATTCGCGAGCGCTTGCGGCGGCTCCGCAGGACTCGGCCGCAAAAGTTGATCGGGGACGTGGCCCTGTTTTATCTGCCCCATGTCGAGGAGGCAATCGCCGAGGAGCCGGGCATTCGCATTATCTGCCTCGAGCGGCCTCGCGAGGAAGTGGTCGCCAGTTTCTGCAAATGGGGCGATACGGTCCATCCGATCCCGACCGATCACTGGGCGGAGGAGCCCCCCGAGGGCTGGTACCATGATCCGTACTGGACGCGAATTTTCCCTCAGTATCCCATCGCGCTCGGTCGTGAAGCCGGGATCCGGCGCTACTGGGACGAGTATCACGTGCGCGCCAACGAACTCTCCCGGACCTTTCCGGCACACGTTCGGATCTTTCCGACGACCGCCTTGAACACCGAAGACGGCGTACGCGCGGTCCTGACCTTTGCAGGGATCGCGTCCGATCGGCAGGTCGTGCTCCCAGGAGTGCGGTCGGCCGCCGCGGAGGTGATGCCCCTTCACCCTCGGCGCGCGGAATTGGCGAATGCCGGTCCCGACGATCCCAAGCGTTGTGTCGTGCTCGTCCCCTATGGGTCTCGGATTGCTCCGGAGTGTGCGGAGGGTCTCCGGGTGCTGGAGCAGCGCGGTTACCGAGTTTGGCGCTTTGGGGGGCAAGCGGCGCTCGACCAGGCGCGCGCGAGGATGGCCACCGATGCGCTGGGCTTGGGGTTCGAGGAGACACTGTGGATCGACCCTGACCTCGAATTCGACCCCGACGCGGTGACTCAGCTACGGTCGCATAAAGTTCCTCTCGTCTGCGGCGTCTTCGCGCGAGGCGGTGGACGGGAGCCCAACTGTCACCCCCTACCGGGGACGTCCGGGCCGCCGAGCGAGGGGAGCAGCGGACTGATTGAGGTGCTGTACGGGGGTGGATTCTTTCTGGTGCGCCACCGCGTCTACATGGACATCGCGCGGCGGTTAGCGTTACCGCTTTGCAACGAGCACACCGGCTGTCCGTTGATCCCGTTGTTTCACCCCAGGATCCGTCGTCAGGACGACGGATCGTGGTATCTGAACCCCGACTTCTCGTTCTGTGACGCTGCGCGCGAATGCGGTTACCGGATCCTGGCCGACGCCGGCGTGCGGCCGAGGCACCTGGGATAATCCGAACCAGCCGCGGCCGACCGGCGGCGCCTCGACACGCCACTCAAGCTGTCGAGGGCCTCGCCGGCGGCTCGAGTCCCAGCTTTTGCCCGATCCAGGACAGCCGCAGCCAGTGGTTACAGTCGCCGGGGTTCATCACGTAGAAGCTGGTTGCCAGCCCTGTGCCGCGCCCGCGCTGGCGTGTGCGCAAATGGTTGAAGATGTTTCGATCTTCGCTCATCCCGCTTGCGTCCTCGGGGAGCGGAAAGCACCACCAACGCAGAGCCTCGTCGCACTTGAGCTTGTCGACCATGAGGCTACTGGGGTCGATGAACCCGCCGAAGCGCTCGCGGTAAGCGCCCGCGCCGGGGCCGACCGATTCCCAATCGTCGACACAGAGCGGTTGCGCGGTTTCGCGTTCGACAAACCAGCGCAGGGAAAAGGCGTAGTCGTGTCCCTCCAGCGCGTCGCGCAACGTGCGGAGGTGATCGGGACCGAACCAGTTGTCGTCGTCGAGGTACGCCACAGCGCGGCTGTTGGCCGCGTAGCTGAGGATGGTGCGCAGTGCGCCCCCACAGGCTCCCGGGTAAAGTCCGCCGTTCCGCGCCGAGGTGGAATAGCCCAGGTTGACGATCGTCAGCATGTGCTGAAGAGGGCACTCCGCGCGGATCTGCTCGAGAAGCGCTGCGTCTCCATCCGGCTTGTCGACGCCGACAAGGACATGCACGCGCCCCGGGAACCGTTGGGCGTACACCGAGCGCACCGCGCGGAGCAAGCTCGGCCTGAGGATCGTCACCACGACGACAGCCACGTCGAAAGGGAACTGCCGCAGGCGTTCCGCGGGAATATGAGTATTGACCGCGTCGTTCATGGGACCGTGAACCAGAAAACCAGCGCCTGATCGCGAGCCCCACGCTCGCGGCCGTCCGCCCCGGTGTCGCCGAAGAGGAACACTGGCGCCAAAACTTGTTAAGAAATAGGATTATAGCCCCCTGGCAACTTGATTGCGGCCCAATTATGCTCGATCCATGCCTTGCGACCTGGATGCGGGGCTCGGCCTATCCTGTCAACGAGGGGAAGCACGATGATCGCGAACGATCTGTCAGCCCCGGCGCTCACGGACGTGCAAAAGGACGTCCCCGCGCGGCCCGAGGATCACCTCGACCGTGGGGTTGCCTTGACGCGCGAGGGCCGGTTCGACGAGGCCGAGGCCTGCTTCCGCGAGGCGATTCAGCTCCGCCCCGACTTCCCCGAGGCGCACAATAACCTGGGCAACACGCTCGCGCGGCGAAAGTCCTACGTGGACGCCATCGCCTCGTTCCGCGAGGCCGTTCGGCTCCGGCCGGAATACGCCAAGGCCCACCACAACCTGGGTAATGCCCTCCGAGACGTCGGCAAGATCGACGAGGCCGAAGCCGCCTACCGCGAGGCGATCCGACTGCGCCCCGACTGGGCCGAGGTCCACAACGACCTGGGCCAGGTCCTGACGGGTCGGGGCAAGCTCAAGGAGGCCGAAGACGCCCTCAACACAGCGCTGATGTGCCGGCCGGCGTACCCGGATGCGGCCAACAATCTGGGCATCGCGCAGGCCCAGGGATGCCGCTACGAGGCGGCCGAGGTCTCGTTCCGCCACGCCATTCGGCTTCGTCCCGCATTCCCCGAGGCACACAACAACCTGGGCAATGCGCTCGGCAGCCGGGGCAAGCGCGAGGAGGCGGTGGCCGCCTATCGCGAGGCCATCCGGCTCTTGCCCGGCTACGCCAAGGCGCACCACAATCTCGGCCGGGCTCTGGCCGCGCTGGACCGCCACGCCGAGGCCGAGGCGAGCCATCGCGAGTCGCTGCGCCTCCGCCCCGGCGACGCCTCGGTGGTCAACGACCTTGGGATCGCGCTCGCGGGGCTTGGCCGGCTGGAGGAGGCGGAGCAGTCCTACCGCGAGTCGATTCGCCTCCGACCCAACTACGCCGAGGCGCACAACAACCTGGGCAACGTCCTCCGTGAGCTGCGCCGGGTCGAGGAATCGCTTCCCTGCTTCGAGGAGGCGTTGCGCGTCCGGCCCAACTACGCCGAGGCGATCAACAACCGGGCCATTTCGCTGAGCTGTCTGGGCCGGCTGGACGAAGCGACGGCGTGTTACACCAAGTCGCTGGCGCTTCAGCCGGAGAACCCCTACACGCACCTCAACCGTGCACTGTCCTGGCTCCGCGCCGGGCGGTTCGAGCTGGGCTGGCCGGAATACGAGTGGCGCTGGCGACGACGGGAGACACCTCCGCCGAAGTTCATCCAGCCCCCCTGGAACGGCGCCCCGCTCGGAGGGCGGACGATCCTGGTTTACACCGAGCAGGGCAACGGCGACACGCTCCAGTTCATCCGGTACGCACCGATGGTGCAAGCACGCGGCGGGCGCGTCGTCGTGCAATGTCCTGACGGCCTCGCCAAGCTACTTGCGCGTTGTCCCGGGATCGACCGACTCGTCCCCCGCGCGGAGCCGCTCCCCGACTTCGACGTCCAGGTCGCGCTGATGAGTCTGCCGAGCCTGTTCCACACCACGCTGGCGACCGTCCCTTCTGAGGTCCCCTACCTGTTCGCGGACGAGGAGCTGGTTGGCGACTGGCGGCGTCGGCTTGCCGACGTGTCGGGGTTCCGGATTGGCGTGGTCTGGCAGGGGAACCCGAAATTCGGCAACGACCGTGCGCGGTCCTTCCCGCTAAAGGCCCTCGCCCCCCTTGCGGAGCTCGAGGGCGTGAGCCTCGTGAGCCTTCAGGTCGAGAACGGCCTCGACCAGTTGAAGGACGTGCCCTTCCCTGTGCTCAATCTCGGCAGCGATCTGGTCCGCGCCCCCGGGATGTTCATGGACGCGGCGGCCGTCGCGCGCAACCTCGACCTGGTGATCGCCTGCGACTCCGCCGTCGCGCACCTGGCCGGTGGGCTCGGCGTCCCGGTCTGGCTCGGCTTGCCCTACTCCTGCGACTGGCGCTGGATGGACCGCCGTCCCGACAGCCCGTGGTACCCCACGATGCGGATCTTCCGCCAGCCGGCGCCCGGCGACTGGGACACCGTCTTCGGCCGGATGGCGGGCGAGCTCAGCGAGCGGCTCGACGCCGAACGCGCTCCGCGCCGTCGGACTGGCGCCCCGCGCCGGCCTCGGCGCGTGCCCAGGGGCTAGAACCGCCAGGGCCGTTGACCTTCGGGTTGTACACACAGGGTCACTCTGTGTCACAACTCGCAGTCCTGCCCAATCCGATCGTGAACCGCTTGCATCGGACGGTCCCAACCGCTGTCCCGCAGACCTCCATGTGAGGGGACGCCAGCTTCAGGCATACCTTGGCATCCTCTCAGCACCAAAATCCAGCGACTCCGAGAGATTTTTTTTTCGGCGTCTGCCAGGCTGTGCAATCGTTTCGCCAAACAAACCCTAACCTCTGATTTGGTGGCGACTTACGCCTTCAATCCCAGTGTTTTCCACGGATCGTTTTAGCGTCCCCGCAGCACATTTTTTAGCGCCCAGCCAACATTTTTTTGTTGCCTCTCTACGCGCGGTTGATACACTCCGTCGGATTACGAACATCTGCCTTTGTCGTGATGGTTTGAAAGGCTTATATGCATTAAGCATGCTTTATGCCACGGATCCGGCACGCGCCGCACTCTTCTCCCCGTGAGGACACCTCATGACGCCGCGCGACCCTTCTCGACCCCGACGGATTACTGGTTCCCTTCGATTCCACGCCTCGCGGCGTCTGCCGCGACCGAAGCCGAGGCCCAAGCGGGCCTACTCGACGACGATCGAGGATCTCGAAAACCGAATGATGCTGTCGGGCGACCCGCTCCAGGCGGCGTACACTGCGCTCGAGGTATCGTTGGCCAACAACTCCGCGACGGACCAGAGCGCCGACGCCGCGTCCCAGTCGACGTACGACGCGGCCGTGAGTGGGGCGGTTGCCACGCAGTCGGCGAATGACGCGGCGGCGCAGTCGACGTATAACGGCGCGGTGAGTGCGGCGAACAACACGCAGTCTTCGGCCAACGCGGCGGCGCAGTCGAGCTTCAACTCGTCCCAGTCGGGCGCTGCGGCGGCCCAGGCGGCCAGTGACGCTTCCGCACAATCGACGTACAGCGCCGGTCAGTCGGCGGCGAACGCGGCGCAACAGTCGAGCGCCGGTGCGGCCCAGTCGAACTTCGTCGCGTCCCAATCGGGCGCCGCGTCGGCCCAGGCGTCCAGCGACGCGTCGGCCCAGTCCGCGTACGACTCGACCGCGTCGGGCGCCGCGGCCGCACAAGCCTCGAGCGACGCGGCAGCGCAATCCGCCTATGATTCCGTCCAGTCCGCCGCTGCGGCCGCACAAGCCTCGAGCGACGCGGCAGCGCAATCCGCCTACAATTCCGTCCAGTCCGCCGCCGCAGCAGCGCAGTCCGCCAGCGACGCGTCGGCGCAATCGGCATTCAGTTCGGTTCAGTCCGGCGCCGCCGCCACGCAGTCGGCCAACGACGCCGCGGCCCAGTCGGCCTACGACAGCACTCAATCGGCGGCCGCCAGCACACAGGCGTCGGCCAACTCGGCGGCGCAGGCCGCCTTCAATTCAACCCAGTCCGCGGCCGACTCGGCCTACAACGCGGCGCTTGCCGCTGCGGGTTCCACTGAGGGAACCGCAATGGCCGCCGCCGCCACGGCGTACGAGTCCGCGACTGCCGCGGCCATGAGCGCGTACAACAGCGCGGTTGGCAGCGCCATGGCCGCGTACATGTCGGCCGAAATGAGCGGTCAGAACCCAAGCTGGTCGGCGTACTTTGGGTCAATCTATGCTCATACCACGTACGACCCGTCGTCGGACCCGAACTACAACTCGGCGATGGATTCCGCTCAATCGGCCTATAATTCGGCCGCCAGCGCGGCCCAATCGGCGCTGAACAGTGCGACGGCGGCCGCGGCGTCTGCGTACAATAGCTCCGCCAGTTCGGCATATGCGAAGTTCGCGACCGCGACATCGGCCGATCAGGCTGCGTACGACTCCGCAGCATCGGCGGCGACGGCTGCATTCGCCAGCGCCACGGCCGCCGACCAATCCGCGTACAACTCCGCAGCATCGGCGGCGACGGCCGCGTTCGCCAGCGCCACGGCGGCCGACCAGTCCGCCTATAACACGTCCGTGGCCTCCGCGGCGTCTGCGTACGCGAGCGCGACGGCCGCCGATCAGTCCGCCTTCAATTCCGCCGCATCCTCGGCAGCTTCCGCGCTCGCCAGCGCTACTGCGGCCGACCAGTCGGCGTATGACTCCGCAGCATCGGCTGCAACCGCCGCGCTGAGCAGCGCCACCGCCGCCAACCAGTCGGCCTACGATTCCGCCGCGGCTTCCGCGAGTGCCACCTACGACGGTGGCGTCCTCGCCGACCAGTCTGCCTTTGTCGGCTCCGTGCTCTCGGCCTACTCGGTCTACACCAGTGCCACCGTCGCCAACCAGTCGGCCTACGACAGCGCCGCCTCTGCGGCCACAGCCGCACTGGCCAGCGCCATTGCGACCGATCAGTCGGCCTACGACAGCGCCGCCTCCGCAGCCGGGGCCGCATTCAGCAGCGCCACGGCCGCCGACCAGTCGGCCTACAACAGTGCCGCCACCGCTGCGGCAAACGCACTCAACAGTGCAATCGCGGCTGATCTGTCGGCCTACGACGCGGCCGTCACGTCGGCGCAGGCGCAGTGCGCGGTCGCCGTGTCGGCGGCGTGGTCCGCCTACGAGGCGGTCGCGACCAACCCCAGCGCAACCTCGGCGCAGATCACCGCCGCGGAGAGTGTCTACCAGGCGGCGGTGACAGCCGCCAGCCTCGCCGAGGCCAACTCCGAGGACGGGGCGGCCCAGACCCAGATGGACTCCGATAACGCCGCCGCCGACGCCTACGACAACGCGGTGGGCAACGCGCTGGAGGCACGCGACGCCGCCGACGCCCAGGCGCTGAACACCGAAAACGACGCGCTGGATGCCGCCGCCCAGGCCCAGGAAGACGCCGATGCGGCTGCCTATGACACCTGCGACGCCGCCGTGAACGGTGCTTGGGAGACTCAATTCGACGGCGACGCGAGCGCGCTGGACACTTACAACGAAGCCGTGGACGCGGCGGCAGCCCAGCAAGAGGAATCGGACGGCGGCGATGGCGTCCAGCTCGCGCAGGCGCTCGACGCCGCCGGCGCTGCCTTGGCCAAGGCCAACGCCAAGGCCGTCAATACCTGTGACAAGGCGCTCGACGCAGCCGCGGCAACCCAAACGAGCTCTGATGCCGCAGCCATTGCCACCAACACGAAGGCGCTGGACGCCGCCGGGGCGACCCAGGCGAAAAACGATGCCGCGGCCAGTGATGCGTACATCAAAGTCACGGACGCTGCCGCCGCGGTGCAGGCGAAGGCCGACGCGACTGCTGGAGACACGTACGCAAAGGCCTTGGACGCGGCCGCGGAAAAACAGATTGTCGCCGACTCTGCTGCTGGCGACACCGCTGGCAAGGCCATCGACGCCGCGGAGGCCACGCAAGCGACGGCCGATGCCGCGGCCGGTGACACGTATATCAAGGCTCTCGATGCGGCCGACGCGACCCAGGAGAGCGCCGACTCGAAGGCTCAACAACAGTACGCCGATAGCATCAACCAGGCGCAGGCGACCCTCGACGACGCAGAAGCCGCGGCAAACGCGACAGCCGTAGGCGACTGGGCGTCGTCTGACGGCAGCGCTCAGGCCGCCTGTTCGGCGGCAATCGCCGCGGCCGATGCGACGAAGGTTGCCGCGGAAAACGCAGCGATCGTCGCCTATGACACGGCGGCAAACGCGGCGGACAACCAATGGAATGACACCATGGCGCCGGCGTATCAGAAGCAGAACGACGCCGGGGCCGACGCCGAACAGGTCTACGTTCAGACAATGGCGCCGGCAACCCAGAAACTCTTGGACGCTCAGGACGACGACGCGAAAGCGTACGTCGGCACTGTGGCACCCGCCGCGCAAACACTGAGCGACGCTCAGGCTGATGATGCGAAGGCCTTCGTCATCACTGTCGCGCCCGCGGCGCAGGCGCTCGGCGACGCTCAGGCTGATGATGCCCTCGCTTACACAAACACGGTGGCGCCGGCGGCGCAGACACTCGGCGACACGCAGGCCGCCGATGCCGCCACGTACGCGACGACGATGGCGACGGCGACGCAAAAACTCGGTGACGCCCAGGCCGACGACGCTCAGACATACGCCAACAGTATGGCGAGCGCGACGCAAACACTGAACGACGCTCTCGCAGGGGACGCCGACACGTTGGTCAACTCGTTGGCCAACATCTCCAAGGTGCTCTCCAACGTACTGTCCGGCGACGCCAAGGTCTTCGAGACCACCATGGCCACCGCCGCCAAAGTGCTCGGCAACGCCCAAGCCGCCGCGGCCAAGGCCGCCGTTACGGCGCAGGCTTCGGCCGGACAGGCCCTGGGCAATGCGATCTCCGCCGATGGCGATGCCGCTGTCGCCGCGGCCACCTCCGCCGCCAAGACCCTCAACCAAGCACAGGATTCCCACGCGCAATCTGAGATCCAATCCAACGTCTCCGCCGTTTCGACCTACGTCGCGGCCGCTAACTCGTCCAGTTCCAGTAGCGGCTGGAGCACTTTCTGCGAAATCGCCGGTGCCTTTGGCAGCGGCCTAGTCACCGGCGCGAAGGCCGTCGTCAACGGCACCGCCTCGACTCTCGTCTCGACCGTCACCCTCGGCTTCTACAAAGAGCCCGTCGAGCCCTGGGCTGTCAACCAGGGCGATCTCGATGCCGGCTACGGCACCGCGGTCCAGTTCGCCAAGGCCGGCACGGGCATCCTGGTCAGCACCCTCGGTCCGGGAGCTGTGTCCTCCGTGTTCAAAGGGACGCAGTACGCCTGCATCGTCGGCAAGGGCCTGGTGGCCTTCGACGTCGCTAGCAACATCGCCGGCGCGGGCCAGTCGGGCTATGACATTCTGCAGAACGGCCTCACAGTCGAGAACGTGCTTGGCTTGGCTGGCAGCGTCCTGGGATTGGCTGGGAACGCCTCGGCGTGGAAGAGTATTGGGTGTTTCGCGGCGGGCACGCCGATTCTCACACCGAACGGCTCGGTCCCGATCGAGGACCTGCGCGAGGGAGACTGGGTCCTTTCGAAGCCCGATGACGACCCCGAGGCCGCACCCGTCCCGTGCCAGGTCGTCGAGTTGATCCAAAACTACCTCCCGATTCTGAACCTCAAGATCGGAGGACGGCTGATCCGGACCTCCGCCGAGCACCCGTTCTGGGTCCGCGGGCATGGCTGGACGCCGGCTCATGAGATGATGGCGGGCGACCACCTTCTGAGCGACGATGGGCGATGGGTCGTGCTCGAGTCCGTCGAGAGTAACGGTGAAACGGCGCCGGTGTACAACGTCCAGATCGAAGACAACCATACCTATTTCGTCGGTGGTGGAACGTGGGGCTTCTCCGTCTGGGCCCATAATGCTTACTGCGTGCCCAAGTGGCTCCGATCAAGTGCCGTCCGGAAGGCTTGGGCGGAGGAAGCCGCTCTCGTCCGTGCCGGGAAACCAGGGACCCGTGCCTGGGCGACGAACGAGATCGCTGAGTTGATCACGAGGGGCCGCGTCCGGGGATACGTCGGACACCACATCAACAGCGTCTCACAATCGCCCCTGTTCGCTGGGCTCGCCGACAACATCACGTTCTTGACGCGCGCCGAACACCTCGCGGCGCACAGCGGTAACTGGCGGATCCCGACATTCGGCCCCTTGCTCACGAGGTGATGCCCACCGTTTCACGGGCCGGGTTCTCACTGACGAACCCGGCCCCGTCCGATTTGAAATCCCACGCCAAAAGACCCCATTCGACCCCAGAGGGCTTGCCATGGAGGTATCGCGGCGATGCGTCCCTTTTGTGCAACGATTCTGCGGACCTTCGGGTCTATCGATGCGCGCCATTCGGCTAAGCCGTTGAATTGATGGGACGATTTCCCGATGATGTTTGACGACTGGCATCTCTGAGCGGCGGCTCGAAGGTGGAAGTGACGGCACACGATCGCGCGTCTGGAGAATCGACCCATGAATCCGACCACAGACGAGTTGAAAGCCACCCTGTTCGCCACAGACGACGGGGGAATCGCATGTGATGCCATCAACGCGCTGATCAAACGTGCCAAGAAGGGGCATCACGAAGCCAAGTCCATCTTGGCGGAGTATGTCGGAACCGGTCGGGTACCGTGGATGCGGACCCATGCCTGTTTTGGCCTCGCGACGACGATCGCGCCAACCGACGTTGACTTTGCGGAGGTCTTCGAGCGCGGCCTGTCGGACGAGCTCACGCGCTACTGGAGCATCCTTGGTTTCATCACGATCCAGGGTCGTGGCGCCTATCAGGCGCTGACGACGATCGCCGCAGACGAAACCCTACCCATGGAGCACCGAGCATACGCCGTCAAGCGCCTTGCTGCGTTCAGCAAGCGCCCATTTGACCGCCAGCTTCCCCCGGATCCGTCGAAATGGGTGGCGTCTGACCTGAGGCTCGGCGAACTCGCCGCGTGGGCGCAAGCGGGTTACCCCGACGGCGAAGGTTACCCGACGCCGAAACGGCACCCCGCGTTGGATCAACCGGTGTCCGACTTGGAAATGATCGTGAGCCGTCTCGACAAGAAACTGGCCAAGAGACGGCGCGAGCATCAGGATGCGACGGCGCCGACCGACTGGCTGGCCATCGCCGATCCGAAGGACATCGAAGAAATCAAGGCGCGGTGGGCGCTGCCTTCGCTCTACCTTGATTTCCTGACGAGGTTCTCGCCGGTCCACGTGCTTCTCGAGATCCGGCGCTTTGACAACGAACTAGAGCTCTTTGGGGCCGGCGAATTGATCGAGGGACAAGCGGGATACGCGTTCAATCCCGTGGTCCAGGAACCGATTGAGGATTGGCCGACGTCGTTTCTCGTGATTGCCACTTGCGGCGGCGACCCCTTCGTCCTCGATCTTTCGCGATCCTCGGGCGAGGACGCTCCTGTGCTCACGGCCAGGCATGGCACGGGGCGTTGGGGCTTTCACGATGCGGCCGGCTCCTTTGCCGAATTCCTGGAATCGATGGTGAAACGTATGATATAAGCGCTCGGCGATTCATCGGGAAGGTGCGGCAAGCACGAATTAAAGGCCAGACAAGGTCCCAGGCTCCAGTCTGGCGCGAGGCCTTCAGGTGAGATTAGTTGACCAATAACAAGGAGCGCGCCGTGGTCAGGAGCAGTTTGTTCAAGCTGGACCCAGTCGTTGACAACCCGAAATTCGAAGGGTTTGGGTTCAAGCGAGAGAAATCGCTCCGCGGCAAGGCAAGCCTCATTCAGGATTTCATGCCGGACGATCGGAAGACAAAGGGGCGGGCGTGGACGATCACACCGCTCGCCCCTCACTGGGTCCCCCAGCCCGTCGCTGGAAGGGTCCGGCCGTTTAACGATTATCCCTGCGTTGACCTGCTGATCCCTGCCTTCAGCCGCCGAGCCGTCGACGCTCTCCGCGATTTCCTCGAGCCCAACGGCGAGTTGCTCCCCCTGGTCTCGTCCGTGGGGGAATACTACGCCTACAACATCACCACTGTGGTCGATATTCTCGACCAGGACAAATCCGAATTCGAGTGGTACGACGACGAGCAGCCCCACGGCTTCCCTGACGAGGTCGTCCGCTACGAGTGCATCCCCGAGAAGATGGAGGGATTGTCGATTTTCCGAATCGTGGAGCATGCGGCGACTGCTTTCGTCACCCAGACATTCGTCGACCGGGTGGAGCAGCTCGGGCTGCAGGGCTTCCACTTCGTCAAACTCTGGTCATCGGCCGAAGACGCCGGCCGTCGCGAGACGAACGGAAAAGGGTCCAGGCCGGAACCGCGGTCTGGAACGGAGGCGGCGGACCGATCGATCAAGGCCAACACGGTGGTCATCATGCTGCCGACGGCCAAGGCCAAGCCGAGCCGCGCGGAAAAGGACCGCCTGGCGACGATCATGGACCAGATCGACGGGCTGCTCTATGACCCGAAGGCGGGGCCGGAAGAATCCTACTTCGGGAGTCTCGAGGGAAACGACGCTGTCGCGGGCGAGTTGCGGCTCTTCCTCAGCACACCTGACGCCGATGCACTGGTGGCTCGACTGAACCCATGGCTTCGGGAACTCAATAACACCTGGACAGACGGAGTCAAGGTACTCAAGCGCTACGGCGCGATGGGCGATGCCGATTGCCGCGAGGTATACGCGACCGTTTAACCGTTTGGCGTTGGACCCATGCGCCGGTGGTGAAGCACCGTCAGGAATGCGAAACACTGGTCCACAACCTGCGGACGGCCGGTCCCGCGCGCACTCTCACCAAACCCTCCATGAGGGCTGGCCTCTCCCGCAAGCCATTGGGATGAACGCAGCGATTTTTTCCTGGCGCCCAACAGTTCGTGCGTCCCAACGAGCGGGATGGGTGGCCGGGGCAAAGGGGAGCGCAGCTCCACGTGCCCCGCTGACGAGCCCGTTCGTCGTAGCGGTGCCGAGATGCAAAGAACAAAAAACCAAGCTTGACCCGGTACCTTTGCGTCACCCTTTCTTGCACCTTCGAACAGCCATTAAACGAGCTTGCCCGCGAGCTTCCCGAAGTTCCCGCCGCCCAGCGACTCGACGGTCAGGCTGAGGTCGCGGAGAAGGCGGAAGTTCTTGAACTCGATGTTCTTCAAATTGGAGAACTCAACCTTGGTGTCGGCGATCACCGTGGCGAGGTCGACGTAATCCTGTTCGATCGCGTTCCCGATCACGGTCATCGCTTCTTTGTCGGGTTTCTTGGGGTCGAGCGCGCGAACAAGTTTGGCGCCGACCGGGAGGGTCGGTTCGAGGTGATCGCCGATGGCCTTGAAGATGTTCCGGAAGAGGAGCTCGAGATACTCGTCGCAGTACAGGGCGTCGGTGCGGTTGTCCTGGAACACCTGCTTGACCTTCCGCAACTCGTCGACCTCGTCGGAGGGGAGTTCGGGGTGGTCGTTGATGTACTTGTCGATCACGGGTGCCGGGTCCTTTCGGAGCTGGGCGAACGCCGGCCCGGAGGAACCCTTGTCGTTCTTGACGTCGATCAGGCCCTTGAACAGGGCAGCCTGGGATTTCTTGATCTGTTCCGGCTGCGAGGCGAAGTCGAGGACATCCTGGCCGTCTTCGAAGCCTTTCTCGCCCGCTTTCTTCCGCCGTTCGGACTCCGCGTTCCATGTCAGTGCGCCGTTGTCGACGACGAGGTCGCGAGCGAGGCCGCTGGTCACGGAATAAGGGATGAAACCTTTCAGGTGATCCGACAGTGGCTGGAGGCGATCGCCGGAGTCGTGCGAGGCGTTCGAGATGCAATCGTCGACGGCCGCTCCGGTGTCGTCGTGCCGCTCCTCGCTCCCGAGCGGCAGGTCGAGGCAAAATCGCGCGCCACTGAGGCTGCAACCCATCCCGGGGCGGGCGAGCTTCGCATTCCACTTCGTGGCGAATTTCCCGGCCTTGAAACGTTCGAGCCCACTCTCGGATAGACCGCCGAGGCCGGACCCGAGCACGGCGTTGATCCCCATCGTATCGCGGCCGCCGCGCGGGGTGACCATCGTGCAGTGGTCCTCGGCGTGGAGTTGAACCAGCATCGCCTTCGAAAACATCGCGCCGGGCGAGAGCCGGTCGGTGTCGTCCCCCTGGAACGTCTTCTTGGTGTTGTCCAGCGCGTGCTTCTTCACGAGTTTGGCGAGTTTGTTGGGGTCCACATCCCGCAGGTTTTTACCCTTCTTGGCCAGCTCCTGGATGACCGGCGCGAGCATGAACGTCATGTTCCGCGCGCCCCCGTAGCCGGGGTTTCCGGTCCCCGTGGTGTCGAAGAGCTTTTCCAGACCCGACCCGGTGATCGCCGTTGTGATGTCGCCCATGGGGATGTGGGTGATCTTGACCCCGAAATCGTTCTCCAGCTCGTCGCAGAACTGCTGGTTCCTCTGGAAGAGTCCGGGGTTCGACACGTCGGACTGGTCGATGATGACGATCGGGTGTTGCTTCAGGTCGAAATTGGGGTTTCCTCCCTCGTCAACCGGCTTGCTCCTGATCAGGTCGGCCATCTCCTTGAAGTCGCGCACCACGTTTTGAAGCCAGGGGAACTTCCGCAGGTCCTTGTTCACCGTGGGCAGGGCCGCGGTCATCTTCTCGAGCCCGGCCTCGAGCAGCGCGGGCTTGTGCTGTACGTTGAGCTGGAGCCCAAACTGCGCCAGTCCTTCCATTGGCCCCTTGCGCAGGTCCGAGAGCGAGGCTTCGGGATCGATACGCGCTGTGAGCGCGCTGCCGTCGAGGTAGCCGCAGAACGGGGCGAAACCGAAGCGGCGGAACACCTCATCACAGAGCTTCGGCCCATCCTCGGTGGCCATCAAGTCGCCGAACCCGTCGAAAATGGCCTTGAACTGCTTGATCGCGTCAATGTCGCCCTTGTGCTCAGGCGTATTCTCGTCGAGCGCCTCGAGCTTCTTGTTGAGGACGCCGAGGGTGGTTTCGACCCTGTTGGCGAAGTTGGTCGCGGTCTTCTTCGACTCCTCGCCCGCGGCGTGCTCGAGCTCAGCCTGGATGGTGGAAACGTCCTTGCCCTGCTTGGCCAGCTCGCGGAACTTTGCCGCGTTGTAGTAGCCGCGGTTGATGTTCTTGGCGATCCGGTGGAGGTTGGCAAGCTCCGGATTGCTCTGGTCCGTTTCGTTCACCGTCGACAGCTCGATCACTTCGAGAACGCGGTGAGCCCCCTCTTTCTGAATCGAGTTGATCCCATCGCGCCAGGGAGGAACGCTCAGGTAGGAGACGGCCTTGAGCGTCTCGGCCTTGTCCATTCCATTGAGCGCGTCGAGGATGTCCTGGTTGGACGTGGTTTCCGACTCCGCGAAGACCTGGAGGAACTGCACCGAGGCCATCGCTCGGAAATCGCTCTTGTTGTTCCCGATGTTCTCGAACTCATGGAATCCTTCTTCGACGGACATCTTGAGGGCCATTCGCTTGATGAACCCGTCGAGGCACTCGGGGCGGACGTTGCTCGTCTTGAGCTGGGCCGAGAAGTCCTTGTAAACCCAGGCCACCTCGCCTGAAGGATCGCCCTTGAGGAGCTGGTCGATGACGCGCGCGTTCTTCGCCACGACGTCGAGTTTCTGGAACGACGCCTTGACCGCGTTGTCGCCGGTCTTGTTCGCCTCGTAAAGCGCGTTGTAGAGCTTGTTGCCGTTGCGACGGTCAGCGAGGAAGAGCAGGTCCTGTTGTTCGGGGGGAAGCTGGTCGACCGCCTTGAGCAGATCGGTGTGATTGATCTTCCCCTTGTCCATGCCGTGCTTGAACACGGCCTTCAGAAGGATGACCCCCTGTTCGATGTCGGCCTTCAAAGTGCGGAATCTGAGGTCCTCGGTATCAGACGGCTTGTCGAGGGGGTAACCCGCGGTGAGCGAATCCGTGAGCGCCTTGGCGAGGTTGTCGGCGGTATCGTCGCCGCCGGGTTGTTGATCGTCGAGCCGCGAGGTGATGTTCCGCCTCGCCGTCATGATGTACTTCTCGCGATCGTTCGGGAAGTGAATCTTGTTCTTCTTGCGGTCGAGGTACTTGTCGACCTTGCCGAGCCACTTCTCCGGCGGGAAGCCGTTGTCCGAGAGGGTAGGATGTTCAGGGTCAAGCTTGCCTGTCGTCTCGGGGAAGCCTTTGGGCTCGACCAGTGACTGCTGCCCTCGGGTCAAGACCTCGTACAGGTCGGCGTAGCTCATCGGCGGGTGCTCCGGTCAGTCGGGTGCTCGAGTCTGGCTCGTTGCCGTCGCGGGCTAGCCCTTGAAGTGAGCCTTCATGGGCTTGAGTGCCTCGAGCAGAGGCTCGCGCAGCTCGATGGGGATGCGGAAGCGGTTGGGCGTCTCGGCCGTGCTGATGATCTCGTCGGTGCTAATGTAGCGCTCGAGCTCGAGCACGCTCTGGAGCGTCTCGGGCCGGGGCGTGAGGTTCTTGATGATGGCCAGGAGCAGGGGCTCGACGAGTCCGGCCTTCGGGTCGCGCGACTTCTGGATCGCCTTGATCAGGTCGCGGAGCCGGCCGACGGCGAGCTCTCGAGCGCGCGTCCAGACCTCCAGCGGGGCCTCGGGGGCGACGTTGGCCAGCGCAGCGGTGATTAGATCTTCGAGTGTTTTCAGCGTCTTCAAGGCCGCGGTTAAGTCACCCGCGTCGGCCTTCCCGTCGGCAAAGTCGATCAGGGTGCTCATCTTGGACGTCTCGCCCAGGACCTGTTCGAGGCAGCGCCGGTAGCCGGGCTCGAGCGCGGCGAGGCGGGCCTCGTAGAGCGCCTCGAGCTCGCCGTCAGAACCGGAGGTCGGTGCGTCGCCGGGCGTATCCGTCGAGGCGGCGCGGGCGAGCGACTCGCCCTCGTCGAGCCGCAGCGACGCGCCCTCGAAGTCCCTGGTTTTCGCCAGGCTGCCCGCCTGCATCAGCAGGCCGGCGATCTGCCTGGCAAGGGCCGGGTTGCTCGTCTTGAGCTCCTCGCACAGGGTCTTCAGCTTCGCGAAGCGCTCCTTGAATGCGCCGGCGTCCGCGTGCGTACTCTCGTCTTCGCCCTCGCCGGGTTCCGTCGTGCCCTGTTCGTGCCCTCCCGAAGATTCGGTGACGGGCTTTCCGTCACCATGCCCTTGCGCCTGGTCCTGTTCGGGCTCATGCTCCTCCGGTCCAAAATCCGTCAGATCGCCCGTATCGGTGTCTTCGTCGAGGTCATGGCCGCCGCCGCGCACCAGCACTTTGGTCTTGCTGGCGCCCTGGGTTTGTTTCTTGATCGACTTCTTCACGTTCGCGGCCAGGCCGGGGGGCGGCTTGGTGCTGTCCTCGGGTTTGATGCCGAGGTGGAGCACCACCTTGCCGTCTTCGCCGTAGCAGCGGCCCAGCAGCAGCTTGCCGCCGACCTTGCGGCCGTTGTTTCGCGTGCGCGCGTCGCGCGCTTTCTCCTTGCTCGAGGTGGAAACCATCTTCGCGATCACCAAACCGCTCAAGGTTCCGAGCGCGAGTGCGAAATAGTACGGTTTTTCCGGCGAGAGCGACTTCGCCGTCCGCAACATCTTGAGCAGCACCACGTCCTTGCCCGCCTTGGCCGCCTCGGCCTCTTCCTTCTCCGCCTCGGCCTCGACCTTCTTTTTGGTTTCCTGAGCCTCCCGGGCCATCTTGTCGAGGTGGGTGACGACCTTTGCGTCCTTGGCGAGCTTCTTCTTCAGCGAGAGCGCCAGCTCGGTGATTTCCTGGAGGGCGACCACCTCATCTTCGGGGTCGCTCTTCCCCTTGATCTGAGCGTACTTGTCGAGCCTCTTGGTCAACGATGCCGTGTCAGCGGATGAAGACGAACCGATGACCTTCTTCCAGTCCGCCGAGAGGAGATAGTCTGCCATGGCTTGCTCCAGGATCATGGCCCCGACGCCGGTGTAACGCTGGTTGGAACCGGCAGGGCCCCAATGATCGGTCAATCGGCGCGGTTGGAACGCCTCCCCGGTCATTGCAAACGCAATTGCAGCAAGTCGGAATGCCCCGGTCAATCAAGTGGATCCCCCAAAGAGCACTCCGCGCATGGAATGGAATCGGGACAGGGCATGATGAATCTAAGGAATCGGGACAGGACATGCACCTTGACGGCTTGTCCTGATCGCTTGAATGGATGGTGCCAACCAAGGAGGATAGAGCACGAGATGCCCTCTCGTCCTCGCGACGCAATGCGCGTCCTGGGGTCTTTTCTGGGATCAGGGTTGAAGGCAGCAGGTGGTGCCGGGAAGGATCAAGGGGTCTGACTAGAAGGATCAAGGGGTCTGACTAGGGCAATTGGGATTTTCCTTGGAGAATCCCAGTTGCCCTAGTCAGACCCCTGTGGATGGGCGCGAAGCGCGCCCACTCCGTTGGCTTAGTCATGACCGCCGTGGCCGCCGGCGCCCGGGAGCGCCTGCAGGTCGGCCTGGACCGCGGCTTGGTCCGCGGCGAGAGTGCTCAGGTCGCTCGCGGTGATGCCGGAATCGGTGACGATCTTGGTCAGGTCGGTGAACACGGCGGTGATGGCCGTCTGCTGCGCCGAGGTCAAGGCCGTGGACCCAGCGAACAGTTTATTGAAGTCGGCTTGGGCCGTCGACGCACCCGCGGCGATCTCTGCGGCGACCGGCTTGTAAGCCGAGCGCGAGACATGCAGCCCGCTGGCTGCGAGCGTCTGCGAATCGATGGCGAGCTGGGTCAGATCTGCCGCGGTTACGTTCGACTTGGCCGCCAGCGACTGGAGCTCGGTTTGAAGCGTGTACCGATCGGTCTGAAGTTTCGCGACCGCGGCGTTCGAGCTCAGGGTCGGGGGTGTCGCCGGGGCAACGCTGGGGCTGATGGCGACACCCGCAGCGGCGAGTCCGCTTGCAAAGATTCCGCCGCCGTCACCGCCATCACCCTCGCCGCCGAAGTCTCCGTGATGCGATGACGGCAACCCCGCCCGCGCTGTCTGGAGGGCTGTGGTATCGCTGCTGATGGTCGTAAGCCCGGTCGCGGAAACGGTTGAATCCGTGATGATCTTGATGAGGTCGTTCTCGACATTGGTGATGGCGGTCGTGGAGACCGACGACGGATAGAGCGCCGCGAATTCGCCCAGGGCGGTTGTCGTTGAGCTACTCGTGGCGACGGCCGTGGCGAGATCGCTCACCGCTTTTTGCAGATTTGCGCGATTCAAGGAGTGGTCCCCCCCGCCGATCGCCTGGCTATCGACGCCGAGCTTGGTCAGATCGGCGACGGTCACGTGCGAGTTCTGAGCGAGGGTCTGCAAGTCGCTCTCGAGAGTGTGCTTGGCCGTTTGATAGGCCGCGATGGCCGGGACGGAGCTGAGCGGCGATGGCAGCGGACGGGCAACGAAGGCGCTGGTTTCAACACCCACGCTATTGAGCGCCCCGATGAGCGAACCCACACCGCCGCCGCCGTCCAGGACCACGCGGTCCTCCAGGGCCTCACAAGTCAACGCAAGGTGCTGATTCAACCGGCGCGTCCGAGTTTGTCCCTCCTCTCCCATCTTGCCTCTGCCGTAGATCCAGCGGTAGGGAAGCGGCAGCCAGGTGCTCATCAGGTGTCCCCTAATTCAATGGTGCGCGGAGAGAAGACCTCTCATTTTCGAGAGGTGTGGCGGAGCCATCTATAGAAGAGATCGTGGCATCCATTCAAAAGCGCGCGCGGTGAAAACGCATTCTCAGCACTTAAACGAGTAAGGCTCAAGCTGGATTGCAGGGTGGTGTCAGGAGGAGGCTGAGTAAGGAGCCCAACAGCCTCTTGCCGCGGGCTCGGGCATTATGGACGAACTCGAAGAAACCGAGGTACAGCGGAAGGGTTTCCTGCGGGATTCCACGGTGGGGACGGAGCCACGACCGCAACAGCGACCAGAATCCTTCCATAGTGTTGACGTGGACCTCGCAGAAGCCGTCCTCGTCGTCGTCGCGTGCGTATCCCCCCTCCGCGTGGCAGACCGTCTCGTGCTCGTAGCCCCATTCCTCCAGACGGCTGTAGATGTCGTATTCATCGGTGTAGACCAACGTTCCCTTCGCAATGAACTTAGCGATGAGCGGGCCGATGGTCACCTGCTTGACGTTCTCCAGCATCCGGATCACAACCTCACCGCCGCGCTGGAGCATCCCGAAGATCGGAGGCTTCTCCTTCTCGAGCGTCCCACGACCGCGATCCCCTTTCAGACGTCGCCGGCGGCCAATCCGCCCTTTTTTTTACCGCCTCGGGATGCCCCTTATGTCCCGCCACGATATAGACTTCGTCGCATTCGACCTCGTCAGAAAGGGTGGCCGGGGGCCGACGATCAACGACCCCCTGACGCAACTGCCGAATCATCGCCCTGGCGTCGTCTTTGTTGATGTCGAGCTCTTGAGCGATTTGCAGCCCGGAGAGGTTCAGGCCCATGAGGTAGAGGCATGCGATCCAAGTTTTCAACGGCTGGTGATGGCCAGC
>DAIDJG010000498.1 GCA_027451445.1 Singulisphaera sp.
TTTCTCAGCCTGTTGCGCCACGGCGTCCTGGCGTTCGGACAGTTTCGACGAAGACTGCGAGCTTTGGGGCGACGACGACCCCGGATTGGAGCAGCCCTGGCTCACCTGGCGCTCTTCCTGGGCCAGTTTCTTGAGCTCCTGGGGGAGCCGCTTCGCAAGCTGACTCTCGTCTTCCTTGGGCGGCGGTTTGCGCAGCTTCTGCTGCTGCACTCGGTCGAACTTCTGGCAGGCCGACGCGGACGATTTTTGCTTGAGCAGCTTCCGCAGGTTTTCCCGCGCTTTGATCAGTGATGCAAGCGCGGATTCTTCGTCCGGCACCGCCTGCTTGATGTTTTTCCCCTCCAGGTCGGCGACGGCAGCCGCCATCGACGCGAGCGCGTTGTGCAGAACGGGGACCGGCCCAAAGCGAGCTTCCAGCCCCTCGGTAAACTCGGTCGCCGCGGTCTGGAGGTCCTCTTCGGTCTTCGCAAGTCGCTGCGCAACTTCCGACGAGACGCTCGGCTCCTCCGCCAGTCCGAAGGCCCGGTTCAAGTTCACACGCTGGCGCTGGATGAGCTCTTCCAGAGTCGTTGACTTCCCCGAGCACTGGCACTCGCCGTCCGATAACTGAAACTCCTGCTTGAACGGAAGAATGTCGATGTACCGCAATTCGGTGCTGTTGCGTTGGGACTTACCGGGCCGGTTGTCCTCGACGAACGCGGAATAGGTCAGACCGTCCGTGTAGTCGAGCTTGTGTTTCTCGAGGTACAGCGTGACGAGCTCCTGCACCTTGACGGGCTGCCCCTTTGGTTCGTCGAGCAGCAGCGTCTCCTTTGGGCCACCGTTCACGTCGTACACGATCCCGACCTTGGACACGCCGAAGTCGTCGCCCGCCTCAACATTCAGAGAAACCTCGGCCGTGGCAATCACGGCGAGCTCTTCCGGGGGATGGACGAAGCGAATCGTGGGCTTCTCGTCGGGCTGAATGCGAACCTTGTAGCGGTGCGGCTCCAGGGTCATCCCATCGGCCGCCTTCGCCTCGACGACGTACTCGAAAGGCCGATCGAGTTTCGGGAAATCCGCAGACAGAGCCGAACCTTGAATTGTGAGCGGAACGCGGCTCGATGGCTCTGCGCTTTTTCCTTTCTCCACCGCAGGCGTGATCACGAGCTGGGCCGAGGCCGGTGCACGATCGAGCGTGAACTGAACGCGAACGTTCGATCCCTCGATCACCTTGAGGTCACCCGTTTTCTCGGTCGTCTTCGGCCGGCGGGTATAGGCCGGCGGTTCAACGGACGCTTCGAACGCTTTCAACAGCAACGGATGAAGCACTTTCACCTGATAAATCGGGCTCTCGACTGGCCCCGCGACGACCTGGTATTCGAACGTCTCCTCGCAGTCCTTCAGCGTGTCTGTGAGCGTCCCGAGCAAGCGGGCACGGGGGGGGTCGGCATCGGCTACCGAAGCGCCTGGGGCCAGCGAAACGAGCGTCCACGTACCCTGGCTTCCCGACACCCTGCGGCGCCAGGCGGCCTCCTTGACAGGCCGGCCCGTTAGCTTGGCCTGAAGCACGAATTCACCGCCGGCCTTGATCGTTTCATCCCCAGGTTTGACCTCGAGCTTCGTGTACTCACCAGGCAATAGAAACACGCGTCGTAACGCGGTCCCCAGCTCCGGGAACTGGGACACTACAACGAGCGCAAACCCCATATATAACGCGAGCGCCCCCAACGGCCCGCGCACGCCGCGCCAGGGAACCACGGCCGGCAGGTCGAGGTCCTTTGTCCGGCGGTCGGTGTCGCGCGACAACGCGTTCACAAGCCCCGAAGCCGCCGGAGCCGTCTGCGGCGTGGGCTCGGTGTATTCCAGGGTCGTCCGCACGCGCTGGCCGAGCTTCGGGAACCCCGCCTCGACTTCCGACGCCGCATCCTCGCGAGCCAACCCACGCCCCGGCCGCACGACGAGCCGTTCCACCAATACAGCTCCAACGCACCCCACCGCCAGGAGACCCCACACACGCACTTTCGCGCTCAAGACCCATTCCCAGTCGGCAATCACGAGGAGCGAAACCAACCCGGCAACGACAAAGAGCACACCGGTGAATCCCAGCACTTGCCGGAAACGACGCATCCCAGACCGAGTCGCCTCAATCTGCTCCAACAACCGGGTGGTCATGGAAAGGCTCCTGGGAGGAAGAGTTCTATCCGCAGATGTCGCAGATGGACGCAGATGAGATCAAATTAAAGTTTTGTTTTAATCTGCGTCGGTCTGCGACATCTGCGGATAAATCGCATTCTGTTATTATGCGTGAGTTCGGTTCGCAATAAAAGTCTCGATGACGAGTATCGCCAGAAGCGCCCACACCAGGGTTTTCCAGAGTTCGTCTGGTCGTTGTGCGTTCGGGTCCTTGGCGACTGCTGGTTTTGCCTTCGATTTGGGTTCATCCGCTGGCAAGTGCAACGCGCGGCGGAACTCCTTGGGGGTGATTCGCTCGCCGTCCGATTCCCTCGGGTCGAGGTTGCGCGTAACGATCAGGGCACCGTCGAGACCCACTCCTGGCGGGTGTTCGCGGCCAGGTCCTGTGGCGAGGCTACGGGTGCGCTGGGTTTCCGGGAGGCGTTCGGTGAGGTAGCCGAGCACTTGATGCACGAGTGGCAGAAAGAGGCGGCTTACGGGCCACTCGCCCCAGTCACGGCTGGCGGGGACAGCGAACACGAGGATCTTGCCCGCACCGAGCGTCGACTCGAGGAGCCACGGGTTCTGCTCCTGGTCGCGCGCCAGGACGACAGTACCGGGGTCGGGCTTGAGGCGCGAGATGCGGCGGAATGTCAAGCGGCGGAGGTCGCCGTGCTGAGGGTCGGCGAACGGACGGAGCAGGGGGTGGTCTTTCTGCCATTGGACAAGCGGGAATGAACCGGGCTCGGTGTTTTCGAGGAATTCCGCTGGGAAGAGGCGGGAACTCCGCAGCCGCTCGCAAAGCGCGCGGGTCACCTGATCGCCCGAGAAGAACACGAGCCGTCCCCCTGAGGTCACGAACTCGCGCAACGTCGAGAGATCGGAGTCCGCCAGCTCCTCGACATCACACAGAACGACGACCCGGAAATTCGTCAGGTCGGGCAGACGCTTGCCGCTGGTCCAGGCGAGCGGGACGGGTTCATAAGGGGTCGCCGTTGAGGCCTGGCCTGGGGGTCGCAGGCGGAGGGCGGTTTCCAGGTAATACGTCTGGCTCGCGAACGGCGAGTCGCCCGGATCACCGTCCACGAGCAGCACGCGGTCGATCCCTCGGGCATCGAACGCCAGCCAGCGGCGATCGTCGAGCGGGAAGGAGTCGCTGGAGTCGACGTGGACGGAGCCCTGGTAGAGTCCGGGTGTGAGTGCATCGAGCGAGAACCGCACAACCTGGCTCGCCCCGGCGTCGACCGTCGTTTTCTGCTCCCGTTCGATCGCGCGCGGTTGCAGCTTGAGCCGCACGACCACTTCCCTGGAGGGGAACGCCCCCGTGTTCGAGACCACCGCCGAGACAATGAACGGCTCGCCCGCACGGACTTCCGAGCGGCTGACGGCGGCATCGGTGACGGCGAGGTTCGTCGCGACCGGCTTACCCACGTCGATCACCTCCACGCCGACGCCAGGCGGCCAGCCTTCCAGCGAGGTGCGGTCGACGCCGATGCGCTGGAGATCGCTGAAAAACACAACCCGGCGCTCCGCTCGTTTCGACTGGACCATCAGGTCACGCGCCCAGGCCAATGCCTTGCCGTAATCCGTCCCGCCGAAACCCGGTGTGCGTTTGCGATCGATCGTCAAGTCCGACGCCGGTTCCACGCCCGAATCATCGCAGTACGCCAGGTGCGCCACGGTGAGTGAGGGGAGTTGCTCGAGGTACGTCTCGGCCGCTTCCTGTGCACGTTGAAACGCTGAGCGGCCCGCCGTCTGAGTTGCCATGCTCGCCGACTGATCGATGAGCAGCGCGACTTCGCGCTCGTCGCCCTCGAGCCCGGCAGCCTGAAAATAGGGACGGGCAAAAAGCAGTACCAGCAGAAACACGCCGGCCACCCGTAACGCCAGCAGGAGCCAGCGTCGCACCCTGCGTCGTCGTACGTGGTCTTGCAAAACAATCTTCAGGAAGTGAAGCGATCCGATACTGATGGGCTTTGGCTTCTGGCGGAATAGCAGATGGATGGCGATCGGGATCGCCACGGCCAACGCGCCGGCGAGGAACCCGCCATGGATGAAGTTGATGCCGCCCATTGCGCTCACGCTCAATAGTGATGCGATCGCCGCGCCAGATAATCATACAACGCCCGGTCGAGCGGTGCGTCGGTCGTCAACGTGACGTAGTCGATCTCGCGCCCTCGACACTGATCCTGTAACTCCTTGAGCCACTCGCTGATCGCGCCCTCGTACGCCTCGCGGATCTCCGCGGCCTGGGTGACGATCTCTTCTCCCGTTTCCAGGTCGTGGAAGCGGATATGGCCATCCAGAGGCATGCGGTGTTCGACGGGGTCGAGAACGTGGAAAACGATCAGGTCGTGCCCTTGATAGCGAAAGTGGTCGATGCCCGAAAACACTTCTTCGAGCGGATAGAACAGGTCGCTGATCAGCACCACGAGCCCGCGCCGGGGCATGAGGTCGGCCACTTCGTGAAGCACCTGCGCCGAG
>DAIDJG010000499.1 GCA_027451445.1 Singulisphaera sp.
CTTACTCAGAGTTGTGCCCATGAGATCGCGTATGCCTCGGGAAATGCTGAAAAGCCCGAGGAACGCCAGGACGGGAATGGTCAGCCCGAGAACTGCGAGAGCCGTTCGCGAAGGGCGAGATAACAGGTTTTTCCAGGCAAAGGCCCACATATGCGGTGGCTTGTCTTATCTTGGTGAAGACGAAACATGGTATCCCATCCTATTTGTTGAGAATGGGTCAGCCCCTTCGTCGCCCGTTGAGGACTCAATACTAGCCGAGTTCTCAGACCGATGACAAGGCTCGAAGATCGATCGCGCGAGCCTGGCGCCAAGAAAAAACAGACTCCTCTTGTGAGACGTTACCAAGGCAAGCATGATAGCCGTGCGCACGCTCGACGTCAGCGGGACGCACGTGAGTGAGTCCGGCAAGCAACGTTTGAAAACGCTGCTTCCCGACCCTGACTCGCCAGGAGCACCTTATGACGACACGCCGAAACCTGCTGGCATCCGCCGCCGCGCTGACCGCTGGTCATGCTCTCCTCGACGAGGCTGTCGGGCAGGAGAAGAACCCCGCGGCCCTGGTGGCGGATCGCGCGTCGTCGATCAAGATCACAAGGATGTCGGCGCGTTGGGTGAATCCGGCGGTCTTTCTCAAGATCGAGACCAACCACGGAGTCATCGGCTGGGGTGAGGTCAAAGGCGTCGATCCGCGCGTTTCGAAGCCCCTGGCTGAGTCGCTCTTCGAGCTGATCGAAGGGGAGAACCCGACCAGGATCGAATACCTCTGGCAAAAGATCTATCGCGCGCATCGCAACGTTCGCGGGGGTGCGTTTCTGTGTCACACACTCGCCGGCATCGACATGGCGTTGTGGGACATTACGGGCAAGCTCTGGGGTGTCCCAGTCTTTCGCTTGCTTGGCGGGCCTTGCCGCGATCGGATTCGTGTTTACCACACGCCCCAGGCACGCAAGGTGCCGCCGCCGGGACTGTTTGAACATAGCAGCAACCCGGCGGATATCGACCGGATTGTGGCGGCGATCAAGCGAGCACGCGAACAGGTGGGGCCAAAAGGCGCCGTGATGTTCGATGCGCACTCCGCGGTCCCGCCCGCAACCTTGATTCAGCTTGCCGCGGCGCTGCAAGCCTATGACGTGCTGTTTATCGAGGAGCCGGCGGTCCCCGGCAACATCGAGACGTTCAAACGGATCAAGCAAGCCGTCGCGATCCCCCTGGCCGCCGGCGAGCGCGACCGCACGATCTGGGGCGTCTTGCCGTACCTTCAAGAGCGCTGTCTGGATGTGTTGCAACCGGACTGTTGCCACACCGGCGGTATCACGTCGATGAAGAAGATCGCGACGCTCGCGGAAGCCTATTACGTCCCGCTGGCCCCGCATTGCACGGCGGGCTTCCTGGGAATCTCGGCCAGTTTGCACGTCGCCGCCTCGGTGCCGCTGTTCCTGATTCACGAGTTCTACCCCGACAACCACGGCTTTAACGTCAAAGGAATTACCCGAATGCCGTGGCAACTCGACGCCGAAGGATATATCGGACTCCCTCCTGGACCGGGCCTCGGCGTTGAGGTTGATGAGGAACTGCTGGAGCAAGAGTCGCGTAAGCCTCAGACCTACAAATGGCCGGGCTCGAAATTGCCGGATGGGTCCATCGCGGACTATTGATCAGAACGCGGGAGGTTGCTTGCACGCGATTGCCATCGTTTGCCTGTGTGTCGGCTCGGCCATCCTTTACGGGATTCTTCACGATCAGGTTACGGCTCGGGTGTGCGTTGAATATTTCACGGTCGGGCACCCGCCGATCTTCGAGACGGAGTCGCCGACGCTGCTGGGTCTCGGTTGGGGCATCATTGCGACGTGGTGGGCTGGTTTTTTGCTGGGTGTGCCGTTGGCGATCGCCGCACGGGCCGGCCGGCGTGAAAAACGGACGGTGGGAAGCCTGGTCAGGCCCGTGGTCACGCTGCTGATGGTGATGGCCGTGAGCGCTCTCGGGATGGGGGTCATCGGGTTCGTTTTGGGTCATTATCGCGTTGTCGTGCTCTTGGAACCGATCGCGCCGCGCGTCGCGCCTGAGCGGCATGCGCGATTCCTGGCCGATCTTTGGGCGCATTCCACGAGTTATCTGGTCGGATTCGTCGGCGGACTAGTCATCATCGTTCGGGTCTGGCGATCGCGGAGTCGCACGGGCCGTGTTTGCTGAAGATGTGACAAAGAACTCGACCGAGCCAGAATGGGGCGCGGCGACCCAGGTCGAACGTCGTAGAAAGCGCGAGTTGCCCGGGGCGGAAATGCAGACGGAGGCGAGGCCCCCTTGTCTGCACGGCGGCCGATGGTTAGAACCGGAATGCAGCGCGGCGTTTTACTTTCTCACTCCACGAAGGAATGGTCCGATGTCCTCCCGATCCTGCTGGGGCATTGTGTTTGGTTTCGCGCTGCTGGCGACGGGCACTGCCGTCATGACCTTGCACGCCGACGAGCCGAAGGTTCACTCGCGGAGTGAATTCATGAGGCAAAAGCTCGAGTTCTCGAAGAAAGTGCTTGAGGGCCTTACGCTTGAGGATTACGAGTCCATCGGCAAGAATGCCCGCGCATTGAAGCGCCTGAGCCAGGCGGCGGAATGGGAAGTGCCGACAATCCCGAATGCGAACGAATACCTCGCGTTCACAACCGAATTTCAGCGAGCCACCGACGAACTGATCCAGAAGGCGAAAGACAAGAACATCGATGGTGCGACGCTTGCCTATGTTCGGCTCACGATGAACTGTGTGAACTGCCACAAGTACGTGAGGTTCGCCAAGTAACCTGCTGCATCGAAACGTCGCCGCGAGTTGTCGATTCCAAGGGAATGGTTCGCCCGCCACGCCCGTCCGCGCCGGACAGGGAGTATACTCAAAGGGCCGGCCGCTCGGGGGACTCCGCGTTGCTCCGCTGGGCGTCGGCTCTTTTTGAGCCGGGGCGTAGCCAATGGGGGCTCGTTTTTTCCTTTTTGCAATCGTCCTCACCGTCTTTCTCGGCGGCGCCCACCATGCACGAAGTCTGGTCGCGGATCCGCTCGAGCGGTCGTCGACAGCGCCGCGACGTACGGAACACGCTCCGGTCGGGAAGTTGCGTGGAGCCGGAAGCTGCTCGTCGGTGGCCTGTCACGGTAGTGCTGCGCCGACAGGGCGGTCGATATTGGGAAATGAGCACACAACCTGGGCGACGCAGGATAAGCATTCGAACGCGTATCTTGTCCTTTTTACCGACCGATCCCGCGCAATCGCGAATGCGTTGGGAATTGATGCGACCAGGAGCGAACGTTGCCTGGGCTGCCACGCCACTCCGGCCCGAGGCGCCTCGCGTGCTGCGACTTTCGGCGACGGCGTAAGTTGTGAGGCATGCCACGGTTCTGCGGAGAAGTGGATCGGACCTCATACCGAAGACGGCTGGGAGTCGGTATCCCCCGCCGTGAAGGAACAGCGATTTGGCTTGTTCGCGACGAAAGACCTCAGTCGCCGCGCCGCGGTCTGTGCGGGTTGCCATGTGGGCTCGCCGGCGAAAGAAGACCAAATCGCTCGCGATGTCAATCATGACCTGATCGCCGCGGGACATCCGGCTCTTCGGTTTGAGTTCTCGGCCTATCTTGCGCTCATCGCTCCGCATTGGACGGAGAAAGGCCGAAACGCCCAACCCGACTTCGCCGCGCGGGCGTGGGCCGTCGGCCAGGTCGTCTGTGCAAAGGCGGCGCTCGATGTGTTGCAGGATCGTGCGGCTCGCTCCCAGATCAAGATGCAATCCGAGCGAACCCCCTGGCCCGAGCTCTCGGACTATTCCTGCTTCTCGTGTCATCAAGACCTGACCAAAACTCTGGACCACTCGACGGAGGCTCGTTCCAGAGAATCCCTCACCTGGCGCAATTGGAACCTCACGCTTATTGCGGAACTCGCCGAACGTGACCCGGGCGTGGCGCGGGGAAGCATCAAGCGAGATCATGATGCGCTAAGTTCGCTCATGAACAGCACTGAACCCAATCCAGAGGACGTTTCTCGATGCGCCGATCGCCTCGCCCATTCCCTGGACCGCTGGAGCCAGCGCCTCGACGCTGACTCGCTCGATGCCCGCTGGATACAGGACGTCGCAACCGCGATCTCAGCTCCGCGCGAATCCGCGAGTGGTTCAGGCTGGGATGCCGACGCCCAACGTTACCTGGCCACCGTTGCGCTGCAACAATCGCTTCGGCGCCTTGTGCCCAATGAACGGCTACGGTCACTCGATCGGCCGAAGCTCGAACGGATTCGTGACGCCTTGAAGTTCAAGGTTGGATTCGAGTCACCGCGCGATTGACGAACGGCTTATCAATGACAGCACCCGCGCATAGCGTTGAGGTCCGACTGATGACGGAAAACCGCGGTGATGGTTGGCGTCGGGCGATCGTCGCGGCTGTTTTCGCCATACTCGCCACTGCGTTCCCCGCGCGCGGACAAGTCGAAAAGGTGGGCGAAATCGAATCTCCCAGCCCCGTCGAACTCTTCACCAGAACGGCCGAAGAGTGCCGAATCTGCCATGGCTTTCCCAAGAACTTCGAGCAGGCCAGAAAAGACTATAACCTCATTTGCAGAATGGATGAGTGGACCACATGGGAGTCGCAGGATCCCCACCGTAACGCTTACGCCGCCTTGCTGAGCCCGCGCGGGCAGGAGATGGGCAAGGTCCTTTCGAACCAGTTGCCGAGTGGCCAGCGCTTCGATGTCACCAAGGAGCATGCCTGTCTGAATTGCCACAGCACCCCAGTTGACGGCGTGGATCCCAGTTTTGTTGACCAGCTTGGCAACGGCGTCAGTTGTGTCGTCTGCCACGGCGCCGGCAAGGCGTGGGCGAAGGATCATACCGTTTATACCGATAAGAAGTGGAGATCCCTGCCTCGCGAAGTGAAAGAGGCAAAGTACGGGATGACCGACCTGTGGGACCCCGTGCGACGCGCGGAGACCTGCGCCGCATGCCATATCGGCAAGTTGAATTCGGCCCATCCCGAACAAAACAAGCTCATTACCCATGCAATGTACGCTGCGGGACACCCTCCGTTATCGAGCTTCGAGGCGGCGACCTTCAGCGACCAGCAGCCGCGGCACTGGCAGTACCTGCGCGAGAAGGACAACCGCATCCAGGCCGAGCAGGGTTTCGACCGATCGCGGCGCGAACAAACCGAGCAGGTCGGCGCGAGTGGACTCGTCGCCCTCCGCGCCGTGATGGCGCTTTTTGCCGACGAGCGCGAAGCGCAAGGGCCGTCCGCGCCACGGACAGATTACGCTCGTTTTGACTGCTATTCGTGCCACCACGACTTGCGGCGGCCCAGTTGGCGCCAGGAGCGCGGGTACCTCACGGCTCCAGGTCGAATTCCGGCTCCAAGTTGGCCCGACGCGCTTGTGCGGGTCGGTATCGAAGTCGCCGATCCCGACCGCGCCTCGAAACGCACTGCGGAGTACACAGCCAAGCTCGAGGCGTTCCATAAAGCCCTGGGTGCCAAACCCTTCGGCGACCGAAAAGATGTTGCACTCGCTGCGCGATCGATCGTGGATTGGGCGGATGGCGTGATTCCGGACCTGCGACGAACCCCGGGCCAGCCCCGTCACGCGGCCATCGGATCCGACGCCGTCGTTCGCCTGCTGCACGTCCTCAGCCAACAGGCGCAGGACACATGGGATTACGACGCTAACCGGCAGTTGGCCTGGGCCTTCAGGGTCATTTACACCGAGTCGCGTCAGATCGCCCCTCAGGAAATCCCTGCGCCGACGGTCCCGCAGATCTTGGAGTCGCTCGAGAATCCTCTCGGCCTCACGCTTCGCCCCGACAAGAGCCGCCAGTCTCTCGAGGACTCTCTCTTCACACGACTACAGCGCATTGCGAATTACGACCCCGAATCCATCCACGAGATGTTTTCCAAACTCGACAAGGCCCTGCCACCCCTTCCCAGCAAATGACGACGTCGGTTTGCACAAACTCCGCTTAATCGTCATTCCCGGCATAATCGCTCAAGTCAACCGAGTATGATGTCGATAGACCTCTCGAAAGGGGCTCGTCCGGAAAGAGATCGATGGGATTCCTCTGCCATCAGATGGTTTCGTAAGAACGGGCGAGCCGCCTCATTTCCCCATCGTTTCCCGTCTCAACGGCCATCTTGCGTCTACAGCGTATCGATCGTCCGTCGTTGCGCTCTGTGCCGGGTTGCCCAACACGTCTCGTAACAACCTTAAGTTGCCTCCCGTACGTTCTTGTGCCCCCGCAGGAGGTCAGGGAGCGGTTTGAATGCCTTGGACTCGTCCGCTCAGACAAGGCATTTATGCCTGGGCTATGGTATTGGCCCTTGCGCACACCGGCGTAGGCAATGAACCCGCGCGCGAGGCTCCGCTGGCAACGGGCCCGTTGCCAGCGCCGTCACCGGATGCGCCGGTGCTTCCGCCGGCCCTGCCTGCCCCGACGACTTCGGCAACCACTGCGGACGCAGCCTCTCTGCCCGATCGACCCGAAGACCCCGTACGTCCCACCCCGCTCCGTCGGCCGCTCGACCGAACAGCGCCACCATCGAGGACTTCCTCGGTTTTCCAAGCGATCGAGCCTTTATTCCAGACGCCCTGGGATCCCCCGCTCGGTTATACGGGCCCCTCGAGCGTGCTTGTCCGAGAGGGGCAGCAAGACCCGCACTTCGTACCGATCGAGGACCGCTGGCGGCTCGGCTTTCCCGAATGGGATCGGTACGGCCACGGACACCCCGTGAACGACGACTATCCCTTCATGCCCGGCAGGTGGCTTGATCCGTTCAACCAGAACGTGTTGAAGGGGGACTACCCGATCAGCGGCCAGAATCTCTTCCTGGAAATGACGGCCCAGGCGGTTTCGTTCCAGGAGTTCCGCCAGATCCCCACCGCCACGACTCCTTTTGAAAGCACCGCCCGCGCCGGTGAATTCAACTTCTTCGGCCGCCCGAATCAGTACTTCACTCAGAACAACTTCTCGCTGACGGCCGACCTGTTCCACGGCGATGCCGCATTCAAACCCGTCGATTGGCGCATCCACCTGACCACGGTATTCAACCTTAACAACCTCTCCGTTCAGGAGCTTGGGATCGTTAGCCCAAACGTTCTCCAGGGAACGGTCCGTACTCGCGAATTTTGGGCGCTCCAGGAGGCCTTCGCAGAGCTCAAGCTGGCCGACCTGAGCCCGGACTATGACTTCGTGACGATCCGCGCGGGAACTCAGCCGTTCAACAACGACTTCCGCGGCTTCCTCTTTGCCGACATCAACCGTGCGGTTCGCATCTTCGGCACCCGCAACGCCAACCGCGACCAGTTCAACCTGGCCTACTTCCGCCAGTGGGAAAAGGACACGAACAGCTTCCTGAACACGTTCAACGACCGGCGCCAGAACCTGGTGTTCGCAAACTACTACCGCCAAGACTTTCTCGTCCCCGGCTACACCGCTCAGGTCAGCTTCACGTTCAACAACGACCCCGCCTCATACAAATTCGACAACAATCGCTTCCTCGTCCGCCCCGATCCGGTGGGCATCGCCCGGCCGCACGAAGTCGACGTGGCCTACTTCGGCTGGGCGGGCGACGGCCATTTCGGTCGTTATAACCTAACACACCAGTTTTACTGGGCTGTGGGGCGTGACAGCCTGAACCCCCTTGCTGGTCAGGCCCAGACCATCAACGCACAGATGTTTGCCGTCGAAGGCTCGTACGACCGCGACTGGGCTCGGTTCAGGCTTTCGTTTTTCTACTCTTCCGGCGATCACAACATCAATAACAGCCACGCCACCGGCTTTGATACGATCCTCGACCAGCCGAACTTCGCCGGCGGCCCGTTCAGCTTCTGGAACCGCCAGGTGATCCCGCTATTTGGCGTCAACCTCGTGCAACGCCTCAGCCTCGTTCCGGATCTCCGGTCCAGCAAGATCCAGGGCCAGGCTAACTTCGTGAACCCGGGTCTAATTCTCCCCAGCGCAGGGGTCGATTTCGACATTACGCCCCGGCTCAAGATGCTCAATAACTGCAACGTCCTGATCTTTGACTCGACCAACGTGCTCGAACAGTTCGTGTTCCAGGGTCACATCAACCGCTTCATTGGCGTCGACCTGAGCACTGGGTTCGACTACCGGCCGCTGCTCTCCGAAAACGTCAACTTCGTGCTCGGGGCGTCCCTTCTGATACCGGGTCAGGGCTTTCGCGACATCTACGACAACTCGTTCACACCCATCGGCGCCCTGGTTGCCGGCTTCTTCGCACTGAACCTGGCATACTGAAACGACCTACAGTCGACCTTGACCCCTTGACGAACCGCCAGTATGGTGCGGGCCGCTTTCCCCGGTGCGCTCGGAGTGCGCCTTCGCCGGACAAGGAGGTTGCCGGTCTCATGTCACCCAAGAGACGTCCTCAGGGCATCCCCTCCGCCATCGTCCTACTCGTGATCGTCCTGATCTTCGGCGCCTCACTCGTGCCCTTTCAAGGGAGCCGTCGCGACGAGGCGCAAGCGCAAGTCACGATTTCCCGGTCCACACCCTCCTCGGCGTCTGCTCCAGAGCCGATCGACCTTTCGCGGCAGACCAAGGCAATGGCCACCCAGAAAAGCGCGGGTTGCGTGGGGTGCCATCAGCAGGTCCACGACCCGCATTTCAAGTTCGAGACCGTGCGCCTGGGCTGCGTCGATTGTCATGGCGGCGATCCCTCCGCCACGGATATGCCGCATGCCCACGTATCGGCTCGGTATCCCGAAGTGTGGGCGACGGCGGCGAATCCGGTCCGGACCTACACGCTGCTGAACCATGAGTCGCCGGAATTCATCCGGTTCATGAATCCCGGCGACCTGCGCGTCGCTCACCTGAGCTGTGGCACGACGAGCTGTCATCCCAATGAAGTGCTCCAAAACAAGATGAGCATGATGACGCACGGCGCCATGCTCTGGGGCGCTGCGCTCTACAACAACGGCTCTTATCCCCTGAAACAATCGCGTTTCGGCGAGAGCTACAGCACCTACGGTGCCCCCCAGCGCTTGCAGACCTACCCGCCTCCCACCGACTGGGAAGTCAGGACCAAGGGGGTCGTCCCCTACCTCGATCCGCTGCCCCGCTTCGAGATGTCGCAGCCCGGTAATATCCTGCGGATCTTCGAACGCGGCGGTCGCATCGGGTCGGAGATCGGTATCCCCGACCCGTTCGAAGAGCCCGGCCGTCCTCGAGCCCGCCTGAGCGTGCGCGGGATCGGCACGAAGAATCGGACCGACCCCGTCTTCGTCAGCCTGACCAAGACCCGGCTCCTCGACCCGACCCTCAACTTCCTCGGCACCAATGACCACCCGGGCGACTACCGCTCCAGTGGCTGCACCGCGTGCCACGTGGTCTACGCCAACGACCGCTCGCCCGTCCATTCCGGTCCTTACGCGCCGTTCGGGAACCTGGGGTTTAGCCAGGGCGCCGACCCCATGATCGCAAGAAACGAGCGCGGACATCCCATCGAGCACCGCTTCACTACGGGTATCCCGAGCAGCCAGTGCATCGTCTGCCACGTTCACCCCGGGACGAACGTGATGAACAGTTACCTCGGCTATACCTGGTGGGATGAGGAGACCGACGGCGAGCTGATGTATCCGCCTCATCAAAAGTACCCGACGGCCGAGGAATACACGCAGTCGCAACTCTCCAACCCCGACGAAACCGCAGCCCGCGGCCAGTGGTCCGACCCCAGGTTCCTGGAGCGTGTTGCCGAGCTCAACCCGCAGGCGCGACATACGCAGTTCGCGGATTTTCACGGCCACGGCTGGGTCTTTCGCGCTGTGTACAAGAAGGACCGCAAAGGCCAGCTCCTCAACCGCGATGGCAAGGTCCTGGACGACGTCTCGACCGCTCAACTCATGGCCGCGATCAATCAACCGATCAACGAGAAGGCCCGGTACCGAACGGACAGCAAGGGATCAGCGCCCCCCGCCTCGCCAACACAGCCGGTGCACCTGCTCGATATCCACCTGGAAAAGGGGATGCACTGCGTCGATTGTCACTTTGTGCAGGACGTGCACGGGAACTCTCGCTTGCAGCAGGAAGTCCGCGCGGCGATTGAGATTCAATGTGTCGACTGTCACGGAACAGCCTCGGAGCGCGCGACGCTCCTGACCTCGGGGCCGGCCGCCTACACGTCAGATCCCGTCAGCGGCAAAGGACGCAACTTGAGAACGTTGCGAACCCCGTCGGGAAAGCGACGATTCGAACAAATCGGCACAAAGCTCTATCAGAATTCGATGGTGGAGGAGCACCTGCGCTGGGAGGTCGTGCAGACTGCGGACACCATCGATCCGGATAACGAGCATTACAACGAGAAGTCGCGTTTGGCCAAGACGGTCCGCCGCGACGAGCGCGGGGAGATCGTCTGGGGCGACTTGCCGGGCAATACGCAGGACCGCTGTGCGCACTCCAACAAGAACATGAGCTGTATCGCCTGCCACTCGTCGTGGAACCCAAGCTGCTTCGGCTGCCACCTGCCCCAGAAGGCCAACAAGAAGATGCCCGCCCTCCACAACGAAGGGGACGTTTCGCGGAACTATGTCGCGTACAACTTCCAGACCTTGCGCGACGATGTCTTCATGCTCGCGCGCGATGGCGACGTTACGGGCAATCGGATCGGACCAGCGCGTTCCTCTTGCGCGGTGCACGTGGGGTCCTACAATGCGAACCGCGAGTCGATCTACGTTCAGCAACAGACCATTTCCGCCGAAGGGATGAGCGGGATCGCCTTCAGCTCGAACGTTCCCCACACCGTGCGCGGCGGCCCGCCGGTGTTCAAGGACGGACCCAACAAGGGCCGAGCTCGCAGCCCTGAAGCCTACATGGCGGGCCGCAATGAAACGAAGCAATGCACCGACTGTCATGTCGCTCGCGACGGCGACAACAACGCGATCCTGGCGCAGCTCCTGATGCTGGGGACCAACTACGTCAACTTCATCGGCCGCTACTGCTGGATCGCGGCGGGTGAGCACGGATTGCACGCCACGGTTGTCACCGAGCGCGACGAGCCGCAAGCGGTGATCGGCAGCTCGTTGCACCGGCTTGCGTACCCCGATTTCTACCGCAAGCACATCGCTCATGAGGGCAAGCTCGAACAGTTCTACGAGCACCCGGGCCTCGATATCTCCGAGACCGTCTCGCTCAAGCGTCGACGCGGCGAAGTACTCGACATTCAGGCACGTGGCGAATACGTCTACGCAGCCTGCGGCGAAAATGGTTTGCGGGTGTTCGACATCGCCTTTATCGATCACAAGGGGTTCTCGGAGCGGATCGTCACCGCTCCTGTCTCGCCAATGGGCCAGCGATTCTTCGTGCGGACCAGTTACGCCACCGCCGTCGCCTCTCCGACAACGATCGCCCCTGACCCCACGCGCACCCACCGGCCCGAGAATCGCGAGCCGGCGGTCCACCCGCTCTACGGCTACATCTACGTCGCCGATCGCGACGAGGGCCTGATCACCGTCCCCGCGGGCACAATCATTGACGGGAACCCGCTCAACAACTTCCTCGAACGCGAGGTGACCTTCAATCCCGATGGGATTCTGTGCGGAGCACGGACGATCACGATTGCCGGCCACTATGCGTACATTGGTTGCAACGCCGGACTCGTCGTCGTTTCGCTCGAAGATCCCAAACATCCGCAAGTTGCCTCGGTCGTACCGGTCAAACGGCCTCGCGCGATTCAGGTCCAGTTTCGCTACGCCTTCGTTTGCGACGAAGAAGGTGTGAAGGTCCTTGACGTCACCGACCTCGCCCGGCCCGTCTGGGTGGCTTCGCTTCCACTGGCGGATGCGCGCTCCATCTATGTCGCACGAACGTACGCCTACGTCGCCGCTGGGGCGCAAGGTTTGGTGATCCTCGACGTCGAGCGACCCGAGCAACCTCGCATTGATCAGGTGTTCTCGGCCGACGGACAGATCAACGACCTTCACGACGTGAAGCTCGGAATCACCTACTCCAGCGAGTTTGCGTACCTGGCCGACGGCAAGAACGGACTCCGCGTCGTGCAGCTCACCTCACCCGAGACGCCGGGCAACCAGGGCTTCAGCCCTCGGCCGACACCAGCACTGATCGCGAGCTCGAAACTGCCCAACGGCGGCGTTGCGTTACGAATCTCGAAGGGCGTTGATCGCGACCGTGCCGTCGACGAAAGCGGCAGCCCAATCGCAGTCTTCGGTCGCATCGGTGCGGGGCCGTTGAGCCTCGCGGAGCAGCAGAAACTCTACCTTCATGACGGGCGTGTTTGGACCGTGACGGATGATCCCAGGGGTTTCGGTACGCCGCGACGTTCTGTCAAGGTCCCGTACAAGCCGCCGTCACCGTGATGAGTTGCCGGTAGCGGCGAGGGCATGTGCCGGTATTTTCAAGATAATACTAACCCGAAGCGCAAGCGAGGGATAATCATATAATGTCTTCGCTCGCGCTTCGGGTTAGTTTTTGTAGTGAATCCACATTGGTTTACTGGGTCGCTTCGCGGCGCAGCAGGCGCAGATTGAATACGTCGGGGATGTGACGGCCGTCGGTCCGATACGAGCCGGTGCCGCCCTGGTTGCGCGCGCCGTGGCTCCAGAACAACGGGACGCGCCTTAGAAAGTGCGTGCCCTCGTAATCCCAGCCCCACGTCCCTTCCTCCCAGCGCCGGGGTTCTCCGCCGTGAGCGGAGCCGCCTCCGACGTAATAGCCGACGTAGGCTGGCGTGATTGTCGGTGCGGCCTGCGCCGACAACCAGAGAGGATGCCCTGCCCGTTCCATCGTGTGCTCGATATACCGCGGTCTGCCGGGGGGCGGCGTCCCGGTCGAATGTTGGCAGTGGTCCTCGCCGCGAACACGGCCGATCATGCCGAAACATCCCGAAACCGCGAGGTACAGAAGAAGAGGTGATCTCCGGCTCATGGCGACCTCTCTGGCATTGGCCTGACCCTTGCGGAGTCAACGGCCGGTCGTGCGGTTGGGATGTTTGCGCTGAGCGGCGACGCTCGCGTTGAATACCTCGATCCGGTGCACGTCCTTCGGCGGGAGCGCCGGCGACTTGCCCGTGGGCAGAACGGGCTTGATGTCAATCGCCGTGTTCTGCTTGCGGACCGGATTCGTGGGCACGTGCGGCTGGCGATTGAACTTGAAATATGGCAACCTCGCACCGCGCACCGAGACCTGATCCGCCCGGGGCACGCTGCTCGGCGGCTGAAAGGCGAGCGACGCGGCATACGTCACATCATCGTCTTGATCCACACCGTCGCCACTCACGCCCAGCCCGCCAACGAGTTGCTTCACGCCGTTGCCCTGGACGTCCTTGTAGAGCGCGGAGCTGCCTGGAAAGAAGACAATGCCGTTCTGGTTGTCGAGGTTGAAGGGGTCACGGAAGTTCGTGTTGGGATTGAAGGCCTCGTATCCCTGCACGCTTTGGTAGGAAGACGCGGGGATTTGCGGACCGAGATTGGCGACGGGTGTGTCGTTGAGGATCGAGAATGGGCCGGGCGGATTGCCGTCGATCCCTTCCGGATAGCGCGGTTCGGCGAGGTAGCGGAACGAGCGGCTGGTCATCGCCACTCCCCTGGGCAGACCGGGAACCTGGTCGATCGTCTGGAGCTGTGCGGGGTTGTCGTAGTAGGCGTCGTTGCGCGCCTTGGCCACGGCGACTGCGATCGAGAAGAACGTCGCGTCGGGCATGCGATAGAGGCCGAGGATGTTCCCTTCCTTGTCGGAGACGGCGAAAACCATTTTGGCCGTGCTGTTGAGTGGAATGCGAATGGCGGAGCGGACCTGGTTCGCCTGGGCAATGCCCCGTTCGATCATTGACGTCACGTCAGCGGCCGTGAGGCCGCCATCTGGGCTATCGTGGGGCAATACCAGCCATCCGCTCGGCACCGGAGTGCCGGGCAGGAAGAGGTCGCCCGACGGGTCAACCTCCATGTTCGCGCCGCTGTTCGGGTCACCGTGGCCCAGCGTGCGCCCAAGGTCCACGACCGTCTTCGGCCCCTGGAGGCCGTTGGGTCCCACGATGTTGAGCGCAATGCCGACGAGGTTGATCGTCCCGAAAGGAAGCCCGTAGCTACCGTCGTTGGGCAGTGGAGGAAGGCCCAGTCGCGCAGACCCCTGCGGGGTATTTGCGGGAACCCCCGCGCCGGGCGTGAAGCCTTTGATCGCGGGGGCACCACCGGCGGCGACGAATGCGATGTACTCGGCCTCCGCGGACAGGTCGGGCTGTTTCGGGTTGTAGAATCCCGCGTCGTTCAACGATGAGTTTTCTTCCGTTGCCTGACCGGTCTGTCCGGGGAAGAAGACGCCGATGCCGCCGACCACATGTCCGTCTTTGTAGATGGGGATGCCGCCGGGGAGAGTGCCCAGACCCCTCGATTGCGCGGCGGGGAGCAGGCCGGAGATGAACCCGTACGATTCCGGCGGGCTGTCGGGCATCGCACCCGAGTTCGACAGTTGAAAGCCGGGTGGTTCGTACTGCTGGTTCGCCGGGAGGTACTGGCTCGGTACGTTGAAACGGCTGGGCAGCAGTGGCGTGGAACTACCACTACGGTGCGCGGGGGGGCTGATGATGCTGTCGCGATTGGTCGTCTCAATGTTGAACAAATCAACCTGCGGCGTGAACATCACACGAGGCGGGAAGTGCCCCTTCAAACCAATCGGTGCCACCAGGCCCGGTCCGCGCTGGGGCGAATTGGGATCGACTACGTTCGGGTCGGTCTGGACCTCGCTCTGCGTGACGGTCGACTGTGAGATCTGCTCGATGGTCCTGGCGGTCAAGGGCCCTTGATCGTTCGCGAAGAAGGCCCCTGTGCGTGCTTCCGAGATCGCGCCGTCGATGGAATAAACGAGCTTCTCCGTGTTGCCTGTGATCGCGGGCGAGACGTTGCCCTCGACGCGGACGCCCAGCAGGTTGCCGCCTGGGTCGACAACGGCGACGATCGCATTATCGCTTGCCGTCGCGGCCGCGGCCCGGTCGAGGAGCGACTGAACGTCGGTCGTCGTCAACTGCCCGTTGGCCTGCGCGGTTGCATCCGCAGCAGCAACGGCGGCGGGGCTGGCACTGAGGAGAGAGCGCACTTCGAGCCGTTCGACAGTCGCGCCACAACCGCGACCGGAACGTCTTGGCGTGTCACGAGATCTGTGGGATCGTGCCTGGGGGGCGAAAGATCCGAAAAGGACCATAACAGCCGCACTCCCCTTGTCGCGGATGTCCCAACCTCTGGAGGGACTCTGATCGGGACGATTTCAACGCTCATCTCCTTCTAAGATCGTCCAAAGCACGAGCCGAGTTTACGGATTCTGGCGGATGCGCGGGAGAAACCATGGATGCGAACTTTGCGAGCGGCTGGACGGGTATGTCCTACGCAGGATCGAGGGTCTCCGCCACGCTCGGCTTCACGCGCACCGGCGCGAGCCGAACCGGCGTTTTTTCGCGCGATGGCCGGATGCCGACTTCGACGCGCCCGAGACAGCGATTGAAGGTGCAGAGCGTTGCAATGGGAAATGCGACGGCCGCGATTCCATAGATGAAGATCCAAACTGCTGCCGCCGCAAGATGTTCCTCGTTGTTCCTGGGCCCGCAAAGGTCGGCCGCAAGCTCACCCGCGAAGAAAAACGGACTGCCCATCATGATGCCTTCCGACCGGCCGCCGGATCGGAAAACCATCACCAGGAACATCTAGCCCACAGCCACGAGCACGTACGTCGTCACCGTCAATCCCACCGCCCGGCTCAGTCGCGAGCACCAGGTCGCCATCGCCAGACCCATCCCCGTGATCGCCGCGCCACACACCAGGACGAACAACAGGGTCATCACGACGGTCCCGGCGTAGTTCGACCTGAACGGATCGTTGGCGATGATGACGAGTACCGGCAATACGGCCAGCCAGGGGACGAAGCGAAACGTGCTCAGCCATTTCTCCACCACGATCTTCCGGGTCGAGAGCGTGGTGGCCATCAACACGTCGAGACTGCGGCGCGCCCGTTCCTCGGCGAGCGAGGTAGCTGCCGTGACGCTCAGCAAGAGCATGCCGATCGAAACCTGAAACCCGTTGACCCACGCGGCCGTGAACGACGACCTTGGCATGATCATCGCCGCCACACTGGCGACGGCAGCGCCAATCACGAAGACGGCGGTCGTGATCCGTGCCCCGCGCGAGGGTCGCGCCCGGTGCCACTCGCGCCAGAGCACCGGGTTGAAGTCGAGCGACGGACCAGGCAGAAAGCGGGCGGGGTCGAGCCGTCGGCTGATCTGCTCGATCCGCCCCCGAACGCTTTGCTTTCGCGCGACCTGCTCGCGCGCGCAAACCCACCGCAGCCGCACCACGGCCAGCACCGCGAGCGCGATGGCCGCGGCCGTCGTGATCGCCAGGAACGCCCAGGGATCGTTTCTCCCTGTCGCGCCCGGGTACCAATGAGGAGCGAAGGCCAGGTAGTAGGGGTCGGAGACCTTCGAGGGCACCCATAACGACCAACCGAAGGCGCGATTAACCAGTCCCACAAACGGCCGGCCGATGAGCCAGATCCCCCAGACCGCGTACGTTCCGAGCAGCGCCTCGTGCGTCTTTCTGGCCCAAAGTGAGAACACCAGCGCGAGCGAGCATCCCAGCACGGCGGTCCCGATCGTCACCAGGAACGCTCCGAATAAAACTTCCGGGTCCACGCCGCCGAGAAGCGTCAGGAGACACAACAACGGGAGTGCACACACAACAAGGCCGAGTACGGGCACGAGCCGCGCCGCGAGCTTGCCCAGGACGATCTCGGTATCGGAAAGGTCGGTGACAAGGAGGTGTGCCAATGTGCCCGAAGCACGGTCCTGACAGATTGCTCCCGCCGCGGCCGCAGGCGCCGCGAGGAGAACGAGTGTCAACTGAGTCCCGATCACTCCGATGTAAAAGTTCTCGGCAAGACTCGCGAGCCCGCGAATCGTGACCGGACCGGAGCGAACCGTCGACTGGGACCAGATCATCAACAAGGCCGTCAGTAAGGCGCCGACAAACAGCGAGCGCAAGGCATAGCCCTGCCAACGTCTGGAAGCGACAAGGGCCTCGTAAACGAATACGGGGCCCAGTCCAAGTCGGAGGCCTCGACGAGCGTTCACCATGAATGGGCCCTTCGCGAGACGCCAGGTCGGCGGAAAATGAGGGATGTCCGCGCGAGGCCCCGATCCTCAGCGCGTCGGTCGATGAGCTTACGAGCCCATGGATCGCGCGGCAAACGATTCCCGGTGCTTGCCGGTCTGCGCGGGCATCGCAGAGGAGTCGCTTACGCGCCGCGCTCAGTGCCGCTTCAAGGACTTCGCCGGATGTTCCCCGAAATTCTGAAGCTCACCCAAAGGTTTTCCTGGCGCCCAACAGATTGTGCGCAAATGTGGGAGACCTGGGGTGGCCGGGGCAGAGGAGGCCGGAAGGCCGACGTGCCCCGGAAGCGTCTCGCGGCCCACCGGGGCACGTGGAGCTGCGCTCCCCTTTGCCCC
>DAIDJG010000500.1 GCA_027451445.1 Singulisphaera sp.
CACTCCACCTTACGCCGCGACTGCCGAGACCGGAACGGTCTTCACCACCTCCCTCGTCATCGCCCCACCATCCACGTCGCAACCGGTGAGCTGGCCCCCACTGGCCCGAAAAAGTGGTACCCAGCCGGACTGAAACCGACACTCAGCCACGAATTATCAGACTGACGCAGAGCGAGACGGCGTGGGCGGATGGGGTTACGACCGGTTTTCGCGAACGTTCGCACGAGCAGGAGACCGTTTCACCTGGAGGTCGGTCGGATTTGAGCAAACCGAGCAACACCCGGTCGTCAACGTATCGTGGAATGACGCTATCGCGTTTTGCGAGTGGCTCACGCGGGAAGACGGGACCCGTCAATTCCGACTCCCCACCGAAGCTGAATGGGAATACGCCTGCCGGGCAGGAACCGCTTCACGTTATTCATGGGGCGATTCCGCGGAGTCACTGATCGGAAAGGAAAACATTGCGGACCAATCCCTTGCCCATGTGTTGGCACCGGGGGTCGGACAGATAAACATGATTCGGCAAGCCGCCCCCTGGGACGATCATCAGCCGTTTAGCGCGAGAGTAGGGAGTCTTCAACCCAATCGTTTCGGCCTGTCCGACATGCACGGCAATGTGTGCGAGTGGGTGGAAGACTGGTTCGAGGAAACACGTTTTCTGAGCGATGGCGCGTCCGCCTCACCCGCGGCCGAGAGCGAGAAAGTGTTTCGAGGTGGATCATGGGGTTATGGCCCTGCAAACTCCCGATCAGCAAGCCGACACCATTTCGCGCCATCAGACCGCTGGTGTAACCTTGGCTTCCGCGTGGTCTGTGAAGAAAGGCAATAACTGCGTCGTTCAGCCCCGTTGACGCAGCTCTCACGGACCGCCGTCCAACGCGTGCGAAAGCTACCGAACCGGGCCAACTCAATAAACCCCTTCCCCTAAAGGACCGATAACAAAAACTCTATATACTATAACTGGATCTAATAAATGTGTTCGCGAGATGCACGCCCGCTTCGGCATCAAGAGCCCGAACGGAGTAACGGCCCATCTGACGGGGCTGGTTCGGAAGGGTTGGATCGGCACGGCGCAGTTCGAGAGACGGGTGAGACCTTGAGGCGATCCCGGAAGGGGTCGAGTGCGTTGTCGGGACGGCGGCCGAGATGGTGAGGGGAGTGTTCGGAGTTTCGGACCGGCCGAAAGGTCGCGCCGGCTACGCTTACCCGAAAAAACGCGATAGCGCAGCGATCCAGGGCAACCATTGCCCGATGCGGTCTTTGAGCACCGCTTGAATGCAGTCGAGCACAAGAAGGGCAGTGCGGAAGGTGAAACAGAACGTCAACCAGTCGCGCGCACGCTTCGTGCGATACTTTTGGCGCGTGAGGAGATAATCCTTTAGGAGTTCCTGGAGGGCGGGTTCGTAAACCTCATCACGCACTGTTTTGGGGAGGGCGAATTGAAACAAATCCCACGCTCGGGGGAGACGCGAAAAAATAACGTTCATACTGGCAAGTCTATTGATAAGTATGTTAGTAAAAATAACTATGAACGCAATATTTGCAATAACACCCGTGCGCGCAATCCACTTTTCTCTTGATAAATCGAACATGAAGAATAGCGCGACATTTACGCTGACAACTGCGGCTACCAACGGAAGGAGCCTCAAAAACAAGCGACGTGCGTCCGTCTTCACGGCTTACGCTCCGCGGAGTCCAAGACTCCCCTTGGCAAAGTAAAACTCACGAGTTTCCTCCCAAGTCCGGACACCATGTCCAGTCGCCGTGTAGACTCGTTCCTTGACCGGAATCCCGTCGATCATCTCCTGTTCGTACCGGCCCTCAACGTGCCCACCCTCTTCGAGCCGCGCCATCAGCTGATAGAAGCTCGCGAGCGACTTGTTCACACCCTCGTTCTTCAGCGTCTCCCGAAGCTGAACGCCGGACATCTCGCCGCTTAGCAAGGCGCCGAGCACGAGGAATTGCAGGTGCGTGAGTGTGGGCAAAGGCATGATTCCCCCCAGTAGGTTGTTCCCCATGTAAGGTCAGCTTATACAGGAAGGGCGTGCCAGTCAAGACTTGCGGGGGAAAGTTGGCCCACGAGCCGCATTCCTGCATGCGATTAGTTGGCTGAGATCGTCCAGGCGCCCGGTCATCCTACGGCCCATTCGCACCCAATCACAAACGGCCCTACACGATCCCGCCGCATCAACTTGCTGAGAGTCGTCCGATCCCTCCCGAGCCCGCTAGCAGGCACCCTGTTCGATTCTGGACGGTCTCTCGCCTATGCTGGTCTACCCGACCTCGAACCTTATTGCGGTGTGCTCGGCGAAGTCTCTCAGTTAAACGCTGGATTCAGCTTGTCGGACTCGCCCGGCCCACGCCCAAACGAGCATGACCCCTTGAAGCCCATACAGATCGCATATAAATAATAAATATCATCCGTCGAAAAGTCGATTTCTACGCTCACCATGAGTTCTCCTCGCATCCTGTCGTATCCATCCACGCTCTCAAGCAAGTGCTTCCCGTAGAAAACGGCGGCTTGCCTGTGATTGTTTATTTGAATACCAATAATAATTCTAGCTTCAAGCAACTCCTCGAAGAGATTCGACTGGCTTCGAAGTCGATCTCGCAGCGTACCACGCGGTATCATCGGTTCTCCATCAGGACCGAAGTCGTACGGCTCGTCTACATCGGGCGGAATTACATTGTTTATCGTTATATATTATCACATAGTTAGATCTGTAATCGTATTAGTTCTTCGGGGGCTGGCGCCCCCGAACCCAGGTGAGCCAGGTTGGTGTGTGGTGGCGAACTTTCACCACCTGCCATCCGACCTCAGCTCACCGCTTCCCACCCACTTCTCTTACCGCTCGGCCTCATCGCTAATCCAATGATTTCAAGATCTGTTAATATTCGGCGAACGGTGCTTTCCGGAACACCCGTCGCCCTTGCGAGCGTGCTTGCGTGGATTTTGTCGACCTTAACGCTCACTTTTGCTTTAGGGGGTCGGGCGCTAACGCTCACTTTCGCTATAAGAGAGGGATTCTCTTCTGTACTTGATTTAAGAGCAGAACTGAGCGTTAGCGTACGCAGCGCTTCCAGAACCCTTAAAGATTTCGTACTTAGGTTTGGCGGGGGGTGTGCGAGCGGGAGCTCAAGGGGCTCGTCAGAGATTACGAAGACGCGGCCAGGGATCGACCCGATCACCTGCGAGAGTCGGCCTCCCTGCAATTCTCGATAGGCCCGCTGCCAGGCATCGTTCAGATAGCCCCGACCGACGACAGGGAGAGGGTCGCCACTCTCAAACCGGCCCTCCCAGACGAGTGCCCCCCACTCTCCGACCTCATCGCTCCCGTCGAGCTCCCCAGATTGGGTCAATCGCTTCATGACCTCCATGGGGTTAACCGGGGGCGCTCCCATCAGCAGCGTGAGATCGCAATCCTCGAGACTCTCTCCGCCGACTTGGCTCCATTCGGCCATCCTGACGCGTTCTCTCTCCGCGGAACGCAAGGCGTTCAATATTTGCGCATGTTTATTATTCTTGTTCGAGTGCACGATTCCCACCGTTGCCTCCGGAGAGATGACCAGATAGCCTCGGATCAGCTTTGCAATGGCGCCGGGCCGCATGCTCTGAGTCGCACGCAAGGGAACTTGAAGAGCCTCGATCGGCTGACACGCTACCGCGATATGGTGCGCAGGCATTCCGACGGCCGCGCTCAGCCGCTCTGGAGTGAGCGTCTGATCAAGAACCAACACCGGTTGTCTCAGTTTGCGTGGATACCAGAACGCTGCTAGATATAATAAATCATCAACAAATGTTAAATCTAAACGATTGATGTGGCCAAGCACCGCCGCGTTGCAAAGCCTAACAATGTGTTTCGACAGATTCACACCGCGATTGTCCAAAACACCTTTTAAGCTGGCCTCCCAGCCGTCCGGGGGCTCCCAACGTCGGGGCAACTTGACACGATGATTCCACTCTTGCTGGGTAATCCATAATAATGAATGCGCAAAACTATTAAGTTCACTAAAATAATTATATTTTTTATTATTATTATCTAATAATCCATTAACCTTGCACTGGTGTGAGGCTTCAGCAAGCAACAAGAGGCTATCTTTCGCCTCTGAAATCGGCATCGATTCTGAGAGAGCCGGGCAGAGAACGTCCAAGCCAGCCACGTTAACGAGGAAGACGGCCTCCCGGCCCTCAGATTCCTTGACCAGATCGGTATAAGTGGCGCGAGCTTTATTCATGATAACGTGAAATGCCAAACGTGCCTTGTCTAATTTGTCAAAGTACTCACATCCTGCCTTGTGTGGACAGACGATGCAAACCGAACCTTTCGGAGACAGCCCTAGTTCTACAGCACGGACGATTTCATGCATATTTTTGCAATTACCATTTCTGAAATTTCTAATAACCTCTTTGCGCGATGGATACAAATCCGCCGCTGCGTCAGGTATGAGTTCCTCAATAACCTTGAGAATCGCGTTCCCTTCAACCTGCGACTGACAAATGATCAAACTACTTTCAAGTCTTAACTTTTGGATCGTCTGGACGCACAGTCGGATCGCGTCGCGACTAGCGCAAGGGGCTGAATCAAGGCTAAGTCGCTCATTCGGAATCGCGTGAGCCCAAATGGCGACTCGCGAATTAACAAATAATTCCGACATAATATCATGTAATATTATTAAAAATGATTATATTAAAAATCCACGATCTTTGTTGGTTCGATAGGCGTCATCCACCTTCTTACGGAGTTCGGCTTCCGTCCAGGGTGGTATACATTTTGAATTATAGTTATTTTTGATGATATCAAGAAAATATTCAGGAGTGAGATCGAATCCAGGGCCGGCAAGAAAGCAGGCCAGGAAGCAATCATCCGATCCGCGGCTCTCCTGGATTGCCGGTGGAAGAGAATTGAGGAAGGCGATTACCCTCTCTGTCCGGGAGCGCCGGACTCTTCTCCGTGTCCCTCCGCTACCCACCACCCCAACCTGGCTCACCTGGGGTTTGGGGGGCACCAGCCCCCCAAAGGGTTCGTTCGCTTGATATACCTTGATCTCTAAGGTGCAAATAACGTCTAGATTCGACTGTCGTATTTGTGAAGTGTAGTCGATAGCTTCGGCAGGCATTACGCATGGGTCTACACCGTCCGTCCGAAGGATGGCTTCGACTGCCTCATCATCGGCGAGCCAGTTTCGGCCGTTCCACACTTGTGGATAGTGGAAGCGCTTATGATGTCTTCCAGGCAGCCGAACCCACGTTCCAAATCCGCCATCGCGCACACCGGGACTCTTGGGGAACGCTTCAGGCGATTGATCGAGTTCGAATTGCTCCCAATCTCGGATCAACCATTTACCGAAAGAGAATGCGTGCGCCGTGGGAATAGGCCGATCGAAGATGATGTACAGATGATATCCACCGCGTCCGTTTGACTCAAGCAAAAGGGGATTCAAACCGAGCTGAGCGGCAGCGTCGTGCCAATGGAGTGCGGCCCGTAGGTTGGCGTAGGCGTCCACAGAGTCCGAATGGCGGTCGATGTCGAGCGCAATCCAGCGGGAGAAACACTCGCCAGCGACCTGGGCGGCGCAGTGAAGGCCGATGACATCATTGGCGCTGGTTGCGCGGAAATGGGCGACCAGCTTTCTATGGGTCAGGGGATTCTTGGCGGTCTTCGGTTTGACCCCGGACTGGGTATCGTAGTAAGCGCCGTGACAATCTCGCCTGTTCACTAGCCATGAGTTGGCCCACTCAGCCAACGGCTCTGCGTGGTCACTCCACGGACGGTAACGGTCATAGCGACGCAATTCGTATGTGATTGTTGCGTCGATGAATTCCTCGAAGCCGTCTCCATCGTCCTCCCCGCTCCCTGTGATGTAATCGTCAGGGTCGGGTTCGGGAAGGGTCCGGTCCAACGGGAGCGCAGAGGTCCACCGTGTTGAAAACCGTTGATTTTCGGTGGACCGAATGTTAGATTTGAAGTTGCCCAAGCTTCTTTTGGTCTCCTTGAAAAGACCACCGTTTCGCAGACGGTGGCTTTTCTTATTAGTGGATCAAGATGTTCTCTCTCTCGATCAGTCCCGCACTGATCATCCTTCGTCCGAGTCGAGCCAGGTGCTTACGCTCGATTGTCCGGTAATGCCCAACCCTGACGACAGGAACGCGTGTCTGTGGATCATCTAGCAGGCGTCGTATGCGCCAGTCTGGCAGCCCGAAATGACGGGCCAAGTCGCCGACTGTGAGGGATGGGCTCATTCGTTACCCTCCGATGAGATCGCGAGTAAGTTAGGTTTCTGCATTTTGCCGCGCTTCGGCTCTCGTTGCAAGAGCGAAATAATCAAGTAAATATTACCCGATCTTGCTCTTTTGAGTCCTGCGCTTCTTGCCGCTGGCTTCCTTTTCGCGAGCACGCCCCAGCGCCCCACTATCTAACGATTGCGTAACCGTGCATGCTTTCTGGCCTGGCGTGTTGCGGTTCGGGTCGACAGGGAGCAGGCCGTGTTCCTTGATCCTCACGACCTCTCGGGCCGAAATGCTCCAAAGTTCGGATCCGCCGCGCTTCTCGATCTTCTTGACGGCCTGGATACGACCGAGACGGCACCACTCCCTTACCGTGTAGGCTGATTTATTGAACATATTAGCCGTTTCTTCCACGCTGTACCATTCGCGTTGGCTATCGGGATTTCTTGAGACAAGGCCCAGTAGCCTCTCCATTTTCGTGTCGAGAGCCGTTACCTTGTCCTGTAAGGCCGAAAGCCGATCGTCGATCATGGTTGCATGCATCTAGAGCCTACCCTTACTGAAGCACGTGCCAAAACCGGAAGAGAGTCCACTGCGATCCAGTATGGGCAGAATGCAGGCTACATGTCAACACGAAAATCAGCAGAGAATCGAATAAGATATGAGCATATATAGTGTCTGCGGTGCGGCCCCTCTGTCCTGTTTTCTCGGGTGTCCAAATTCCACAGCAATTCCACAGCGCTTCTGGACATCTCGAATCCATCCGGTTACCATGCGGAGCCATCGCAAAGGAGTCGTAAAGTGTGTTAGAGTAGCCTGTTACAACGCGGAATCCCTTTGAATCCAACGTGTATCCCCTGCGGTTCGGCTACCTTCTCAGCCTAGGGACCGGGGTTCGAGTCCCCGTGGGGGTATTCCGAAGCGAAATAAGGGGTTAGGGCGAAAGCTCCACCCCTTTTTTCGCGCGCTTTCCCGCAGATGAGTTACACATCGGTCACGCGGCGCAACTGAGCGGAGCCGTCCAGGGCGAAGAAGCCTTGCCACGGCCTCGATCCTTCGAGATCCGGCTCGATGCTCCGCTCGCTACGACGCAAAGGCGTTGCTCGGACTGATCGGACGAGATAGGTTGCGGTTCAGCGCTGGCCGCGGGAGAAGGCCGCTGTCATCGTCGAGGACGGGTCGGTTCCAAGGGTGACGAGTTCGAGGGCGTTGTCTACGAAGAGGCCCGATAACCGAACCAAGCCGTCGATGAACTTCGCTCGTGGGAGCCTCCAGCCAAAAGGAACGAGTGGCGGGCGACCAAGAAGACAGCGAAGAAGGAGGAACGGACGATGCCCCGAATAACGAAGCCCGAACGATCCTCCACTCCGAAAGCCAAATCGCAGCCCGTCACCGAGAACGGTCCGGCGAGTGAGGTACTCACACTTTCCGAGGCCGCCGCGTACCTCAGGTTCCCGGAAGCCGACATCCTCCGGCTAGTCGACGAGCAGGGATTGCCGGCCCGCAGACTCGGCGATGACTGGCGGTTCTCCAGATCTGCTATCCAGCAGTGGCTGTCCACTCCGCCCCCGCGCGAAAGCAAGGAAGCCCAACTGGCCGTGGCGGGCGCCTGGAAACACGACCCGTATGTCGAAGCTGAACTGGAAGAAATCCTCAAGAGGCGGGGCAGGTCCACTGAGGACGGGGAATGATCATCTTGGACACCGATGTCCTTACGTTTCACCTCCTCGGTCATCCGCGTGTGCTTCAGCGCCGCCGAGAGGCCCACGATGAAGTCGTGATCACGCTCATCAGCCGAATCGAGACGCTGCAAGGTCGGTTTGCGACACTGCTGAAGGCCGCCGATGGGGAGCAACTACTACGTGGACAGCATCGGCTTGACAAGTTGGAGCTGGACCTGAGGCCCTTCCGCGTCCTTCCGGTCACGGATCACGTTGCATCCGAATTTGATCGGCTTCGCGCGAACAAAGGTCTGAGGAAAATCGGCAGGGCCGACTTGCTCATAGCAACGATCGCCCTGACCCATGTCGCCACGCTCGTCACTCGCAACGTGAAGGACTTTCGGCTCGTGCCGGGCCTGACGATCGAGAACTGGCTCGACTGAATCGGGAAGCTGCTGTCCATGACGGTACTCCGTGAGCTGATCGACATCCCGGAGCATGTTCAGAAGGCCGTGGGAGCGCTGGCGCACAGGCTTCGTTTTGTCGTTTGCGTCGGAATCACCGCGACATCTGCAATCGCGGGGCGCCGACATCACATTCCGTGCGCTGAGGCGCACGCGGAGACCTGCGCCTTCCCGAAGTCGACGTACGCCGCCTCGACGACTTCAAGTTTAAAGTGCACCGTCTTTCGGCTCATTCGATGACACGGCACGATGCCAACCCGACGGATACCGGTTCCGGATCGCCGCTCACGTCAAGGAAGCCCGATCACTTTTGGCGATAGGGTTTCCCCGCCTCGTATAGCGCAAGTCGGTCGCTCGCCGCCCTCCAACGCATACCGGTTGCCGTCATGCGTTCAAGTGCTTTCCCGGACCAGTGCACGGCGGCCTTGAAATCGGCGGCTTCCGCAAAGGCGGCGGCAAGCGTATCGAGGACCACGGGATTGTTCCATTTGGTAAGTTCGGCCGCACGCACGGCAGATTCGACGGCGGCCTTTCCATCGCGAAATCGCGCGTCGGGGCAAGTCGCCAGGAGCCACGCGCGGCCTCGGTGCGTGTCCCAGAGCGCAGGATATCGATGGATCTCTTTGCTTAAGGCGTCGAGCGCCTGCGCGTACTTCCTCATGGCTTCCCAGGTGCGCCAATCGATTTCCTGAGCCGGCAATGGCGGGTCGGGAGCCACAGGCGTACGGGGATGAGCGACACCGTACTCGCACTTCTTGACATGACGTTGGTAAGCGTCCGCACAAAGTGCGGCGAAGCGCAAATCGCGCTTCAGCCGATCCAGCCACGCCGCACGCGCAGTCACGGCCGCTTCCTCAGTGAGCGACTCGTTCGCCTCCGCGGTGGAGGACTCGATACGTCGAATGCTTTCGGACAGTTGTTGCACCGAACTCCTGGCGTTGGCCTCGTGCTGCGCAGCATTGACGAGTTTGTGAAAGTGACGCTCGCGCATCCGCCAGGTCTCCCAACCATTGACCTCCCATCCCAGCTCGAGCCCCACGACCGCGACCGCGAGCATGGCCGCGGTCAGACGAAATCGAATGGCGGAGTTTCCGGAAATCGGGCTCCCGAGCCGGGCCGACAACGATCGGCAACCCGTGCCCCACATCATGAGGAGCAACACCGCGAGCACGAAGAAAACGAAGAGGAGCACGACGACCACAAACAGGTCGAGGGGCTCGAAGATCGACAGGAATCCGTACGGGGTGAAAGGCGACAGATGGCCGTAGGTCCATCGGATTAATTTACGAACAGGAGCTTCGCTAGAAGGACCCAGTTCGAGCCAGTAGAATTGAGAAGGTCGAGTCAACCAGATCGCGACGATGAGCGCATCGGCAGCCAACGCACAACTGATCAAAGCTGTGGTAAGGACTTTGCGAGCGGGCCGCATCGCTTCCTCACAGGGGTGGCCTTCCGGGCGGTCTCCCAATGATACACGCGTGCGTCCTGGAACACACCGTTCAACTTCGACGCGAAAACCGCGGGCTCCCGCAAACTCCCGATCTTTCACCGTTAAAGTCAGCCGAAGCGCTCGGAACCCGAGGAAATCGACCCGTCGAGCTTCATGGTAACCCTTTGCCAGATTGATTTTAGACGAAACGTAACCGCAAACGGACCAAGAACCAACGCGTGATCACATTAAGCGAGCAACTCAGCGATCGGCGATCGAGTTGCCAGGCGGCGATCTTCAGAGAGCTTCGACGTTGCGGCGCCCGTCGTAGCTCTTTTTGTTGCGCTTTTCCAGGATCCCTGGCGCATCTTCCACCCGCCTCGCGCCAAATCGCGATCGAGAGTCTGGCGTGTACCCGTTTTTGAAACACTGGTTCGGCAATCCCAACGTGGACGAGGAAACCATGCCGAGCGATCGTTCACGCCAAGTTTTCGGGGGATTGGTGACCGATGGTCAGCACGGATCTGTCGCAGGAAAGACGCAAGGCAAGATTCTGGGATTGCGCAGCGGCGGTTTTCTTCGTCTTCATTGCGCTGTGGTTCATCGATCATCTGGCCCAGTCGCTTCTGATACGTCTGCACACCGTTTGGGACGGCCAGCGGCTCGCGCCGGTGTTCGCGGTGTACGACGGCTACCGGCTCTACCCCAAAGCTGGTGAGGGGCCGAGCGTGGGTTATACATACGGGCCGCTTTCGGTCCTGGCGTACTTCCCCACAGTCCTCGCGTCCGACCCCACGTCGGCACTCCTGGTGTCCTATGGGCTGACGCTGGTCTACTCCTTTGGTCCCGTTGTCGCCCTGCTGGCTCTGAGTGCCAAGGGGGGTGTCCGGCGCTTCGGGGCGGTGGCGGTGGGCGTACTCGTCTTCGGGATTCTGACGCGGAACCCTTCACTCAGCTACAGCACGACGAGCCCCGTTCATGACGCCGTGGCGCTCGGTTTGGGGCTGCTGGCATGTCTTTCGCTGCTCGGCTGCGAAGATGCCGGATGGGGCCGACTGACCCTGTCGGCGACAGTCGCAATCCTCGCCGTGGCGGCCAAGCAGAATGCTGTGTTCGCGCTACCCACACTTGCGCTCTACACCCTCGTCGCTTTTGGGCGCAAGAACGCGCTCCGTTACGTCGCGTTGCTGGTCGGGCTCGGGTTGGTGCTTACGTTCGTCTTGGTAGGCCTCTATCGCCTGGGACCACTCGTTCATTACTTGCTGACCGTCCAGGGAAGCATGGGCATCGTCTGGCAACGCTTCAGCGAGCTGATCCGCTTCGCGGTTTACACGTCCCTTCTTCCTTTGCTTCTGATCGGCTCCGCACTTTTTCTCAAGTCCAGCCCGAGTGAGGCCGACACCCCTCCGGAGTCCGTCCGAAAGCGACTCGCGAAGAACCCCTGGGTATTGCCGTTCATGATCTGTCTGGGCAACGTGCCGATCTCGGTGCTCGGGGCACTCAAGGCCGCGGGTAACTCGAACGCATTAAGTTACTCTTTCTACTTTCTGGCTGCGGCCGCGGCATCCCTCGTCACGCAACTCATCGCGCAAGGAGTCGCCGTTGCGCCGGAGCTGGGCCGCCGAGTGGGTCTGACAATCGCGGCACTCGCGACGAGCCAGTGGCTCTGGGTGCAGTTCGTCAGCGCTCCGGCCCCCATCCCGCTCCGATGGTCAAAGGCGTTGCAGGAGCTACGGACCAATCCCAGCCAGATCGCTTTCGAATATGCCAAGCGACATCCCGGTTCCGTCTATTTCCCGTGGAATACGCTCTCGGTCCTGATGGCCGAGGGACGCCTCGATACCTCGGAAGATGCGCTGCTCTACATCCCGCCGGCAGCGTTCAACCCGGCCGATCCCAACAGAGGAGCTGTCCTCCCCAACGATCCCGAGTACATCGCGTTTCCACCTCAGTACGAAACCGCCCTGGGGCAGAATGCCGTGCTGCGGCGCTTCCCGAACTATCGTCGCCACGTCAAGGTTCCCGGATTGGACCGTTTTGACGTCTACGCCCGCAGCGATGGGCGTTCTCGCACTCCCTGAAGAGCGCCGCACGGGACTCGACGACGCCCGCTCGGCAGTCGGCCCACGCTGGCCAGGTGCGGGCGCTCAGTCCGATTCTCGGGTCAGCCTTTCGTGGTTTTGAGGGGGAAGGGCTACAAACCGCTCGGCGGGCGTCCCGGAGATGTTTCCCAAACGCCACAACGCCCGGATTTTTCGGCGGCCGGTGTCCATAGAATCGTCGCTGATTAAATCCTCAATTTTTTCCTTTGACAAAAGAACCGATAACCGTATTATGTCCTTAACCTCTGACTGCATCCACCTATGCTCGGTCCAATGCCAGCACCCACACAAAAATCCTTGCCCGATGGTAAGAAACCTTTTGACCGGCCAACCCTGACTGTCGTACGCTGAGGGAAAGTGTCCTCATTCTGCGCCTTTGCGCGCTGAGGCCGGTGGTTAAGAACGTCAGCCACAACCCAATGTAGGGGGAGATGGACGATGAAAGCGGGTCGTCTCTGGCGATTGCCTTGCCGAAGCATGGCGGCGTTCGCCATTCTGGCGGGTCTGGGCGCGGGCATGCTGGTGGCGGCTGATGCGCCCACCAAGCCCGAAGCTACGGAAACAAAAGAGAAGGTCGCAGAGGATGCCGGGAAGACGCCGAAGTCGACCCCAACCAAACTCGACTACATCGATGAGATGATCCGCGAGGCCTGGGAACAGGCCAATGTGAAGCCCTCGAAGATGTGCACCGACGAGGAGTTCCTCCGCCGCGTGTACCTCGACATCCTGGGCCGCATCCCCAACATTGAAGAGGCGAACGGATTCCTCAAGTCGAAGGAGTCGGGCAAGCGAGCCAAGCTCGTCAATTATCTGCTCGAGCAGCCGGATTACGCCAAGAACTTTGCGACCCAGTGGTCGATCCTGCTCGTTGGGCGAGGCCGGCAGGAGCGCCAGGTCGACAAGGGTGAGCTCACGGCCTGGGTGCGCCGGCAGATCACGGCCGAACGGCCCTGGCACGAGATCGTCTATGACCTGATCACGGCTAACGGCTCGAACAAGGAGAACGGGGCGGTCAACTACACGCTGGCCCACCTCGAATTCGGCGCGGTGCCGCTGACGTCGATCACGACCCGCGTCTTCCTCGGCCAGCAGATTCAGTGCACCCAGTGCCACGACCATCCGTCGAACGACTGGAAGCAGGCCGACTTCTGGGGCATCAACGCGTTCTTCAAGGGCATCCACCGCGAAGACGTGATGAAGGAGACCAAGACCGGTGCCGAGGTCTACGACCACACCGATCTCTCGGACAACCCGGTCGACTCCTACGCCAGCTACGACAAGCGCAATGGGTTGGTGGGCATCGCTTTCCCGCGATTCCTCGACGGCCGCAAGATCCCCCAGGGGACCGAGGTGACCAACCGCCGCGAGGCGCTCGCGAAGTTTGTGGCCGATCCCAAGAACATGGACCTGGCGCGGGCATTCGTGAACCGGATGTGGGGCCACTTCATGGGTCGCGGGTTCGTTCAGCCGGTCGACGACTTCGGCCCGCACAACCCGGCCAGCCATCCCGAGCTGCTCGACAAGCTCGCGGAAGAGTTCCAGGCCAGCAACTACGACATGAAGGCGCTCATCCGCTGGATCACCGCAAGCGAGGCCTACAACCTCACGAGCATGATGACCAAGGCCAATGAGAAGGATGAGACCCTCTTCAGCCACATGTCGCTGAAGCCGATGACCCCCGAGCAGCTCTTCGACTCGCTGATCACGGCCACCGCAGCCCACAAGGCCAGCGGCGGCGACACGAGCAAGCGGCGCGACGAGTGGCTCAAGCAGTTCGTCTTCACCTTCGCCAACGACGAAGGCGAGGAAGGCTCGAGCTTCCAGGGGACGATTCCCCAGGCCCTCATGATGATGAACGGCGACCTCATGGAGCAGGCCGTCAGCGGCAAACCGGGAAGTTTCCTCAACGACCTCGCGGCCCACGCCAGCAGGAAGAGCGGTGTGTCGACGATGGTCAACGAGATGTTCCTCGCCGCCCTGAGCCGGTATCCGACCACGGCTGAGAAGAACAAGGCCTCGTCGGCTCTTCAGAGCTCACCCGACACGGCCTATATCCTGGAAGACCTCTTCTGGGCCCTGCTGAACTCGAACGAGTTTGTCCTGAACCACTAAGCGATGACACGAAGAACGAGAACGTGAGCGGCCGCCTCATGGCGGGGCAGGCCGCTTCTAACCGCCTCGGCAACGAGGCTCTGGGGGGAATCGAGCGATGTCTGACCTGACCCTTCCGAGCGGCATGACCCGCCGGCATTTCATGGGCCACATGGCGACGACGGCCATGGCCCTCCCCGCCGTTCACTTCTTCGGCTCGCTGGCCCAAGTGCACGCGGCAGCGAAGAAAGCCTCGAAGAGCTGCATCGTCCTCTGGATGGGCGGCGGTCCCAGCCACATGGATACCTGGAACCTCAAGCCCGAAAGCGAGAAGAACGGCGGCCCCTTCAAGCCCATCGACACCGCCGTCCCCGGCATCCAGATCAGCGAGCACCTGCCGACGATCGCCAAAAACTTCAAGCACATGAACATCATCCGGTCGTTGAACTCCAAGGAGGGGAACCACGACCGCGGCACGTACATGCTGCACACCGGCTATCAGCCGAACCCGACCGTCGTTCACCCCGGCTTCGGGTCGTACATGTCGGTCGAGCTGGGCGAGAAGCTGCAAGGGTTCGACCTGCCGCACTGCATCGCGATCAACTCACCGAGCGTGGGCGCGGGCTTCTTGGGGATGTCGCACTCGCCCTTCGTGGTGAACAACCCGACCGCGAAGATCACGAACCTCGAGCCCCCCGAAGAGGTTGCGAAGTACGGCAACCTCCGCACGGGCCGTCGTTTGGCGATGCTCGACACGGTCGAGCGGAGCTTTATCAGCCAGAAGCGCGGTCAAGGGGGCATCGACCATCAGGCCGTCTACAAGAAGACGATCGCGATGATGACCTCCAAGATGAAGGACGTCTTCAAGCTCGACCAGGAGCCGGCCCAGTTGCGCGACGCCTACGGCCGCAGCTCGTTCGGCCAGGGCTGCTTGATGGCTCGGCGGCTGGTTGAGGCGGGCGTGAGCTATGTCGAGGTCTCCCTCGGCGGCTGGGACACCCACGCCAACGCGTTCGAGACCCTCTCGAAGAACCTCCACCCCACGCTCGACAAGGGCATGGGCACGTTGCTGGCCGACCTCGAACAGCGCGGCCTGATCAACGATGTCATGGTCGTCTGGATGGGCGACTTCGGCCGCACCCCGCGCATCAACCAGAACAACGGCCGCGACCACTGGCCGAATAGCTGGTCGATCGTCATTGGCGGCGGCGGCATGAAGGGCGGCCAGATCGTCGGTGCCACCGATAAGGACGGCGTCGATATCACCGATCGCCCGATCGGCGTTATGGACGTCATCGGCACGATGACCAAGACCATGGGCATCGACGTCGCCACCCAGTACACCACCCCGCGCGGTCGGCCGATCAAGATCGTCGACGGCGGCACGCCGATCAAGGAGCTCGTGGGCTGAGAATCGCAGCCTTGCGAGAGCGATCTTTCACAACGACCCGCCGTCTCATGACGGCGGGTCGTTTTGTTTTGGTCCATCGAGCGTTGTAGGGCTCCTTCGATCCCGGGAGATCCAAAATGAAACGGCCGTGCGTCCGACAAACGCGACGGGCCTGACTCACTCCTGAATCTGAACTTCCACCCGTTGCCCCAGCTTCAGCGGTGTGGCCTCGCCGAACGCGATCTTGACGGGTAGAACACGGGCATCAATCGGCCGTCCCGGATCCTCGGGCCGGATCCGCCGGGGTACAACCTCATCGGGGATCTCCTCGACGGTCCCTACCCAGGACGCGTTTGGGAAACCCTCAGCGGTGATCGTCACACCCGCGCCGAGCGCGATGCGACCCGTGTCGAACTCGTCGACCTCGGCCTCAATGCGAACGCGCTGCAGGTCGGCGACCGTCACGACCCTCGCGGCGATTTCGATGGTTTCGCCCGCGTTCACATGGCGCTGAGTGACCACGCCGTCGATGGGAGCGACGATGCGCGTTTTGGCTAACGACGCGTTGATATGCTCGCAGTCGGCGGCGGCTCGCGCTCGGCGGGCGCGGGCGCCGTCGAGGCCGCGGCGGTTGATGTCGATATTTTGGACCGTCCCCGCGCGGCGGGCCAGCAGCGACTCGTCGCGTTGTAGCTCGCGCTCGAAGTAGCGGATGTCCGCGTCGGCCTCGGCGACTCGGGCGCTGGCCTCGGCGAGCGTGGCTTTCAAATCGTCGGCGTTCAATTCGGCGATGAGGTCCCCTTTGTGAACGACGGACTTCTCCTGGACATTCAAGCGGACGATCCGGCCCGCCGCTTCCGTGCCGACAACGACTTCGGCACCTGGGTAGGCGACGACCCGCCCCTCCGCGAGCACACGCTTGAGCTCAACCGGCTGCAACGGGCCTGGTTCGGCCGGCTTGAGCCGTCGGCTGTTCTCCGCGATCCATGACGGTAGCCGCGCTTCCAGCGTGCGGCTCTGTGCGACCAAGCCCGTTGCCAGGAGCAACCCCGCGCCGGGGACGACCAACCACAACAGCGAACGCACGGACATCGGACGACTCCTTTTCATGAGACGTTTCGAAAATGGCTCAGTTCTGGATCACGCCGTCAGCGATATGAGCAACTCGGTCCGCGACCCCGCGAACCTTGGGGTCGTGCGTGACGATCAGGAGCGCTCGGTTCTCGCGTTTCGCAAGGTCGCGAAACAGCTCCAAAACCTGGGAACCGACCTGCGAGTCGAGGTTGGCCGTCGGCTCGTCGGCAAGGATAATCGGCGCCGAGCCGGCGAGGGCGCGGGCGATCGCCACACGTTGTTTCTGGCCGCCGGAGAGGTCACGAGGGAGAAAATGGGCACGATCCGTGAGGCCAACCGCCTCGAGCACGCGAGCGGCCTCAATCCTCGCGGATTTGCCCTTGAGCCCTTTCAGGTTCAGGGTGTACTCGACGTTCTCGGCGGCGGTGAGTGCAGGGAACAGGTTGAACTGCTGGAACACGAACCCGATCGACGTGCGGCGGAGCCACGGCAATCGGTCCGGCCGGTTGGGATCGACCGCGCGCCCCTCGATCGCCACGCGCCCGGATGTCGGCGTGAGCATGCATCCCAGGATCGTCAAGAACGTCGTCTTGCCCGACCCCGACGGTCCCTCCAGCGCCACGATTTCGCCGCGGGCGAGGGACAACGAGGCCCCTCGGAGCACCGAGACCGACTCCGTCCCTTCGCGAAACGTTTTCACCACGTCAGCCGCTTCCAGCACGTTCATCGTCGTTTACCCCATGATTTGTCTCAGAGCGCACCGCGAGCGCAACCGCTCGACCGGCGGCAACTCAGGTCAAAAGCAAAGACACGCGTCAGCCTCGGAAGACGAGCGCGGGGTCGAGCGAGGCGACCCTTCGGAACGAGATGGCTGAGGCCGCCAGGCAGAGCCCGAGCGTCCCCGCGAAGACGACGAACGCGAAACTCGGCGTCAACGACAGCTTCAGGTCGATGCCCGCCATGATCGGCCGCAGGCCCGACGTCATCAGCGCTCCGAGTGCGAACCCAACCACTGCGGCGATCACCGCCTGCTTGGCGATGATGGCGTAGATCTGGGCGTTGCCGCCGCCGATCGCCTTTACCGTCGCAAACTCCTTGATGTGCTCCATCGTCGACGTATACAGGGTTTGGGCGACCACGACGACGCCGACGAGGCAGCCGAGGAAGACCGTCATCACCATGTTGAGCCCGAGCCCGGTGTTGTCGGTCCAGTACGACCGCGACCGCACGGCCCAGGCGTCGCGGGTCCAAACGTTGTTGTAGGGCAGCCGATGCTGGATCGCCGCGGCCACCGCCGGCGCATCGGCGCCGGGGGCGAGCTTCACGAGAATGTAGGTCGTCCGGTTGTGCAGGCTCTGGCGGTCGAGCGATTGAGCCACGCGGTAGTCGAGGAACGCGATCGGGTTCGTTGTGAACGAGCGGGCCTCGGCGGTCCGGCCGATGATCTTGAGCCGCTGACCGTTGAACTCGCGGTAGTCGCCCACGGCAAACGGCCCGAATCGTTTGGTGGCCGAATCGTCAAGGATCACGTACTTTCCCCGTCTCAGGTCGCGGGCATCGCCGGTGCTAATCCGCCAGGGGAGGTTCCAATGCGTGAAATCCTCGAGGGCGTAGAGCACCGCGTTTTCCGTGGCACCGCTCGGGAGCGCGACCCGTCCGAACCAGACGATCAAATTGTCGGCCCTCGCCACGCCCGGTACCGACCGCACGCGCTGGACCATCGTTTCGGAGAACGTATTCGAGAAGTCGACGTTCGGCGTGTTGCGCGCCGAGACCCAGAGGTCGGCGTCGATCTTCTCGATCGTCACGGAGGCGTTCGCGAGCAGGCCCTCGAACAGTCCCACCTGCACGAAGACGAGCGTCACCGCGAAGGCGACGCCGGAAACCGTGATCAGGAACCGCACCTTATCGTGGAACAGGATCTTTCGTGCCAGGTCGACCATTGGTCAATCCTCCGCTTTCAAGAGTCCGCGCAGGGTCGCGTCGATCAAGAGCCGGGCCGCCGCCTTGATCGGGCGAAAGGTCAGGGCCGGGTCATCGCCTTTCGTCAGGTGGAGCGCCACGAGGCCATGCCCGCCGCTCCAGATCACCTGCGCGACCAGGTCAGCATCTTTGCATTCCGGGCGAAACCGCCCTGTCGCGATCGCCTCCGCGACCGTCGCGCGGAGAAACGCGTACGCGTCCAGGTCCGGGTTGCTCCGGTCGATCGGAAACTGCGCCGGGTCGGGCGCAGGATGGTTGGACATGAACATAAAGCGATAGTGATGCGGGTTCTCCATCGCGAAATCGACGTACGCCTCGCCGAGCCTGCGCAGCCGGTCGACCGGGTCGGCGACCTTGGCGATGCGTTCGAACCGGGCACGGAGGGCGCCGAAATCCTGCTCGCAGATGGCGAAGATCAATCCCTCCTTGCTGCCAAAGTGATTCAGAATCGTGGGGGCGGAGTACCCGGCCGTGCGTGCGACGGCCCGGAGCGAGACCTCGTCATAAGGTTGCGAGATAAACATCGCCCGCCCCGCATCGATGAGCGCAGCGCGCACGCGGGCACGCTCTTGCTCGCGTCTCTCTTTCGCGGACACGATGGGACTCTCCACGTCGCTTGGCGCAGGATGCTTAACGCTGTTCGTTAACTTTACACTGTTAATTTACTTAACGGTGTTAGCAAAGTCAAGGGGTGGGTCGTTGCTGTGGGAACGCGCTTGGGTTAGTTTTCATTGATGCGGGATCGGCGCAACGTGTTTTGAGTCGACAATGGTTGGACGTCTCGCCAGCCGTGGGAGTTGATAGACATGTCGGACGTTATGCCTCGTCGCCACTTCCTCGGTGCGGCCGCTCTCGCTGGACTCGCCGCAGGACTTCCCAGCCGCGACGCGACTGCAAACACCAGCAACCTCGACGACGCCAGCACCTTTTGCACCGCTGCCGAAACTCCGACGGCGTCCCCGTCGTTTCTGACCAAAGCCACCGAGTTCGTTGACGTCAGCCGGGGCAACCCCAAGCCCTCGACGCTCCAGGGCGACGCCCGCTCCCAGGCGAGGCTCACGAACGAGACCTGGCGACTGGAGATCGTCTCCGACGGCTCCGCCGAGATGGCCAAACAGTTTCGTCTCGAGGACGTCACGGCGCTCGATCTCCCCAAGTTGCAAGAACTCGGTAAGACGCACGGCATCCGGTTCTTGAAGGCGATGCAATGCAACAATATCCCCGTCCCACTCGGGCAAGGGCTCTGGGAGGGGGTGCCGCTCCGCGATGTGCTGCGGCTCGTAGGCAAGGTGAACAATGTACGACGTGTTTACTACTGGGGGTTCCACAACAACGACCCCGCGCAGCTCTTTCAGTCATCGCTCGGCTTCAACCAGGTGATGGAGACACCGCCCTGGGATCTGCCGCCGCTGATTGCCTACCGGCTGAACGGCGAGGAGATCCCCCCGGCGCGCGGGGGACCGGTGCGGATGGTCGTCCCCTGGGCGCACGGGTTCAAGTCGATCAAGTGGCTCCAGCGCATCGTGCTCACGAACGACTACAAGGCGAATGACACCTACGCCCTCCAGAACAACGACCCCGACTCCTATCTGAAGACCGCGGCCTACGCCAGCAAGGGGACAGCGACATTCCCGAGCGGCGGACCGGTCGTCATCGAGGGGACCGCGATGACCGGCTGGTCGGGACTGAAACGCGTCGAATACTGGCTGCGTCCGGACGCCGGCACGGGGGGCAAGCTCGACGACAACGACCCCGCCTGGGAATCGGCGCAATGGCTCCCGTGCGATATCACGCCGCCCGCCGACGATTGGGAAGCCGTCCTTCCCGAAGGAACGTCGCCCAGGAGCGTTTGGGGCTTCGATCCCGTTACTGGCAAGCCGAAGGATTGGCCGTTGCGCTTCAGCGTGTGTTCGTGGTCCGTCACATTCCGCGACCTGAAGCCGGGCGCTTACGAGCTCCGGACCCGCTCGGTGGACCTGAACGGGTTCGCGCAGCCCGAGCCGCGAACGTATCAGAAATCGGGGCTGAATCGCATCCAGTGCAAGCTGTTCACGGTCAATGCGTGAACGCGTTCGAGATGCGGCCATCCGGGTTGATTCCGCCCGAGCGTTGCGTCATCCTGATGCGAAATGCGCATGAGGAACCGTAGCACGCTTGGGACGATGGCCATGTCAATTCAAGTTGTGTGTTCATGCGGCCGGACGATGCATGCTCCGGACTCAGCAGGCGGCAAGAAAGGGCGCTGCAAGGGGTGCGGGGCCGTCTTGCAAATCCCGGGCACCGAAATGGTGGGGGCCGACACGATCCTGGGTGATCCCCAGGGCGTTGCCCGCTCGTCCGTCAGCCCCATGAGCTCCGCACCGCCGCCCTTACCGTACGCAGACACCATCCAGGACGAGGCGAACGACGACACCGAGGTCGAGGAGACGGACCTTGCGCCTTTGCTCTCGAGAGTCTCGAGCCGCACTCTCTCGCCATCGCAGCGCAAAGCCGCTGCTCCCAGCGGCTCCCCGGCCGCGTCCGGAAGCGTACCTCCCGAGCCGTGGTATTACGAGCGGCTCATCACGGTGGCGAACTTCTGGCATAGCCTCGGTAACATCGTCCTGTACGGTGGAATCGGCATCGGCTGCCTGGTGGTGGTCTTGGGGATCATGCGAGCCACTGAAGGTCGTGAATCCTCTCTCGATTTCGCCATCCCCACACTACTCACGGGTGTTGGAATCGCATTCGGTGCCGCCGTGAACGGGACGCTGATGCTGATTATCGGTCTGAGCCTCTACGTCGCGGTGGACGCCGCGCGGAATGTGAGGGCGTTGCGCTATCGCGCGTGAGTCCGGCGCGGTGCGCGACGCAAAGTCGTCGGTAGTGCGACGCTTCAAGACAGCATCGTGCGTCCGTTCAGAGGCGGTTCGGCGGCCAGGTCGAGGCCGACCTTCAGGCGAACGAGCTCGGCGAGGCTGGTGACCTCCAGCTTCTTCATCAAGTTGGCCCGCCGCATTTCCACAGCGCGGGGCGTGATCTCGAGGCTGGAGGAGATCGACTTGTTCGGTTTGCCCGACAAGACGAGTTCGAGCACGTCGCGCTCTTTCTTGGTGAGCCGTTGGAACCGCTTCCGGACTGCCTCGCGATCCGCAATCAGCTTTCGCCGCTGTGTGTCGACCTGAATCGCGCGCAGGACGCGGTCGAGCAGATCCTGGCGATTGAACGGTTTTTCGACGAATTCGACGGCCCCTGATTTCATCGCGCGGATTGCCATCGGCACATCGGCGAATGCGGTGATGAAGATGACTGGCATCGCTTCCCCGCGCGCTACGAGCGACTCGTAAAGATCGAGCCCGCTCATACCGGGCATGCGTACGTCGAAGACCAGGCAGCCCGGCCCTTTCGGGGCGAACGCCGCCAGAAACTCGGAGGCCGAGGCAAAAATGGCCACGCGGAGACCCACGGTCGTCATCAGGAAACCCAGCGAATCCCGCATGTCCGCGTCGTCGTCAACGATGTAAACCGTGGGCTCCTGCATCTTCAACACCTGTGGAGGGAAGCGTGAACCGAAATGTCGTGCAAACTTGGGGCTCAGACTCGACGACCCATTGGCCGTGGTGGCCTTCGACAATCGTCCGACTGATCGAAAGTCCCATGCCCATCCCTTCATCACGAGTGCTGAAATAGGCATCGAAAACTCGAGGCAGTCGCTCCGCCGGAATGCCCTCTCCATTGTCCCGGACAACGAACGAAACGGCGTCAGCGCCCGCTCGTTCGGTCCGTATAACTACTGACGGCTCAGGTGTTTGCGCATGTGACAGTGACTCGAAGGCGTTGCGGACCAGGTTCACCAGAACCTGCTGGATCTGGATCGGGTCGCCCCATAGCCAAGGCAAGTCCGATGCCAGCTCAACCTTGAGCCCGATTCCGCGCCTCCGTGCCTCGTCGCGGAAGAATTCCTCGACCTCGGAGACAAGACGATTGGGCTCGATCCGTTCGCGCGCCGGTGCGTGGCGCGTGACGAAACGGCGGATCCGCTTCACGATCTGACCGGCTCGCAGCGTTGTGGACAGGATCTTTTCGAGCGCGGCCTTTGCGGCGTCCACGTTCGGTTCCGGGGCCGAGAGGGTCACGAGGCAGCCCTCGGCGTAGTTCGCGATCGCACCGAGCGGTTGGTTCAGCTCGTGCGCCAATCCACTCGCCATCTCGCCGATCGTCGTCGTGCGCCCGACGTGGCTGAGCTGCTCGACGAGGGTACGCTGGCGCTCGTCGGCGCGGGTCCGTTCTCGGACCTCGCATTCCAGGTCGCGGTTGGCCGCCTCGAGCGCCAGGGTCCGTTCCCGGACTCGGTGCTCCAGCACGTCGCGGGCTTCGCGCAGGCTGGCGAGCTGGCGTTCGATCAGACGGGTCGCGGGGCGGAGGATGAATTGCCCGATCCCCCCCAGGCCGACGAGCACCAGAGCGGTGAGGATCCGTTTGGTCCAGACCAGCCAATCGACCCGGGCGCGTGCCTCGCGTTCGAAGAGGCCGACGATCCGGTCCATCTGGACGAGGTACGAGCCTTCGAGTGCCAGAATGGTCCGCTGATCGTCATGGATCGCCGCAGGATCGGGCGCAGCGAGCGTCTCGTCCCGGATCAGGCGTGCGGCGGCCTCGCGAATCCGGGTGAAAGACGGCTCGAGCGCATCGAACGCCTCGTCGACGGTGGCACTGTTCGCACCTGGGAGCGACGGCGGACGGTCGCGTCGACGCAGTTGCTCGTGCGCAGTGGTCCAGGTCCGCAGAACCTCGTCAAGTTCCGCGGAGTGTCGCCGGCGATCCTCCTCGGACCTCGCCGCATCGAGCGCCAGCGCGGCCTTGGCAATGCGCTGGCTCAGCATGCGTTGCCGGCCCGCAACGTTGATCACCGGCGCATCGGTCATCAACCTGAGCAAGGGAGGCTCGATCACCACCTCGTCCAGCAGAACGAGCACGGCCACCCCAACCAGCGCGGTCCGGAAACGCCGGTTGAAGTGGCCCGCAGAATCATCTCGTGCAAGATCGGCAGGATCAATCATCGGAGGGTCGCTTGATCACCCTTGCGGCAGTCGGGCGCGACCGGAGGTAGGCACGTGCCGACCGCGCAAAACCACGCTCGACCTGTTCGATCACAAAGCCACAACGCGCAGCTTCGCCGATCAGTCGAGCGTGATCAACCGGCTGAAATCGCGGTTTTCGATCAGGGCGTTGCGTCGGCGACTGCCCAGGGGAGGCCCGGGGCAACCGCGGGCTCAGCCGCCTCAGCTCGCTTGATTCCCAGGACCGTCACGTGCAGCCAGGCGAGACTCCACACCGTCAGAACCAGCAGAGCGATGAACGCCGACTGCGGCACGCCGGTGGCTCGACCGAGCGCTCCGAATACGGGCGGCAGGAAAAAGCCCCCGAGGGCGCCAAGCATCCCGACAAGCCCCCCCACAGCGCCCACGTCATTGGGAAAAAAATTCGGCACGTATTTATAAACAGAAGCTTTGCCAATTCCCATGCCGCAGCCGACGACGAACATAAGAGTCGCAAATGCGAAGGGGCCGAGACGGTAGGAAATACCCCAGTAGGTCCGGTACGGGACCGACAGCGCAATGAGCGCGAGCGTCATGGAGATGAAGACTGCATACGTCACCACGCGGGGGCCATAGCGGTCCGAAAGCCAACCGCCGAGCGGACGGAGCAGGCTGGCGGGCAGGATGAACGTGGCCGTCAGCAGCGCCGCGGTGCGGAGCGAGACGTGGTACGTGTCCTTGTAGAAGGTCGGAAGCCAGCCGGACAGTGCGACATAAGCGCCGAAGACGACGACATAGTAAAGGCTGAAACGCCAGACCCGCATATACTGCAACGACGCCAACATCTCGCCGAGCGGACGACCCTGGCCGGGCTTCGGATCGGGCGCGGGGGCCAGCGCCATGGTCAGGATCGCCATGACCACGAGAAGGATCGCGTAAAGAGCCGGGATAAAACGCCAGCCGCCCGGGATCACGCCCCCCAGCAGTCCCGCCGCCGGGATCGCCGTCAACACGGCGGGGAAGAGGCCGACCAGGAGTTTCGTTCCCGACGCCCCCACGTTCCCCGCGCCGAACGTCCCCAGCGCGAATCCCTTCTGGGAAGCCCCGAACCAGGCCGAGTTCCACGCGATCCCCGCCGTAAACGCGTTCCCGGCGAGCCCGAAGAACAGGGAACAAAGCAACATTTCATTATACGTCGTCGCCCGGCTGAAAAGGTACGTGGGGATCGTCGTCAACAGCAACAGAAATGCCATCACATTTCGGCCGCCGAACCGGTCGGCCCAGATGCCGAAGTTCAGTCGCAAGAGTGCTCCAGCGAGGATCGCCGTGGCGATCAGCCACTCGACCTGCGATGCGCTGAGTCCCATCGTCTCCTTGATCCTGGGCGCAAGCACGCCGAGCATCAACCAGACGTTAAACAGAAGCGTGAAGGCGATCGTCGACAGGGTCAACACTTTCCAGGGCGAGGTCGCCTGACCCCGCGAGGACTCGAGACTCATAGGATCGCTCCGCGAATCGGTGGATCGAAAAGGCGAACCAGGGAGAGGGTCCGCGAACAAGGACCAGGCGTTGGGAGTTTGCGGGCAGGATGGAAATACGGCCGCGTCGCGCCGCGACCGCCTGGGAGAGGAGGAGCATCGCCGTGCGGACGGCAACCCAGAAAAGCAAAGGTCATGCCGCCTCGTCGCAGGCCAGCCCGAAGCGCGCAAACTCCTGCGGAGAACGGACATCGCCGTTCGGAATTGCTCACCGATCACTTCGGTAAACCGAAGGTCCGCGACTCCGAATCCGCGGGACGAACCTGTTTCGCTGCCCAAACGTCTGGCATTTCTGCCGAACGCGCAGTCAATTCAAGATTCTTCGCCAAACGATTGCGCGGAACCGTCTCTGCGAGGCCGTCGGTGCAGGGACGGTGTTGAGGCAGGAGTGCAGGAAATGACGTGCTGTCGCGAAACGAGAGCACGGGTGGTGGCGGGGCGAACGGGCGACTATCGCTGATCTAACACGGCGCTTCCTCAACCAGCGTCCGCTCGCCGTCAGATCCCAAGGTCCATTCGTCGGGGATACCGCCTTCTTCGTCCCCAACATCCTCAGACTCGGCCGACCGGTCCGTGCCCCAATGGTGTCTGGCGAGATGTGTCATCACGGTGGAGGCTTCTCAACGTGACGAGGGTTCCTCGGTCGAATTTCTCGAGCGAGGAACCCCCAGTGGGTCGACGATCAGAAGGCACTGGCATCAACGACTTCACCGTTGGCGCGGGTACCGAGATTCCACCACGTATACATATTGATTGAGGTTTTGACGAATCTGACACTGCCGTCGGCCATCAAAACATTCGTACCGCCGGAGTGATTGCTCGAGGCATTGGCGTAGTTCATCCCTTCGGCCCAGCCGCCGCCGCCCCCCTTGCATGCGCCCCATCGGTACTGGGTCGAGTTCGGGGGCACGATGGTGTTGAACATGGAGTCACCCATCGTCCCCACGAACCAGAGGCAGCCAACCGAGTTATTCAGTGTGCCGGTGAGGTAGCTCGTCGTGCACGTGGCGAGGGCGCCGGATTGGAGGGCGGTGACGCCGACCGTGTTTACGTCCGCGTAGCCGGGAGCGCCTGTACTCATGACGCCATTGGTTCGTTTCGCGGGGGTGTTCGAATTGTCGCCCACGAGCATCTCGCTGAACGCCACGGTGTTCGAGGTTCCATCGGTGACATCGCGAATGCCGTAGCAGGCCCCGTACGAGAACAACCCGGTCGATGTCGAACTGTAGGAGATGCTGGTCGTCCCCATCGAACCAACGTAACTATTGATATTAATAAGTCCGTTATTGGCCTGGGCCGTGCCCGCGTTGCCGTCGGACGGACACAAGAATGTGTTGATCTTGGTGACCCACGCCGTCTGGTTCTGGTTGGTGTTTCCGGCTGGTGTACCGCCCGGACCCGCGATTGAGAAATTGATCGCGTTGTAGATCTGCGCCTGTTCCATGTACGAGAGCATTTGAGCCTGGGCGCTCACTCCGTTCCACAGACCCGTGCAGCCCTGACTACCCTGGTTGCAGCTTCCGCCGAGGGGGAACTTGTCGTTGCTCTGATGGTAGTTGTGCAGGCCCAGGCCGATCTGTTTGAGATTGTTCACGCACTGCGCACGCCGGGCGGCCTCGCGGGCTGCCTGGACCGCCGGCAGCAATAGGGCGATCAGGACCGCGATGATCGCGATCACGACGAGTAACTCGATCAAGGTAAAGCCGCGTTTCACTCTCACGTTCATTGCAAACTCCCGAAGCTGGAATCGACCGCGAATCCGGCGGTGGGACAACAAGACACACAACGAGCGTGTCGCCGCCGGCCCACAACCTCTGAACCACCTCACCCAGCACTTCCCAGGATGAGAGGCCCGCACCCGTCGGGCACGCGGCCAACTCAAATAAGCACTGGGGAACCCCCGCTCGTTCCCCAGGTTGCGTGTGTGGAGAGGAAAACCCTCTCTGGAAAGCCAATGAATACTTAGCGGATCTTATGCTCGGTGGTCGTCGCGCGAGGAACGACGTTGCGGCCCTCGATCAATCCTGACCCAGGGGCCTACTTCTTTTTTTGCTCCGCCTTGTGCGCGTCGGCCGTTGCCTTATCAGCCGCAGCTTGCTGCGCCTTCTGCTCTTCCGTCTGATTCACCGATTGCGGTGCCGTGCTGCTTGTTTCGCCGCAACCGACAAACGCCAGACACCAGGCCAGGCACAATCCCGCGACCCAAGAGACCGTTGCCGAGGACGAAGTTCCGCGCATAGAAGAACCCTCCACTCTTCACCGAAGGACTAAAAAAACAAGCAACCGTTTTAACGTTTGAGTTGACAATACCGCCCGATGTGAGCGTGCAAATCACTCGCCACAAAACGGGGGATAGTCCAGGAGCCGGGGCGAAAATCAGGCTGGGAATCAATCCTTCCGGGGGGGGTAAACCAACAGCCTCACGGCTTGAGGTCGAACGTCTGTCGGCCTCAGAGCCCGCGAAGAGCGGAACCTCATGTCAACGGTTACCGCCGAGAATGGTTCTCGAACCCGAGAGGACGTCATCCAATTGGGGAGTCGCGCAGCAACGTTGACCCAACAGGGGGGGTGAGAGTCGCGTGGCCACTAACGAGCGGACACTGTTCGCACAACCGCAGGACATTGTAGTGCTTGCACGCCAGAATGGAAGCCCTCACACTCCCTTCATCGAATGATTTTTTTGCGTACGCGGCGAACTGTGCCCGCACGACGACTCGACACCGAACTTCGGCGGACTGCCTCGTGTCGACACAGCAAAGGGTGAAAGCCCGTCGTAACCCAAGTCATGACGCAACCTTGCGCGAGGCCGAGAATGCGTCCGGACATGGCGAAGGTGATCGTCGAGCGTCCTCGTTTCGACTCGCACGCGAGGGGTACTCGAAACGGTCGCCGCGCGCCCTTCAGCGCACGGCGATCGATGAACTCCGGCAACGTGAAGGAATGAAGGGCCTTTGGCGGAGTAGGTCAAAGCTCCTGAACGAGCATCTCGGTGCACTCCGACGCTACCTGGATTCCCAGGTGGGCCGACCCTGGAAACGGTGTTCGCCGAGATCTGCGCCCCCATCAACCGAAACTCTGCGGTTCAGGACCATGTTCGGGACAACGTCGCCGCCTTTGTGGCGACGCACGCCATCGTGATCAATGGCGGCTCTTGCCGAGGGGACGGCGGCGGAAACGATGGCGAGCCGCTACGCCGGTTCGGCGGGATCCGCGCCATTTCTTCCAGGGGCGTGGCACCTGGTTCAACTCCGTCCCTTGCCGCTCATGACCGTCGGTCGCGCCGAGCGCGACGTTTTGCTCGACCGCCCGATCCCCAGGCTTTCGCCGCACAACGCGCGTAAGCATTATGGGTCTACCGTTTACGCCGCGAGCCGACGACGGCTTACCCCAAAAAGAACTGCCCCAGTTCCCGATTCTGGCCACGCTTTGGTAGGCGAAGCTACCGTGGAGACGATATGTCCTCGCGCACGCACAGAGCCCAGATTGCCCAAGAGACGCTCGCGATTCTCAACACGGGATCGTATCGCAGCCCTTCGGGGCAGATTGTTTCCATCGCGGAGGCTCTGAGCGCAGCACGACTTGGTTCACGGCTCTATACGCCGGACCAGTTCGCGGACGTTTTCCAGCAACGCGACCAGATCCTGATCGCGAACGGGGAACGGTCTCCGGCCGATATCGAAGTCGTGAACGAGACGACGCTTCACGCCGCGCAGCGGTTGATCCGGGATTTCAGTTCGCCGGTGCTGGCCCTGAACTTCGCCTCGGCGAAGAATCCTGGCGGCGGGTTCCTCAAGGGGAGCCAGGCCCAGGAAGAGAGTCTCGCGCGTGCTTCGGGCCTCTACGCCTGAATCAATCCTCAGCAGGCGATGTATGAGGTCAATCGTTCGTATCCATCATGCCTCTACACCGACCACATGATCTATTCGCCAAGCGTGCCAGTGTTCCGGGACGATGATGACAACCTTCTCGACGCCCCCCGTACACGGTCTCGATACTGACCAGCCCCGCCGTGAATGCGGGAGCAGTCCGGAGGAACGAACCGAACAACCGTGCCCGTATCGGACCCATGACGCGCGCGAGGATGGAAAAGGTGCTCTCGATCGCCGTCATTCACGGATACCAAGCCCTCGTGCTGGGCGCCTGGGGTTGCGGCGTGTTCGCCAACGATCCCCAAGATGTCGCTGGCGGCTTCGCAGAACACCTGACAGGCAACGGAAGGTTTGCTGCGGCATTTCAGCACGTGGTCTTCGCCGTGTGGGACCGAACGCCGGAACGAGCCGTCCTTGGACCGTTCGAACGGGTGTTCGCGCAGAGACACTAAGCTCGACTTCTGCCGTTTTTCGGGTTTCACTGAGGCAAGCCTCCGCGGTGCAATGAGAGGTATGGACCCATCCCTACATCGCACTCACGGAGGCTGCCATGACTATCGTATCCGATCGACGTCGCTCACGACCCTCTTAGAAACAGATTCGGGCACGGCTTCGCGCTTTCCGACGCCAAGCCGAACGTAAAGCAAGGATCGCGCGGCGCCGCCTTCAACGCAATCACGAGCAACTTCCCAAGCCTGTTCGTAACATTTTCGATCCTCTCGAATCGGCGTTTTCGCGCCCCACGCATCGACGGTTCGTGCTCCTCGCCTTGGCCGCTATCCTCTCTTTGGGTGGCCGCACGATTTGCAACCTGCTTCGCGTGTTGGGCGTCGTGGCGCCCGGACATCCGAGTACATACCACCGCGTGTTCTCGCGCGACCGGTGGTCGCTCGCACGCCTGGGTCGTTCCTATGTGGCAGCGGTCCTCGCTCGATTTGCCCCCACCGGTCAGATTCTTTTGGCCGGCGACGATACGGTCACGGAACATCCTGGACCCCATGTCTACGGCAAGGGTTGCCATCGTGACCCGGTTCGCTCCACTCACTCCTACACGGCCTTTCGCTGGGGACATAAGTGGGTCGTCCTCGCCCTCTTGATCCCCGTCCCTTGGGCAACCCGACGCTGGGCCTTGCCGCTCTTGGTCGCACTTTATCGACCCGAGGAGGAGAACCAGAAACAGGGGCGACGGCACAAAACACCGTCCCAACTGCTCGGTCAAATGATTCGCATTCTTATGCGATGGTTTCCGGAACGGAATTTCATGGTCGTGGCCGATGGCGGCTATGCGACCCACGAATTCGCCGAACTCGCCGCGCGATCGAAACGGCGACTCACCTTGGTCAGCTTGTTCTACCCCAACGCCAACCTCGTGGGACCGACACCGGAGTACTCGGGCAAGGGCCGTCCACGCCGCAAGGGAGAGCGCCTTCCCAGCCCGAAGAAAGTTGTCGAAGGCGCCACAGAACGGCAACGTCTGAAAGTCTCCTGGTACGGCGGAGGTCAACGCAAGGTCGAGACCGTGACCGGGACCGCACACTGGTACAAGAAGGCTCGTCCTCTGGTGGAGTTGCGCTGGGTCTTCGTCCACGACCTGACTGGGACGCATCGCGACTCCTATTTCTTCACCACCGACCCGACGATGACGGTTCAGTCGTTGATCGAGACCTACACCGGCCGCTGGAACATTGAGCTCGGCAGCGTCACGTCCCAGGTGAACTCGCTCATCGCCTCGGCCAACTCGACGCTCGGCGGCATCTCATCAACCTTGAGCGGCGCTACCGGCAATGCGACCGGCGTCCTCTTTGCCGCGCTCGGCCAAGTCGACGGCTTGATCGGCAGCGCGGAGTTCATCGAGGGCGAAATTGTCGGCGAAGTGAACGGCCTGGCCGGCATGATCGCCCCCACGCTCGGGTCCGTCACCGGCGAGCTCAACACTGCGCTCGGCGACATCAGCTTGACGCTGGGCAGCGTCACCACGGAATTGAACACGCTCATCGGCACCGTAACCGCCGCGGCAGGCGGCTCGTCAGCCGCTCTGAACACGGCGATCAGCGCGGTCTCCTCGACACTTGGCACGGTCACCACGCAACTGAACGGACTGACCGGCGAGGTCAACACCATTCTCGTCGGCCTCCCGACCGAACTGGCGGGGGTGACGGGCAGCTTGGGAACCGTCATGGGCGACGTGAATACCACGCTCGGAAGCTTGACCGGGACGGTGAGCTCGCTTGAGGTCAGTCTCACCTCGGAGTTGAACACTCTGCTCGGCGCCGTCACAGGCATTCTGGGCGGAATCAGCCTCTGACCCGGCCAATGGTTCTCGATCGCCGAAAGCCCGACGTCCCCCTCAGGCACCGGCGATCGAGAACACCTCGCCCAACGAGAGAGGCCGGTGCTGCGCCGACGAGATGCGCTTCGCCGTCAATTCGCCCGTGCTTCTTGCACGTAGACGGGGCGAGCGCCCACTTCCAGCACCGAGACCTCCGGCGGGCAGAGGAAGCGGATCCGAGGCGCCTGACCGCGCTCGCAGCCGACGCCTCGGCTCACGTAAATCGCGTTCGAGCCTAGCGTGTGCAGGCCCCCTGCGGCCACGACTCTGGGGACCTGCGTCAGCGTCAGCGGCGGCCCGAACCCCGGTATCACGATCTGACCACCGTGCGTGTGTCCCGCGACCACCAGGTCGATCCGCGACCGCTCGCGTAACGAGAGCGCCACATCCGGCCGGTGGGTCAGCAGGATGCGAATGTCCCCGTCGCCCGTTTCGGTCTCCAGGCGCTCAACAACCTTCTGCGCCTCGGGCGTCGTTGTTTTCAAGGCAACGCCGCCAATGGTGAGCGTGCGGTCCCCCACTGTAGTCTGCGCGATCTCGTTGACGAGCAGGCGGACCTCCGACGATCCGATCAGGTACCGTAGGTGTTCTCCGCCCCCGTCCGTGTCGCCCAGGACCAGGTACACGCCGCCCGGCGCTGAAAGGCGTTCCAACAGCGCTTTCAAATCAGGCGACGTCGCGTCGAACTGTTCCCGGTTCCCCTGGAACACGTCGCCGGGGATCAGGATCACGTCGGGCTTCTGAGCCATAAGGCGCTCGACGGCGGTGCGCTCATAGTCGGTCACGCGGCTCGTCTGGAGGTCGGTCATGACGGCGATCCGGACACTTCGCTGTCCCTCGCGCGCCGGCGGAACGTCGACGGTGGCCGTCTCGATCTGCAACCGGAACGGCTCGATCCAGGTGGCATAGATTCCGACCAGGATCATCACGAGGCTCGCAGCCGACGCCACCCGAACAGGGACCGTCATCGCGCAAAACCTCCTGCCGTTTCCGGGGAGCGACGACGCGGCCAGCATCGCGATCCCCACCAAAGGCAGCAACACCGTGAGATCGATGTAGATCAGGTGAATCAAACCAAAGTTATGAACGCCCGCCCGACTTAAGAGGACGCACTTCGGAATCATCAACACGCCCGTGACCCCGGCGGCCCAGAGCGCGCCGCCCAGATGAAGGTACGCGCGCCCTTCTCTCCGACTCCGCGCGCGAGCGATCAACAGGCTGCCGCCCGCAACGGTCGCATCGAAGAGGGTCGACGCGATCACCAAAATAAGAAACGGCGCGTGTGGATCCATGCCTGTCGTTCCGAATGCCAAAACGGCTCAA
>DAIDJG010000501.1 GCA_027451445.1 Singulisphaera sp.
TCGGTCGCCTCGGCGTCTCGGCCGCAGTGCTCGCGACGGCTCGTGGCCTGTCGACCTCCGCGGCAGCGGCTGAAGGCCCTGGTGACCCGTGGAAGGGACTCAAGATCGGCGTTGCGTCTTATACCTTCGTGAAACTCCCTACCGAGGTTGCGATTCAGGGCATGCGGCGCGTCGGGGTGCATTACGCGTCCATCAAGGATGCGCACCTGCCGCTCAAGAGCACGGCGGAGCAGCGGCAAGAGGTCGCGAAGAAGTTCCGCGATGCGAAGATCACGCTTCAGAGCTGTGGGGTCATCAGCTTGAAGGACAACGAGGCGGATATTCGAAACGCCTTCGAATACGCCCGGGATGCGGGTATTCCGACGATCGTCTGCAACCCCGCGAAGGCCGCTCTGCCGCTCCTCGACAAGTTCGTCAAGGAGTTCGACATCAAGCTCGCGATTCACAATCACGGTCCTGAGGACAAGGTCTGGCCGTCGCCGTTCGACGCCTGGGAGGCGGTGCAGTCCTTTGACTCACGCATCGGTCTGTGCATTGACGTTGGTCACACCGCCCGCTGCGGCGTGGATCCCGCCGAGGCGATTCGTAAGTGCTCCGCGCGGTTGTACGACGTGCATCTCAAGGACATCGCCGCCGCGGAAGGCAAGTCACAGCCCGTCGAAGTTGGCCGGGGTGTGCTCAATATTCGCAAGATGCTGGAGACGCTGCACGAGATCAAGTACGCGTATCACGTTGGGCTGGAGTACGAAAAAGACTCGGTAGACCCGTTGCCCGGCGTGGCCGAGAGCATTGGCTACATCCGGGGAGTGCTCGCGACGATGCCCGGGGCGTGAGATGTTGGGCGTTGCGAAGAAGTGATCTTTACGTTTGCTCTGATCTATGCATGCTGATTGTTGTAACTTCTTCGTTTCCTTCGCTGCCTTCTGTTCAAGATTCCTGCGGTTGGGCGCATACCAACTTTGAACAAAAGGAAACGAAGGGAACGAAGTATCGATGAATTGTGCGCAGCGTCTTGTTACCGCGTGCTGCTGAGTTAGGCGCCCCGCGGCAAGTCGAGTATGATCTTGGGGGTGGGATCACGCGCCCAAGCGCTTCGTGGTCTTGTCCCGCGAGCGGACCTGTACCCGGAAACCTCCTTCGAGGATCCGTTCCATGATGGGTCGAGTGCTGCGCAAAGGTCTGGGGGTGATGGTTCTCGTCGCGGCGGTCGCAACGGCCCGTGCGGAGAGCGTGCAGGTATCGGTCTACGAGAACCTACCCGATCGCTGGAACTGGGAACGCCCCTCGACTCCGGCGACCGATCACTTTGAATCCCCCGCGCTCGGGTTCGTGCAGATTCCGGCGAAGGTGAACCACCGGGGGATCGAAATCGACCGCTCGGGCCCGTTTCTGCTCCTGGCGGAAACGCCGCTCGATGTCCCCGCCGGGAGGTATCAGTTCCTGCTGCGAGCACGCGGGTCCGCTCGTTTGATCGTTGATGGCACGGTCGTGGCTGAGACGAAGCCGGGCAACCCCAATTCGTCCGGTCATGAGGAAGTGCCAGTCATCCCACCGCCGGAAGACAGCCGCTGGCGCGAGATCGCCCCAGGGGACCAGGAACGGATTGTCGATTGGACGTCGGACGGCGAGGCCCATCGTGTCAAGCTCTGGGTATTGATCGGCGAAAAGAAGCTGCGGCCTGAAACCGGCGAGCTCTGCGCCTGCCTGGTTGCGCGCGGCGACGTTCCACGTCTGATCGGCAGTTCGTGTAACTTCACACTAACCGACGATGGCTGGAGCGCCTTCGATGCCTTCGAACGGCGTCGGATCGATGAACTGGACGCGACTCGCCGTCGGAAGGCGGCCCGCACCGAGGATCCCTATTGGAAGGCGCGACACGACCTGGCTCGTCGCGAGGCGGAAAAGCAAACGCCCAGCCTCCCAGCGGGAGACGGGAACCCCATCGATCGCATTCTCGAGAAGGACCAGCCCAAGCTCACGTCGCTCGACGATGACGCGTTCTTCCGGCGGCTGTCCCTCGACACGATCGGCGTGATCCCTTCGCCGGATGAGTTGAAGGCATTTCGCGCGGACACGCGACCGGACAAACGCGATCGGGCCATCTCGGCGAGACTCGCCGACCCGCGCTGGGCGGACGGCTGGATGGGCTACTGGCAGGATGTACTCGCGGAGAACCCGGGGATACTGAAGCCTACGCTCAACAACACCGGGCCCTTCCGGCGCTACCTGCATCAGGCGTTTGTCGACAACAAGGCGTTCGATCGCTTTGCGACCGAGCTAATCCGCATGGAGGGGAGCAAGTTGTTTGGCGGCCCGGCCGGGTTCGGCATCGCGACGCAAAACGATGCCCCCATGGCCGCCAAGGCCCATGTGCTGGCCAAGGCGTTCCTCGCCGCCGACATGAAGTGTGCCCGCTGCCACGATGCCCCGTTCCATCCGTTCGAGCAGGCCGACCTCTTCGGACTGGCCGCGATGCTGGCCGGCAAAGCGGAATCCAT
>DAIDJG010000502.1 GCA_027451445.1 Singulisphaera sp.
GTGCTCTTCACGCGGGCCAACCCGATGGTGTGGCTGCTGCTCGTGTGTTCGGTCGTCACGGTCGGGTACGCATTCGAGCGGCTCTTGGCATTGCGGCGCGAGCGAGTGATTCCACGCGACTTCGTGAACCGTTTCCTCGAGCGGCTTGCCACGGGCAAGCTCGACCGCGACCGTGCTGCCGAGCTTTGCCGTGCGAACGATTGCTCCGCCGCACGTGTGTTTGCGCTGATCGTCAGCTACTGGGGCCAGCCCGCCGCGACCATTCGCCAGGCCATCGGCTACGACGCCGCCGGCGAACTGACCGACCTCAAGCGCAACGTTCGGGTCCTCAACGGTACCGCGACCCTCGCTCCGTTGCTCGGTCTGCTGGGCACCGTCATCGGCATGATCCAATCCTTCGACGCCCTCGGCGGCCGCGTCGGACCGGCCAAGGGCGAGTCCCTGGCCCAGGGGATCAGCCTCGCACTCGTGTCCACCGCGCTCGGACTGGCCATCGCCGTCGTGTCGGTCGTCGCGTATTACTACCTGCTCAACCGAATCGACATCCTGGTTCGCGAGCTCGACGACCAGGCCCGCCAGGTGATCGACCTGATTTCCAGCGAGGCCATTCGCCCCGCCCTGCCCGACCGCCGTCCCGCCCTGGGCGCCGCCACCGACCTTGCACGGCAGGAAACGCGGACCGCATAACAACCATATAATGATAATTATAATTTACAATCTTGCATCCGCCATCCCCGAGTCCCCAGAGGAACGCCGCCCATGCTCTCGGACCGCCACCAGGCCGACGAGTTACCGCACATCAACATGACGCCGATGGTGGACGTCGTCCTTTGTCTCCTCGTCTTCTTCATGGCGGCAACCCGGCTCTATGACTGGGACGAGGACGAGTTCGTCGTAAGCGTTCCCCAGGTCGCGGAAGCCGGCCCGCTCACGGCCGCTCCCGACGATTTGACGCTGACGATTGTGCGCCCGGGGCAGGTCTCGTTGAATGACACCGTTTACGAGCTCACAGCTCTGACGGACGTATTGAAGCAAGCCCGTAGCCAGTATGCGGACCAGGGAGTCGTGATTCGCGGCGATGCCACGTTGAACTATCAGGACCTGGCCGACGTGCTCTCGGCCTGTGACGCCGCAGGGATCCATAATGTACGTCTACCCGTCCACCAACGAGAACAAGGGGGTGGTGGTGCCACGCTCAAAGTGCAATAGCGTTGGTTTGACCTAGAGTCGTAGAGGGGATGTGCGTCGTGCCGGCGTTTGCTGCCGGTGATCGAACGGGCGTCCCAAGCGGCCGCGGCAAGGAATGAAGCGGTTCTTTCTAACACCCAGGAAAGGGAGTTCGTGATGTTCGAGATGTTTCAACGCGTTGTCGACGCTCTGGTTCACCTCAGTCCGGAGTCGATGAACGACCTGGCCCAGTACGCGGGTCCGTGGCTGTACGGCGTGCTGTTTTTCATCATCTTTGCTGAGACGGGGCTGGTGGCGCTGCCGTTCTTGCCCGGCGATTCTCTGCTCTTCGCCGTCGGTGCCGTGGCCGCGAACGCGACCTCCCCAATCGACCTGGCACTTACCGCGGTGTTGCTGATCGTCGCGGCCATCCTCGGCGATGCGGTCAACTACGCGCTCGGCTACCGGATTGGGCCCCGCGTCTTTTCGCGCGAAGACTCCTGGCTGCTGAACAAGAAGCACCTACTCGAAGCGCAGCACTTTTACGAGGAATACGGCGGCAAGACCATCATCCTGGCCCGGTTCATGCCGATCGTTCGCACCTTCGCCCCGTTCGTCGCCGGCATCGGCAAGATGAACTACTTCCGGTTCGCGGTGTTCAACGTGACCGGCGGCGTGGCCTGGGTGCTGTCGTTCCTGCTCGGCGGCTGGTGGTTCGGCGGCCGCGCGGTGGTGCAGAAGAACTTCAAGATCGTGATCGTCGCGATCATCGTGATCTCGGTCCTGCCGGCGGTCATCGAGTTCTGGCGCAAGCGAGGGAAGCGGCTCCCCGCCGCGCCCCATAAGGTCGCTCCTACCCCCGACGTCTGCGAAATGAGTGCGCCCTGAGTCAGGGAAAACTCCGCACCGAAAGCCTACTTCGCCTTCGGAGCTAGGGCTCGTTCAAGATCGTCGAGCGGCATGGAACCGAGATTACCACCGAGCAAGGCGCTCAGTTGCAAGCCAACGAGCGCCTCGCTTGCGTTCTTACCTTCCAGTACCATATTGAGGTAAGGCTCAGCGCCCACGAGTACAGCCCTCGGTTTACCGTGGACGGTCAAGACGTAGCGGACGCTCTCGTTTTCCAACTCGCGAAGTATGCCGGGGAGGTTTTGGTGCAACTCGCGACTACCGATGATGCGTACGGGTGCCTCTAACGACTTGTCGACCATGAACCTCGGCCTCCGCCGATGAAGTGGCTGTCGCCCACCAGAGGCCCGAATCTCGGCTATCGCGCAACGGTGCGGATCGAGATGATCGGAGAAGCCGCGGAGCGAACTGAGAAACCTGATCAACGCGGGTCAGAACGACCCGCCGACGCGAGTGGAGGATAGGGGACTTGAACCCCTGACCTCTTGCATGCCATGCAAGCGCTCTCCCAACTGAGCTAATCCCCCGGCACGGCGAGTAACTCTATCAATCGCCGCCAGCATTGTCAACAACCTTGGACTAAGTTCTCTAGCCCGTGCGACTTAAGATCAACGAAGGATCGCGAGCATGCATGTCGAAGGGATTGGCGGCGGTTTGCTCCTCACCAACGACGACGGTCTGGGGGCACCCGGTCTCGAGGCGCTGTACGAGGCGGTGCAGGGTCTGGGGCACCGCGTGATGGTCGCGCCAAGCGGGCCGCTGTCCGGTTGCGGACATCGGGTCACGACGGACGGACCAATTGCACTCAAGCGCCATGACGAGCATCGATTCGCCGTCTCGGGGACCCCGGCCGATTGCGTGCGACTCGCGCTCCACCACCTGGCACCGGAGACGGGTTGGGTCCTCGCCGGGATCAACCATGGGGGGAACCTCGGGACCGATATCCATCACTCCGGTACGGTTGCGGCCATTCGCGAAGCAGTGATCCATGGAAGGCCGGGCGTTGCCCTGTCGCACTACGTCGCACGAGGCCGGCCACTCGACTGGCCGCGCGCGACGCTTTGGGCACGACGGGTCCTCGAGGAACTCATGGTCCGCCCCTGGGATCCGGGCACGTTCTGGAACGTGAACTTTCCCCATCCCGAGCCCGGCGGCCCCGAGCCGGACGTCGTGTTTTGTCCGGTCGATCCCTCCCCCCTGCCCCTCATCTATCGCCTTGAGGACGACTCCGCGCACTACGCCGGCGACTACCATCAGCGCGTGCGCCAACCGTCGAGCGACGTCGAC
>DAIDJG010000503.1 GCA_027451445.1 Singulisphaera sp.
AACGGCCGAGCACATCCGTCAACGTATCGCCTTGGACATGCAGCGAGACCAGCAGGCGCCCGATCGGGCACAGACCACGAAGACCCTACATCGGGCTCGTTCCGGGACGAAAAAACTCCAAGAATGATGCTACAGTGTCCACATTTTCAATCCGTCGAATCTGGGGATCGTCGGCACTTTGCTTTTATTCCCATCGGTCGGAGTGGCCCCGCCCTACCACTTCACGGAGAACCTGACCGGCATGTGGCACTGGGCGCTGCCCGGGATCGTGCTGGCGACCGGCATCATTGTCCATGGGCTGTTCACGGGCCGATTGACGCTCGTTCTGACCTGGCTCGTTGCATTCATCATCCAGGGTCAGTTGCGGAGGTGGTACTTCGGGACTTCATGGATCGTCCCCCTGACGCCGATGACGAGTGCAGCGTTCATGGTATTCACGCTGTACATGATCCCCGACCCGGCAACGACGCCCGTCCGGCCACTGCGCCAGGCGCTTTTCGGCGTTGCCGTCGCAGCCGTCTACGGTGTGCTCCTGGTCAATCACGTGGTGTACGGGTTGTTCATCGCATTGGCGATCGTTTGCGCAATGCGGGGTGTTGGTCTGTATGCCTGGGCGGCGTGGCGCTCACTACGTGCAAATCGGCAGGAACCCTACACGGTTTCGCCAGAGATGGCCGGAATCGCGAAAGGAGGGGCGACCGCTTGATGTACGCCGACGCATCCAAACACGATCCGACACGGTCCAGTAAACTTCCGCGTTCGCGTCCACGGAGAGTGATTCATGGATCTGGGAGGGCGAGGCTCCGTCCGAGCCAGCCTTGTTCCCATGACGAGTCTTCGAGTCATGGGAACACCGCGTGTGACGGGCTTTCCTGCGTGGCGACTCGCGATGCTTCATCGGCTCGAAGACTCGCCGATGAAGCAAGGCTGGCTCGGACGGAGCCTCGCCCTCCCGACTTCTTCGTACCCGTTAAAAGCTGCTGACTTGATGAGTGCCCAGACCCTAAGAATGGCACTGCCTACCGACGATGGAGGCTGAGTTGACGATGCACAGCATGATCACGAGTGCAATGGTACGCAGAACCAGGCAATTCTTCAGTCGTTATATCTGGACTCACCCGAATATCGCCCAGACGTTCCGATGCCGGCCCACGTACCAGGCTTCGTTCAAGAAGACGTGGCTGTCGCTCATGTGGGGCGGCGATGCCCAGACCCGGCGTTTGCGGGAGTCGATCGCCGTCGCAATCTCGGCGGCCAATCAGTGCTTTTACTGAATGTCGGAGCATCTGCTCTTCCTGCAGGCTGCAGGATCCGACTTCGGTACAGCGCACGAATTAGTCAATGTTGTCTCCGACGTAATCCGAGCCTCGCACAACGAACAGGTAGCCGGAGAAAATCATCCACTTAAGGAACCTCAATTAAGTATCAATCATGGGTCGGGGCCCAGGCGCCCGCGACTGCATCCCGAACGGATCGCAGAGCGCCTGGAATGCGCTGGCTATACGGCCCCGGAGAGTCTGCTCATCGCGCTCGCGGTGCACGCGACGATCGCATCACCGCTCAGTGAGGTCGACGTCGACTGGATCGCCTCGGTCGCGGCACGCGTCGAGGATGAGGGTTTGCTGCTCGAGACGGCCGGCGTAGTCTTTACCTTCAATACCGTGAATCGCATCGCCGACGCGCGCCGGGTACGGCTCGAGTACAGTTTTCTGCGAGAGCTCAAGCCGATCCAGGGCTGGGTCGAGCGCCGGTTGGTATCGCTGACCGGTCTGGCCTATGATATGTCTTATAAGTATCAAGCACGTCGGTCGCCGGAAGAAATGCTGGATCGACTCGGTGTCCTGTTTGAACGTCTGGGTGCGCCGGCTGTGCCCGATGTCTTCCACTGGTTGAGTCGGTCGCCGGTGGTGCTCGAGGGCGTACTCGAGATGATCGAAGCGAACCTCACGAGTGCCCGGATTCGTTCCGACCTCTTGAAAGAAGCCGCGGGGATTGCCGTTGCTTCTCGGGCGATGTCGGATTCTGGCCTCAGCGGTGCTGTCGATCAGTGGCTGTTCCAGGGATCGCTGCCCGATTCGAAGACACTCCGCGCGAAGGCTGCGCAGTCAGGTGTCGCCTTGGGCTTGGGGCTCGCGTCGGCGAGTCGCCGCTATGCATGGCAGGTGGCGAACGCGGCTTATACGGTGACCGACGAACAAATCGGCAAAATCTCTGCGCTCGGGGTCTCGGACGCAGAACTCTTTGATCTCACACTCGCCTCGGCGCTCTTCTCGGCATTGGCCATCGTCGAGCCATTGAGCGCGGTTGTTGCGCCGAGGGCGGTCGTCGCGGTTGATGTGGGAGTCGATGCGGGACCGGAGATTTATCCAGGGTTGCCGATGAGTGAGCACGTTTTGGATCGGACGGGCGATGCCGGCGGCTCGCTGGCAAGCAATGTCGTAATCTGAATCTCTTCAGGAGTTATCTCGATGAAACGTCACCGCTCGGCATCACCGCTTTTCGACCCTCTGGTCCTGATCGCGATCCTCATGGGTGTTTCCCAAACAAGCTTTGCGGCCGACCCACCCCGTCCGCCCGCATCCAAGGTGAAAGTGCCCGAGGTCGCGGAGATGCTGTGGTCGATCCTGGTCGATGGGGCGAATATGGGACCGGACTCCGGCTGGTTCCACCCTTCGGAAAGTCGCTATGAGTGGAGTTGGCTTGCCAGCCGGTTCGACCGCAACAAGGACGGCGTTGTGACGGCCGACGAACTCAAGGGCTCGGCCGCTTTGTTCCGCGCTCTCGACCGCGATGGCGACGGCGCCGTGACCGTCGAGGATCTGGATTGGTCGCCTCGCTCGCGCTACCTCCAGGGCCGCGCTCTGGCGCGTGGGCGCTTTGCGCAGATGGACCGAAACGGCAATGGGCGGATCACCCTGGCCGAATGGGAGAAGGCGTTCGAGCAGGCGGCGAAGGGGAAGACGTTTCTGACCCAGGACGACGTTGCCGCCCTGCTCTATCCCCCGTCCGCGCCCCCGAGGCGCGTGGCGAAGGACGGGAAGTCGGCGGGCCCCGAAGGGCCGTCGCGCCTGACGCTGCTCAAGGGGCTCTTCTCCGGTGAGATTGGGTCGAGCACTGAGGGGCCGGGACTTGGGCAGGACGCGCCGGCGTTCACTCTGGAGACACACGATCAGTCGAGGCGCATCTCGCTGGCCGATTACCGGGGGAAGAAGCCGGTCGTCCTGATCTTCGGCAGCTTTACGTGAGGGCCGTTCCGGTCCCAGTTTGGGACCCTCGACGACCTGGGGCAGAAGTACGCCGACAGGGTGGAGTTTTTGGCCGTGTACGTCCGCGAGGCCCATCCAATCGATGGCTGGCGGATGGAGTCGAACGATCGCGTGGGTGTCGCCGTGGCGCAACCGAAGTCGAACTTCCAGAGGTGCGAAGCCGCCGCGCAGTGCCACGACGTGCTCGAGATGAACATGCCCGTGCTGGTAGATGACATCGACGACCGCGTGGGCCGAGCCTACAGCGGCATGCCGGACCGTCTCTACGTCATTGACCGCCAGGGCAAGGTCGCGTTCAAGAGCGGCCGCGGGCCCTTCCGATTTAGCCCGGGTGAGATGGAGCAAGCCATGATCATGTTGCTGCTGGATGAGGAACTGGCGGCCAAGGACGCACGGCCCGACGCGCCCAATCCTCAACAAGGAGCCCGCCGATGATGCGTTCCGGATGGTCCGCCTTGCTTCTGGTCGCGGCGCTCGCGGGCCCGGCGATCGCGGCTGACGAGAACCCGGGCGTATGGCGCCTGGAGTCGAACGAGGAGGCATGGAAACACCTGCCCAGGGCGCTGAGCGGCGGCGGCGCGAGGCTTCCGGCATGGGCCAGGGCCACGGCACGAGACCTGCCACGCACCACAGCCGTGATGCTCGATCTCGACCGTGTGCACCGGACGAGAAGCCCGCTCGGTCCCTCGCTCCGAGGCAAGATGCGTTGGGTCGCGGCCGACGCGAACCGTTGCGAGTACACCCGGGCTACCGCTGAGGCGGACCTCCAGCGCGCCGGGATACCCGATCAGGAGATCGCCGACCTGAAGGCGGGGCCGAAGCGCTGGCCGGAGGATGAGCGCGACGCCCTGGAATTCGCCCGGCAGATGACGCTCGACGCCTCGCTCGTCACTGACGATCAGGTCGCCGACCTGAAGGCGGCTTATGGCGACGAGAAGCTCGTCGCGATGGTTCTGCTGCTCGCGGCAGCAAATTTTCAGGACCGGCTGATTCTTGGGCTGGGCATTGCGCCCGAGGAAGGGGGGCCGTTACCGCCGGTCGACGTAAGGTTCGACCCCGAGTCACCGAAGCCGCCGGTTCCCGAGCGCGCCAACCCAGCCGACCGGCAAGGCCCGGACGAGCCGACGAAGGTCGACGACCCCGCGTGGCGCGAGTTCGATTTCGATGCCTTGCAGCGAGGCATGCGCGAGCAGAAAGCCGCTCCCGGCCGCGTGCGGGTGCCGACGTTCGACGAAGTGCTGGCCCGACTCCCCAAGGGCGTGCCCACACCCAAGAATCCCGTTCGCATCCGCTGGACGCTGGTCTGCATGGGCTACCAGCCCGAGCTGGCCATCGCCTGGTCGGCCTGTCTGCGCACGTTCGGAGATGAGGCACAGCAAGACCGGGTCTTCGAGGAGAGCCTGTTCTGGATCGTGACGCGCACGATCCACTGCTTCTACTGAATGGGCCACTGCGAAATGCTGCTCGCGGTCGCGGGCCTGGACCCGAAAGCTCTTGAAGAACGGACCCGTCTCCTCGCCTCGAGGGACTGGGAAGCGCTCCCTGCAAGTGATCGTGCCGCGTTCTTCTTCGCGAAGAAGTTCTCGAAGACACCGTGGGCGATTAACGACGATGACCGCAATAGACTGGTCGCCCATTTTGGGCGTGAGCGTGCCCTGGACGTCATCTGGTGGGCGAGCCGGTGTCACTACATGACCCGCGTGGCCGACGGCTTTCAGCTCCCACTGGAGCGTGAGAACGTCTTTGCTCCGCCGCCTCTGGCATCCCCGCCCAACGAGGGGGCGAAATAGCCGTCGCCCGCCAGGATCGGTCGAGCGAGCCTCAAGACTCGCTCGACGTCAGCCTGTAAACCGATGGCGGGCATCCGACGACCGGCGAGAGTGCGATCACCTCGAGAACCGACAATCGTCCCGCAAACATCACCGCCGACTGGGTGGCGGCGCGTCGGACGCGGCCCCCTTCGGCTTGAGGCCGTAGTAGTCATAAAACACGTTGTCGCGCTCCAGAGTGGGCTGGAAGCCGTTGGAGACGCGGACCATGTAATTGCAGCGGCACATATACATCAAGATGCTCATGGCGGGGTCGGCGCCGAAGTCGCGGACAACGCCGTTCACGTCCTGGGACGTTACTGCGCTGGGCGTGCGCGTCAGCTTACGCGCCAGGTCGAGTGCGCGTTGTTCCGCGGGGGGGAAGTACGACCAGTCGTTGCCCGAGAGCGCGCGGCTACGGTCGGCGATCTGAGTGGGAGTCATCCCGACGACTTCCCAGTTCATCTCGCAATGGCCCATGCAGTACGGGCAATCGATCGCTCGAGTGACGACCCAGAACAGGCTGAGGCCGAACACGCGGTCAAACCGGCGCCCGTTTTCTTCGCCGTTGATCCACATCAAATCTTCCCAGGGCGCGGCGAGCTCGGGTGCATAGCCGAACACCAGGAGACTCCAGACGACGCGTGTTCCCTTGGTGGTTGCCCCTTCGGGCAAACGCGCCTTCAATTCGTCCCACGTCGGTACGGGCAGGCGGGCCGGGCGAGCACGCTGTTTTTCCAGCCTGGACTGGAGTGCGTCGTAGCCGAGGCTCGTCCATTCCGCATCGTCACTGATAAGGTCCGCTCCCGAGGGTTTCGGCAGGTCCGGGATGCGTGGAGGTGCGACGGGATTGGTGTGCGACGTGAGCACACCGGGCTGGAACGCGACGTCGAGTGCCGGCAGCGGTCCACCCTCCTCGACCGGAGCGCCGAGGCAGATCAGCAGCCGGTCCTGAAAGTTCGCATAGGCCATCAGCAGCGCCATCGCCGCGGTCTTCTTCTCGCCGAAGTGCTTGACGAGCGCCGCAAACTCGTCGTCGGTTACCTTCGAAGATTCGACGGTCATCTTGCGCGCGAATTCGAGCGCAGCGCGGTCCGGTGCAGACCAGGAGCCAAGCTCGCCCCGTCGCAGTGCTTCGATCGCGTCGTCGCCCAGGCCGGCGCGGCTCGCGTCGAAGAGGCCATAGGCTTCGGCATAGTCGCAACCGTTGGCGTGCGCAGCGACGAACCGCATCGCAGCGCGAAGTTTGGGATCGAGCGGACTCTTTGTGCGGTGGGCCGTGTCGAGTACGAGCAGCGCCGCTGTCGTTCGGGGAAGCGATCCCGCCAGGATGCGCGCCCAGGAGGGTAACGGCTGACCGCCCCCCTTCGCGGCTGGTGGCATCTTGCTCCATGCCTCATCCAGCTCGAGCGGGACGGCGATCGGCTCGCGTCCGCGCTCGGAGGCCGCGACGACGAACGCCGGGAGGAGCGTGGAGAATAAAAGGAAAAGGATCGCGATTCTCTCGGTGTAAACCATCGGATTCCTCGCATGTCTTGCGGCAATGTCGGCTCCGCCGCGGCGCGTCACTTCAGCGCGCGGAGAACGGACAGATAGGGACTGGTTCCGACCACATAGGTCACGCTCTTTTTGACTTGCTTCCCATTGGCCATGCGCAGGGTCAAGTCGACCGGCACGAAGAGGTTGGCTTCGACGGGTTTTCCGTCGCCGGAAACGTGGTACGCAACCAGCTTGGCGCCGCCGATCCAATCCAGGTCCTGGGCGACGATCGAAGGCGATGCGCTTTGCAGCCTCTCGGGCGTATCGCCGTTCTTCCACCCATTGAGCGTAGTTTCGAGCGCCTCGCGGGCGCGGGTTGCGTTGACCGGGTTGGGGCGAGATCCCGAACAGCCGGCCAGGAATGCGGCCAGAAGGATGAGCGAGAGGCGCCTGGGTTTGCACCTCGGCGCGCCCGGTGCACTTGGGAGGACAGCCATACGCATCGTGGAATTGCCCTTTCAGAACGTGTCCGCACTAATCACCTCGCCACCCGCGCGCGTGCCGAGTGCCTGCCAGGTGTTGACGTTGATGGTGTCCTTGATGAAGCGGACCGATCCGTCCGCCAGTAAGAAATTGACGCCGCCGGGGTGATGGCTGCTGGGCGGCATAACGGCGCGAAGTGCGGTGAAGAATCCGCAGGAGCGCGTGTCCGGAGGCGTTACGTGCATGAAGATGTGCTGGCCGTTGACCCAGGGCGCTCCCATGAAGAGCGGGAACTGGCTCGCGGGATTCGTGATATCAATCGCCTGGCAGGCTTGTATGGCGGCGGTCAGCGTCGTCGGTTGTGCGGGTGAGAAGAAGACGTCGGCGATCGGACTGATGATCCCCGCCGTGAAGTCGGCGAGAACCCGCTCGCAGAAGAGGCCGGTGTTCGATGTGCCGTCGGTCACAGCCGCGATTTGCGTTGCGCTGTTCCCGTAGAAAATGCCGTTGGGGGGCGCGAGGCCCGTGTTCGGGCCCGTTGCCGACATCCAGACGATCCAGCTTCCCATGTCGGCCATGTAGTTTGTCTGGCCGCCGAATTCCGGATGCATGTCGCCCACGTCGGACGGGCAAATGAAGGTGGAGATGCGCGTCACGAGGACGGTGTTGTTCGAGGGATCGTTGTAAGGCAGCGAAAAGTTCACCGAATTGTAAACGGTGACCTGCTCCATGGCGCCGAGCATGTGTGTCAGGGCGGAGAACGACGTGCTGTTCGCAACGAGCTCCGCTCCAGGCCACGCACCCGCGCGGTCGTGATAGTTGTGCGCGGCGATTCCAATCTGCTTCAGGTTGTTGACGCACTGCATGCGCCGCGCCGCTTCGCGGGCGGCCTGAACGGCGGGTAAGAGCAGAGCGATCAAGACGGCGATGATCGCGATCACCACCAGGAGCTCGATCAATGTGAACCCCGAACGCCTCGAAGTCATGTCGATAGCCTCGCCAAAGAAAAATGAATGGACGTAGGGACATCGCTGCGCGCACGGCGAACGCAGATTCGCCAGGGGATTCGCTCCGGAATCCAGCGCAGTGTGGATGAGAGTGCGTTACTTCGGGGTGCCGGTGGACGCGTTGGGCGCACCCGCACGTCCCCGCGCGAGCGAGGATTTCACGTTCAACACGCCGGACCGGCGAGCCGGAACGGCCAGCGCACGTCGACAGGACATATCCTGCAGGAGCGCACCGGTGCCGCGGAACGTCGATCGCGAACGTTTGAGGATCTCAGGACGCGACAGTGCGCGGCGGGCGATCGAGGACGGTCGGCAGTGTCAATGGGCGTAAGCGCGAACCCTTAATGGGGATTCGCCAGGCGTCGCACGCCGGGGAAACGGCGGACGCTGACCCGAGCAGCCAACGATCGACCTGGAGCGAGGGGGCGGGAACGGGGGCGCTCGGTGCTGCGGGAGCCTCCGAGCAAAACGCTCCACGGCACGGCCCGCGGCTGGGCGGCACCGGTGCTGAGGATCGGAGCGATGGATCGTGCGAAAGGATGTCGAGCTCGGACAGGGGATCGCGGATGCGCTCGGCCTGAGATAGCGCTAGGTGGCTACAGCCCGCAACCGCTCTCGGCGGCACGGCCAACAGCGCGGCGAGGCAGGCCGCGCCGGCGAAGGCATGCAACAGTCGTCGCAGAGACGGGGGGCACATCAAAACGCGATCTCAAAAAAAGAGGCGGGCCTCGACGCCGAGAGGGACTGTTACCCTGATATCCCATTCGATCGAACGGTGTCAAGTAAAATCGCCCAGGAAGAGAAAACGTCTTGGAACCTCGGTTGTTCTTGAAGTGCACACCCTTGGAGTGTATCCTTCTGGGTTGAGCGACGATCCTTCGTTGAGCGCGGCGCGAGCCATTCTGATCCAAGTGTGGCGATCCAGGGCGCGATGATCCAGAGACTGGTCCGTCAAACGCTGCGATGGGTGGCGGTTATGGGGGTCATCCCCCTGACCGTTCTCGTTTGCGCGCCGGGATCGGCGGTCGCGGGCTGCACGCACAACGCCATTGTGCGCGGTCAAGCGGACGTCTTCGATTTCAATCACCTGGAAATCCTCGCGGGGCCCCTGCTCTCTGAGTCACAACGCCCTCGACCATTCGAGCTTCCCTGCGCGGGTCTTTCCTGCTCGCGTAACTCCATGCCGCCCATGTCCTCGATTCCATCCGGTTCGCTCCGAGCCGAGGCCTGGGGCCTCGTGGCAACCCTCGCGCCGACTCCTGAGCCGTTGGTGCGTGCGTTTCGTCCGCCGTGGCTTTCGGCGCGTTCCATCGATCGGCAGACCCCGCCGGAACGGCCTCCGCGGTTGCGCTGAGAGGCCGTCAACACACACGAGCGTGCAACGCCTCGGGTTCGCGAGTGAACCTTTAGGGGGGGCATGCGCGAAGTCCCTGTAGGGTGGGTCGGAACGCCGCAAAGCGGCGCGAGGCCCACCGGCCAGCGTGACCGCATATGCCCGGTGGGCCTCCCCGCCCTGGCGGGCGTCCGACCCACCCTACACCTGCTCTTCCGCCGTTCGTGCTGTCTGCAACACGGCCTCGCCGGTGACGTAACCTGTGCGCGCTGATCGTGGCTCGTGCCAGGACGGTCCGTTGCGCGCATATCAAATCATTAATAAACATACTAATATTCAGAAAGGGGCGCATTATGAAGATCGATGGTTGCGGATCGAGGCTGCGCTGGCCTGTGGTGTGTCTGGTGATGGGTCTGCTGTTGTCGGCTGGTGTCGCGGCGTTTGGCTTGAGTCGCTGGAGCGATTCGGCGAAGGCGCGCGAGGTGGTGGCGGATCGACCGATTGCCGGGTCGGGCAATCCGGTCACGTTTGCGCCGCGAATCGCGCTCGACACCAGTGGTTTCGGCGCGGTTGCGAACAAGCTCAAACCGTGGGCGCCCTACGCGACGTTGCAGGAGGTGAAGGAGTTCTTCGACAAACCGGGGTACCGGGTTGTGGCGTCGCTTGACCGCGTCCTCGCCGAAAACCCGGACCTCCCGGCAAATAATCGGTTCATGGCGCACTTGCAAAAAGCGATGGCCCTGAGCTCCGAAGGCGAGTCCGCGAAGGCGTATGAGGAGCTAGAAGGGATCCGCGCAGCGCTCAAGGACAACAATGGGCTGGAGCTCCGGTGGCTCTACAGCATCATCTATTTTCAAGGCGTGGCCGCGCTGCGCCGGGGAGAGAACGAAAACTGCATCATGTGTCGGGGCGAGAGCTCGTGCATCTTGCCGATCTCGCCCGCGGCCGTACACAGGCACCAGCGCGGTTCGCGCGCGGCGATCACGCATTTCACGGAATACCTCCGCCGGTTCCCGGACGACCTCGAAGTGCGCTGGCTGCTCAATGTGGCGCACATGACGCTCGGCGAACACCCAGATAAGGTCGACCCCTCGTTCCTGATCGCGCTCGATCCCTGGCGCAAGACGGAGTGCGATATCGGCAAGTTCCGTGACATCGGCCACCGGGTCGGCGTGAACCGCTTCAATCAGGCGGGGAGCGCGATCATGGACGACTTCGACAACGACGGCCGGCTCGACCTGGCCGTCTCGTGTTACGACGCGACTCAGCCGCTGTCGCTCTACCATAACAAGGGCGACGGTACCTTCGAGGACCGTACCCAGTCGGCCGGGGTGATCGACCAGCTCGGAGGCCTTAACTGCGTTCAGACCGACTACAACAACGACGGCAATCTGGACATCTACATCGTCCGGGGCGCGTGGCTGCCGTTCCCCATTCGGCCCAGCCTGCTCCGCAATAACGGGGATGGCACCTTTACCGACGTGACCGAAGAGGCCGGTGTGCTCGACCCGGTGAATTCTAACTGCGCCACGTGGGCTGACTACGACAACGACGGCTATCTCGACCTGTTCATCTGTTGCGAAACGTCGGCCAATCGTCTCTATCGGAACCGGGGCAACGGAACATTCGAGGAGGTTGCGATGAGGGCAGGCATCATGGCGAGTGGGCAGCCCTTCTGCAAGGGCGCAGCGTGGCTCGATTTCGACAACGACCGGTATCCGGACCTGTTCCTGAACAACCTGAACGGTCGTGGGGTGCTTTACCGGAACGAGGGCGATGGGTCCTTCTCGGAGGCCTCGATTCCCATGGGCATCAACGGGCCATCGTACGGGTTTTCGTGCTGGGCCTGGGACTACGATAACGACGGCTGGCTCGACATCTTCGCGACGTGTTACGACCGGTCGGTCGGCGACGTCGTCTCGGGCCTTATCGGTCAGCCGCACCGCTGCGCATCGAACAAGCTCTTCCACAACCGGGAAGGCCGCGGCTTCAACGATGCGACCAAGGCGGCTGGCCTGGATCTTGTGTTCTCGACAATGGGGAGCAACTTTGCCGACTTTGACAACGACGGCTTGCTCGATTTCTACCTGGCGACCGGCGAGCCAAGCCTCGGCACGCTGGTGCCCAATCGAATGTTCAAGAACGTGGATGGTGAACGCTTCGCGGAGATCACGGCAGCAACCGGAACCGGCCACCTCCAAAAAGGGCACGGCGTCGCCTGCGGCGACTGGGACCGCGACGGCAACATTGACCTCTTCGTCGAGACTGGAGGCGCCGTCAACGGCGACAAGTACCACAACGTCCTCTTTCAGAACCCCGGTCAGGGGAACCATTGGCTGAACGTGAAGCTCGTGGGTAAGAAGACCAACCGCGCCGCGATCGGCGTGCGGATCAAGGCGGTCACCGCCGGCGATGCACCTCGAACGATTCATCGCGACGTGACGTCGGGAAGCAGCTTCGGCGCCAACCCCCTCGAGCAGACCCTCGGCCTGGCCAAGGCCGAGCGCATTGCCACGCTCGAAGTTTACTGGCCCACGAGCAATACAACTCAGGTCTTCCACGACATCGCCGCCGATCAGTGGATCGAGGTGACCGAGTTCAGCGGCGAGTACCGCAAACTCGAACGGAAGCGAATTCCGCTCCCGCCCGAGGATGCGGAGTGAGCATGCCGGCCCGGCCTTGCGGCCTTGTTGAGGGACTCGCACCGCGGATGTGGCATCGGTAAGATGCACGTTGGCGGTGCGGATCCCTTTTCACGGTCTTGCGAGGAGACGGCATCATGAAGAAAGCGCTCGTGCCCACTCTGGTCCTGGTCATTTCCATGCTGGCCTACCAGAGGGCGGTCTCGCAGCAAGGGGCCTCATCGCGGGCGGAATCGATGGATAAGTCCGCAGCGGCTACGTATGAACATCTGGCTTCGGCAATCATCGCGATCGAGGCCACCGAGGACGAGCTGGTCAAGAGCATTCTGCTTGGCTACCACGCCGCGGCGCAGGGGCATTTGAAGGCGGCAGCGATGGATGAGAAGGGTCGCGCGTCGCACCTCGAAGCGGCCGCGTCCGAGATCTCGAACATCGCCAACGAGGGCGACAAGCGCATCCAGGCGGTCCGGCAGCGGCTGGCGAAGGCGGGGCACACCCACAATACCGATGCCGTGACCAAGGAAGACTTCATGTTCATCAACAGCAAAGAGAAGAAGGACATCGTTGCCCTCGCTCGCCGGGTTGGCCAGATGGGTGAGAGCGCCAAGACGGCCGACGTCAGGGCCGTCGCCGACGAACTGGGGACGATGTTCGACAAGGCGATCGCACCCGAGTAAACACTTCCGACCTCAGAGTCTGTCCCGGAAGTGGAGCGGAGCCGGAAAAGGGGACTGGCTCCGAGTCTTCGAGGTGCCTGTCCCCTTTTCCGGCGGAGCGGGAAGCGGGAAAAAGGGGACAGGCACCGTCCGAAGACGTCCGGAGCCAGTCCCCTTTTCCACGCTTCCCGCGCTATTGGGGCAGACTCTCAGTCCATTGCATGCGAGAAGCTCGTATGACGTTCCGGCCGGTCCATACGTTATTACTGTTCACGGTGGGCCTGCCGGCTTGCGGTGAAACGAAGCCCCCGACTCCTCCGGCGCAGCCGGTTGTCGAGCGGCCGAAGCCTTCGGAGCCGCGGTTTGTGAACGTGGCCCCGGAGGCTGGGTTGACGACCGTGCTCTATTGCGGAGGTACCGACAAGGACCATCTACTGGAGTCGGTTGGCACGGGTGCCGCGTTTCTCGACTTCGATGAGGACGGCCGGCTCGATGCGTTTGTTGTGAATGGCTGGGCGCTCGATGAGACCCCGTCGCAGGTGCGTATCAAGGGACGCAACGCGCTCTACCGCAACCTGGGCGACGGCCGTTTTCAGGACGTGACCGACCGTGCGGGAGTCGACGGCGACGGCTGGGGATGCGGCGTTTGCGCGGGCGACTATGACAACGATGGGCACGTCGACCTCTTCGTGACGGGCTTTGGTCCTTGCCGGCTCTATCGGAATCGGGGTGACGGTACATTCGAGCAAGTAGCGGAGCGAGCGGGGATCGAAGGAACGGGCTGGTGGTCGGGCGCGGCGTTTTTCGACGCCGATGGCGATGGGGACCTTGACCTCTACGTGGCCCACTACATCGAAGCAACCTTCGACGAAGTGCTGGCTGCTCGTCGCACGTCGACTTGGCGTGAGAAGGTCAAGGTCATGGCGGGTCCGTTCGGCATGCGCGGGGGCAAGGATCGCTTCTACCGCAACCACGGCGACGGCACCTTCCGCGATGCCACCGACGACGTCGGAATGACGGACATCGCCGAGTCGTACGGCCTGGGGGTGCTCGCCTCGGATCTCGACAACGACGGTGATGTCGACCTTTTCGTTGCCAATGATTCGAACCCGAATTACCTCTACCGGAACGACGGCAACGGACATTTCCAGGAGATTGGCACCTGGAGCGGCGCCGGCCTGAATACCAACGGCGTGGCGCAGGCTGGGATGGGGGTGGACGGGGGTGACTTCGACGGCGACGGTCTGCAAGACATTTTCTTGACCACCTTCGCGAAGGACCACGCGACGCTTTACCAGAACCTCGGCAACCTGTCTTTCAACGACATCAGCGCCAGCCTCGCGCTGAAGCCCTTGACCTACGAAACCCTGAAATGGGGTTGCGCGTTCTGCGACTTCGACAACGACGGCGACCTCGACATCGTCATCGCCAACGGACACATCTACCCGCAAGTCGATCAGGAATCCTCGCTCAACGAATCGTACCGCCAGTTGCCGACCCTGCTGCGCAACGACCTCGGGCGCCTTGTCGACGTTTCGCGCAACGCTGGTCCTGGAATGCAGATCCCTGCCTCAGCCCGCGGGCTCGCGGTCGGTGATTTTGACGACGATGGCGACCTCGACCTGCTGATCACGGCGATCGACGCTCCCCCCCTGCTCTTGCGTAACGACACGACCCATCCCGGCCATTGGCTCAAGCTGAGGCTGGTCAACCGCCACGGTGCGCCGGCGATCAACGCCCGGGCGACCGTCCAGACGGGGAAGTCGCGGCTGTTGCGCGAGCTACGCAGCGGTTCGTCGTACCAGTCGCAGAACGCGCTGGAGATGCACTTCGGACTGGGTGCGGCATCACGAATCGATCAGCTCGAGATCGTCTGGCCGGGAGGCCAAAAAACCGTCGAGCGCGGGCTGAACACGAATGCCACGATGACGTTTCGCGAACCGCCGCCCGTGACCGCTGAGCCGACACGTTGACGATGCGGAATCTGGCCCGGCGTCGAGGGAGGTGAAACGCCGATGAGTGGCGTGGATCCAGTGCCGGTGGGAGGTCGTTTCTGATGGGCGGCTCCGCTTGACGTATCTGGAGTCGACCGCGTACTAACGGTTCCGTGGGTATACTCCGCCTGTGAACCAAGGCGCCCGCGATTTGGTCTACATCCTGAGCGCCGCCGAGATTTCGGGTCTGGAGAGCATCGTCGCGCCGCCGTACCGGTCCGGCTGGACGCTGGAGCTGTCCGAGCCGCCGTGGCCGGCGGAGTTGTCGTTGCTGTATGAGGTCCCGCGCGTGTTTTACGGGCATCGCGAACAGGTCGGCAAACCTATCGCCGAACCCGGCGGCTGATCTCTGGCGTGAGGTGGAGGGGGCTGGAGTCGCGCGAATGTCGTCCACATGTTCGGAGTGCGGTGCTCGGTTGGTCAACGGCGGGGCGTGTCGAGAGCAGTTCGACGCGATGCTTCTGCTGGAGTACGAGGTCGTTGCTGATCTGGCGGCGACCGAGCGCGCTCGCGGTGAAGTCGCCCACTTCTACGCCGTCAGCGCATACATCCTCCAGCACCCGGAGGGCATGAAGTACACGGTCACAGCCCTCAATGGCCTGCGGCACACCGTCGCGGACCATTTGGCGGGGCGAGTGACGCTCGCCGAGCTGCGCCCGCGCGTCCGCCGCGCCGCCGACGGGCCGGCCCGCATCACGCGCCGACCCGGCGATGCGGTGCCGCGATGGCCGGTCACGGCATGGCCGATGACGGTTGCGGATGTGGTCGAGGGGGGAACCCCGGGATACTGTGATCGTGTCGCCGCCTGGGCCGAGTCGATTATCCGCACGTTGGACGCGGTGGACGCGTTAGGCGAGCGGTGAAAGATCGTAGACCTCACGCTCCGCGTGACGAGCCTCATCGCCCGGAGAGTGAGGTCCACGGTGGGTAAACTTTTTTCTGGCGCCCAACCGTCCGTGCACGTGTCTTTTGTTTTGAACGGAACTGGCGAGCATGGGTGGCTGGGCTCGACCCCAGCCACCCAAGGCTTTCCATGTTCGCGCGCGAGCTGTTGGGCGCCTACTATTTGGTTTGTAACGTAATTACATGTGATACTATCAGAGTAATTTGACGCTTGGATTGCGTCCGACACACAAAATGATCTTCAGTCCCGGAGGGACGCTGGGAGTGCGGGTCGTGGAGTCCTTCGCGACGCTTTCCATGGTCCCTACGGGGCAAAAAGGAACACACGAAAGAACCGACGCGCGCATTCCCTAAAACCGGGAACTTGTTCCCGGCTCGTTCCTATGCGGTCGTATTCCCTGGGTTGCTCGCGATGGTCGGAGTCCGTTTGGGCTCAAAGCACTGAATGCGAAGCGGCCGCGCGACTTCGGACCGGTCTCTTGAACGTATTGGCCCGTTGCGGTCGAATGGCACTGCGCGTGCATCGGATGCGGGTTGTTGGTTCTCGCGATTCCGAGTGTAACGCGGGCGTATGGGATCACTCCAGAACGGTCACGGACTTACGAGGATGACCATGACGCAACTCTCCACCCGGCTTGGGATTTTCGGTCTGCTCGCGAGCTCCGCGATCGTGGTCTGTCTGGCCGCCGAGGGTGTCCAGGTCAGCTCGGGCGCGGGTGGTTGGAGGCAACACGACATCCACCGGCCGAAGCCGCCAGTCGTCGAGCCCGCCAGCGAGCTCATTGCCGCGAAGCCGCCCAGGGATGCGGTGGTGCTGTTCGACGGGAAGAATCTCGACGCCTGGAAATCGGCGGACGGCGGGCCCGCGAAGTGGAAGGTCGGCGACGGCTACTTTGAGGTCGTGCCAGGTAAGGGGACGCTGGAGACGAAAGGCAAGTTTGGCGATATTCAACTCCACGTGGAGTGGGCCGCACCCAATCCCCCGCGCGGAGTGGGTCAGGATCGGGGCAATAGCGGAATCTTCCTGATGGGCCAGTTCGAGATCCAGGTGCTCGACTCCTACCAGGCGGACACCTACGCCGACGGTCAAGCGGGCGCGATCTACGGTGAATTTCCGCCTTTGTTCAACGCATCACGTCCTCCGGGTCAGTGGCAGTCGTACGACATCGCCTTTCGGCGTGCGCGCTTTGATGCGGCAGGAAAGCTTCTCGAACCCGCGCGAGTGACGGTCTTCCTTAATGGGATCCTCGTTCAGAACAACGAGGAACCGTTCGGACCCACGTCCTGGCTGAAGTGGCTGCCGTACACGGACGTCGGCGACCGGGGGCCAATCACGCTCCAGGACCATAGACACCCCGTCCGCTTCCGCAACATCTGGCTCCGCGAGCTCCCCGAACGCCCGGCTCCGACCACCGAGCAACTCGCTCGGCCGAACGTGATCACGCTTCCGGATACGGTGCTCGATCGGTACACGGGTCAATACCTGCTCAACGGGGACTCCGGCGGCGCCAAGGCCACCATTACACGAGAAAAGAATCACCTTGTCGTTACTTTCCCCTTCCGCCCACAGCCGTTGGTTATGGAACCGATCTCCGAGACGGTGTTCGACATGCCCTTTACGGACGGCCGCTTCACGTTCCGCAAGGACGAACAGGTCCGGGTGACCGGCGTGCTCTTCCGGATCGGTGACGGGGAGCGAGACATGAAAAAGGTTGCCTCACAAACCGAGAAAACCAAGTAATCCGGAGTCGTTTGCGCATGATTCGCGCCTTGTGCTTCGCCCTCCTCCTCGGCTGTGCTCCTGCGTTCGCCGAGCCGGTCGTCATGCTCCCGGACACTCAGCCGCTGAACGATGAGGGTGACCTCTCGCGGAAGATGCTCGACGGCCTCCACCGTTTCACGGAACGCAAGCTCGACGAGTCCGTCAAGAAAAGGGCGACGCACTGGAAACGCGATACGACGTCAGCAGAAGCTTACGAGCGATCGATTCAGGTGAATCGGGAATCGTTTCGGAAGATTCTCGGCGTCGTTGACGGGCGCGTGCCCGCGAGCTTCGAGCGGTTTGGCGACGACGAGAGTCCGAGCCTGGTCGCCGAGACCGAGGCGTTTCGCGTCTACCAGGTGCGCTGGCCGGTGCTGGAGGGTGTGCATGGCGAAGGGCTGATGCTGGAGCCGAAAGGGCGGATCGCCGGCAATGTCATCGCCTTGCCGGATGCCGACCAGACGCCCGAGCAGGTCGCGGGCCTTCGTCCGGGAATCGCCCCCGAGTCCCAATTTGCCCGCCGCCTCGCGACCAACGGTTTCCGCGTGGTGGTGCCCACGTTGATCAGTCGCGGTATCGAATTCTCCGGAAATCCGCGCATTGGGATGACCAATCAGCCGCACCGTGAGTGGATCTACCGACAGGCCTACCAGATGGGCCGGCACGTCATCGGGTATGAAGTGCAGAAGACGCTCGCCGCGGTCGAGGCGATCAAGAAACAGACGGGATCGAAGGTCGGCGTGGCGGGATACGGCGAAGGCGGATTGATCGCGTTCTACGCCGCGGGCGTCGAACCGAGGATCGACGCAGCGCTCGTCAGCGGGTATTTCGATTCCCGACAGCACGTCTGGCAAGAGCCCGTCTATCGGAACGTGTGGGGTTTATTGCGTGAATTCGGCGACGCCGAGATCGCGACTCTGATTGCGCCTCGCGGCCTGGTCGTGGAGCCGAGCGAGGGGCCGCGCATCGAAGGACCGCCCCCGATTCCGAAAGGCCGGCGAGGCGGGGCCGCCGTCGGCACGCTGAGCACGCCGCAACGGGCCGACGTCGTCCGCGAATGGAAGCGGATCGACGATTTGTTGCCGGCGGGTTTCCAGAAGCGTGTTCTTGTGTCCTCGGACGACTCGGCAGTCTCGAGCTTCCTCGGTCAGTCCGCTCTTGTGCGTTTCGCCGGTCTGCTTGGTGTTGAATCGGGGATGGAGATGAGTGAGACTCCACTCGTCGATGCCCGCAAGTCGTTCGATGGGAGCGAACGTCAGCGACGCCAGGTCAAGGAGTTAGAGGATCACGTCCAACATCTCCTCGCTGAGAGCGACACGGTTCGTCGCGCGTTCCTGCTCGATAAGACCACGCTCATTCGTACCCTGGCATCGCGCGGCGAGCGCTTTCGCATGTTTCGCGTGAAGGAGCTGTCCGCGGACGTGTTCGCCCATGAAGTGGCGCCCTTTCGGAAGGTGCTTGCCGAGGAGGTAATTGGCCGCGTGGACGACCCCGTCCTTCCACCCCGCCCGCGCACGCGGAAAGTTTACGATCGCCCGAAGTGGACGGGTTACGAGGTGATGCTTGACGTCTTTCCCGACGTGTTCGCCTGGGGTGTGCTTCTGGTGCCGAAAGACGTGAAGGACGGTGAGAAACGACCGGTTGTCGTCTGCCAGCACGGGCGAAACGGCGTTCCCAGGGACGTGATCGAGGGCGATCTGCCGGCCTATCACGACTTCGCCGCGCGGCTGGCCGATCGCGGCTTCATCACCTTTGCGCCTCATAACCTCTATCGCGGTGAAGACCTGTACCGTATGCTGAATCGGAAAGGGAACCCGCTCAAGCTGTCGATGTTCTCGTTCATCACGGCACAACACCAGCAGATCCTGAGCTGGCTTGCGTCTCTGCCGTTTGTGGATCGTGAACGAATCGCATTCTACGGACTCAGCTACGGTGGCGAGACTGCGGTCCGCGTGCCGCCTTTGCTCACGGACTATTGCCTCTCGATCTGCTCGGGCGACTTCAACGACTGGGCACGCAAGGTCGCCTCGACGGACAGTGATTATAGCTTTATGTTCACGATCGAGTGGGAAATGCCCTATTTCAATATGGGCAACACGTTCAACTATTCGGAATTGTCGTACTTGATGGTTCCTCGGCCGTTCATGGTCGAACGCGGACATCACGACGGCGTGGCACCGGACGAGTGGGTGGCGTCGGAGTATGCCAAGACGCGCTGGGTGTATGACAATCTTGGGCTTGCCGATCGAACTGCGATCGAGTTCTTCAACGGCGGGCATACGATCAACGGTGATGGCACATTCGACTTTCTTCACAAGCATCTGAAGTGGCCGAAGTCCGAGCCGAAGTGAAGCCGCCCCTGAACGTCTCGTGCGGGAGGCCCGGATTTTCGCCGGGTACAGACTTCGTGCGCATCGATATCGATTAAGACGGCGGTTGAGCCTGGGACGCTCCGCTCGATCTTGGCGACCCCAGGCTTTCCTTCTTTGCGCATCGACATCGTTGACCCCGTTCAAGAATCTTGCAACCAGTCGGCTCAACTCTCTTGCGGTTGACTACGCCCGTAGGTATCATGCCGACAGATGTAAGTAAAACGCTCTGCCGGAGCTGGCGATTCATGAGCGACGCGAACCTGAGGCCGCCGCTATCGGAGGCCCAGCTTGAGATCATGAACATCGTCTGGGACCGTGGTGAAGTGACGGTGGCGGATGTCTGGAAGGCGCTCGCCGAGCGCCGGAAGGTCGCGCGGAATACGGTGCTGACGATGCTCACACGCCTTCAGGAGAAGGGTTGGGTCGCGTGTGACGAGGATGGCCATGCGTTTCGCTATCGCGCCACGCTGCCGCGCGAGGCAACGCTTGGGACGATGATTCGTCGGCTTGTCGACACTGTGTTCGAAGGCTCGGCCGAGGGGCTGGTCCTGGCGCTCCTGCATGGACGGGGAATCTCGAAGGAAGAGGCGGCGCGGATTCGGAAGCTGATCGCGCAAGCGGAGGGTAAAAAGCCATGAACTTTCTCGAACTCTTCGCCCCCGGTCCCGTCGTGATGCGGTTCGTTATTCTTGCTGCGTTGCAGGCCACGGTCGTCATCGTGGTGGTGGCATTCGTGTCGCGGTTCCTCTTTCGTCGAAACGCCGCTGTACGGCATGGGCTCTGGCTGGGCGCACTCATATGGGGCATTTTGACGCCGGCCGCGGTGGCGCTCTCGGAGCGCCTGGGGCTGCAAGTGTGGAGCGTAGGCCTGCCGTTTTCCAATGCGAGATCCGTTGAGGCCGTGGCTACGAATCGGGCAGATGCCGTCGATGAAGTCGTCGCCACCGGAGAAAAAGGATTCGCTCGTTCGACCACGCACGCAGACCCGTCGACAGATGCCTTGGTTCCCGATGTCGCACTCGCCTCAACGGCCACCCTTCCTCGGAAAGCAAATTGGCGCAATGCTGTCGGGGGAAGCTGCGTGTTGTTGTGGTCGGTAGGTGTCATATTGGGGATTGTCCGCGCCGTCGTAGGGATACACCGGCTCTCAAGGCTTTCGCGTGCGACGAGGCGACTCGAAGAATCACGGTACGGCCAGGCCTTCGCTAAGGTCCGGGAGCGGCTCGGCGTCTCCAGGCTGCCCGCGATCATGGCGTCTGACGCGGTTGCGGGGCCAATCGCGATCGGTTGGATTCAACCCGGAATCGTTCTGCCCGCCGGCCTCGCCGAATCGCTCACAGAGCGTGAGTTGTGCGACGTCCTCGTTCACGAAGGCGCCCATTGGATCCGCCGCGATGTGTGGGTCGGCATGATGCAACGGGTCGCGGGCTCGCTGTTTTGGCCGTATCCGCTCATTCACTACGTTAATGGGCAACTCGCGCGCGCCCGTGAAGAGGTCTGCGACAACTTCGTGCTGCGATCGACTGATGCCTGTGACTACGCGCGGACTCTTGTTGCCTTGACTGAGATTTGCCGCCCGGCGGGCTCGGCCCGTCCGGCCCTCGGCCTGCTGGGCGATCGGTGGACGCTTGCCAGTCGTGTCGCCGGACTCGTTGACACCAAGAGGGATTCGCGGACGCACGTTCCCGTCCTGATCAAGATTGTCGGTGTCATCGCGATCGCGGCGATTGGCATGCTTCTGTCCGCGATTCGGTGGGATCCCCAAGCGCGTGCGGATGCCCCAGAGCCACGCAAGCCGGAAAACGTCGCCGCTCCCGAAGGAGGCGCACCGAACGTTAAGCGCGTCGAAGGGATTGTCGTCGACGAGCGCGGCCAGGCCGTCGCGGGGGCGACCGTCCGTGCTTTGTTCGGCCGACCACCGGAGAGCAGCGCGGTTTCCGGCGCCGATGGTCGATTCACACTCCGTGATTCTCTGGGGCGAGCGGGTGGGTTCATCGCGGAAACCGCTGGCGGCACGGACTTCGGGGTCGTTCGCTATCCCGCGGCGCGCGAGTTCCGCGGTCTGGGGCTCGTCCGAGTCGTCGTCAAGCCGGGTCGTCCGCTCAAGGTACAGGTCAACGACGCTGGCGGAGCGCCGATTCCCGACGCCGTCGTCGAGGCAAACACCCGGTTGCTCTTCTCAGTCCACGCCAAGACCGACGCTGAAGGGAGCGCGACACTGCGTGTGCCTGCCGACCAATCTCTCAACTGGGTCGTCGCATTCAAGTCGGGACGTGGGTTCGACTTTTTCGCGGACGAATCCCAACGGCCGGCGGGAGAAAACACGCTGGTTCCAAACGAGGTTGCGTTGGTCCTCGACGGGGCTCGCACCGTGCGGATCAAGGCGGTCGATTCCCAGGGTGACCCTGTCCCCGGTGTCGTCATCGCGCCCGAAAGACTTCCAAGGTCCGGAAGACTCGGCTTGATCTCGAACCTGGCCCGGGGTGTAACGATGACAGGGACGACAGACCAGAACGGTGTCGCTGTCTTCGATTGGCTCCCCAAAGGAGTTGCGCTCTATAACTCGTTTGAGGTTCGGTCGGACGCATTTTTCTGCCCTGAGCCACCGATACTCATAGCGGTTGATTTCGTCGAAACCACCTTCCGCATGCTCCGAAAGACGCGGCTCTCGGGCACGGTGCGGTTTCGCGATGGCCGCCCGGCACCTGGTGTCCTGGTCTCGGTGAGTGGGACTGGAGCAGTTTCCACGCGATACAATTCCGTACCCTTGACGACCGACAACGACGGTGTCTACACGGCGAATGTCGCTCCGAATCTCGCGTACATGGTCGGCGTAATCGACGACGCCTGGGCCGCGCCCATACACAGTGGTGTCATCGTGCGGGAGGGCCAGCCGCGCGACGGGATCGACTTTACGCTCGATCGCGGGACGCTTTTGCACGGACGGGTCACTGCGGGTCCCGACCAAAAACCCTCGGTTGATTCGCCGGTCGGACTGAGGTTCGAGGGAGGACCGCTCCCGAGGGAACTTGGCGGTCCGTCGGGTGAGCGCCCGCAACTCGTTATGCTTCGGAATGCGTTCCCCGACGCCGACGGCCGGTACCAGTTCCGGGTCGGACCAGGCCGATACACGCTCATCGGGCCGCGGATGGCTCGCGTCGAACCGACGGTGGTCGAGGTGAAGGAACAGCCTGAGATCGTCCAGGACTTTGCCCTGAAAGAACTGCCTCAGGTAACGTATATCACCGGTACCGTGATCGAGAAAACGCCGGCCGGTAACCGACCGGTCTCCAAGGCGATCGTGTTTTGCATACCGGTGGGTGGGTCGTCAAGCGGGCCTAGTGTCCTTACGGATGAGCAAGGACGGTTCAAACTGGTCCGTCAGTTGCGCGTGATCGACGGGTTCATCCTCCTGGCCCGGAGCGCGGACGGAACGCTTGGGGCTTTCACTCCTGTCAACGATAAGGTGGACGGCGTGACGGTGGTGATTGCGTCCGCGGCGCAGATCTCGGGGCGTGTCATGGACACGAACGGCAAGCCCCAGGCGAAGCGCAGATTGGGGTTCAAGCTGAACAGCGGCTCGGACTATTCCCAATCCGCTCACCTGGTCGTGGGACTCATGACGGACGACATGGGTCGGTTCGTCTACAAGGGGGCGCCCGTCGGATCAGACGGAGAGATTCTGGTGCCGCACCTGAAGGACGGACGCCCTACCGGAGTCCGCACGACCGTCGGATTCAATGTTCAGGACGCACAGGCGATCGAACTACCCGATCTCGTGATTCCGCCTGCGGACCCTGGTTCGTGAGGTCGATCGGGAATGACCCACGCCGCAAGTCGTCGGGCGGCGAGCCTTGGTAACTACACCGTGATTTTTAACCGCCAGTTGAAGCAAATCTTCCTCGTTCTCTCGCTCTGCGTGGCAATGCAGTCCCCCACGCACTGCGTCTCTTCGAGCCGGGGAATTGCGGCCGCAGAGCAGCCAAGACGGCATTCCCAGGCGGGAGCGCGTAAACAAGGCATTATTTGAGTCTATAGCATCGTTACCGGGTGGGTTCACGGGCTGGGGCAGCGCAGCGGCCAACGGAGAACATCGGCGCGTACTACTGGTGTACTCGATCGCTGACTCCCCACCCCCCAACCCCCCCTTCCCAAGGCTGGCGACCCGACACTTTTTTCCTGGTAGAACTCCTTGCAAGGTTTGCACTTATGATCCAACAGGCGGCGATCGCTCGAACAAGGCTGTTTTTCAGCCACCGTCGCCATGTTCGTTCTCGTCGGCTGGCCAGCCGATGC
>DAIDJG010000504.1 GCA_027451445.1 Singulisphaera sp.
CCACACCTGGTGCCGGAGATCATCCGTGAACATCGAGGTCCTCCTGACGAAAAACGCCTTTGGTACAACGTTTTATGTCAGGAAGGACCTCGATGTTTCAAGAGAAGCTTAGTGCCATTGGGACGGAGCCTCGCCCTCCCGTGTGCGCAACGCGATCGTAAACCGCAGCAGATTAGGGCTCTTGCCGAATGAGTAAAATCTGGGTCTTGGTCGCAGTCGCTGCCATAGTCGTGTCGTCAGGCGTGATTGCTTACCTTATTCGAAAATCTGAGGTGTCGAAGTTTCCTATCATCTATAATGAGGCGAACTTGCTTGATGAGGATGCCCTCAGGCAGATCGAAGCGATGGTGCGTGCAAAAGGCGAGAGGTTTCCCATTTCCATCGCGGTTGTCAACGCAGATCGCGCACAGGTCGGAGTAGGCGACGACGGCTTCGCGTCGCATTCAGGTCGTCTCTACAAGATGCGGCGGGGCGCATCCGGTTGGGAAATCGACACCGTCGAGAGTTGGAAGAATGAACGTTAACTGTCGGATGCGGCGGAGCCGCTGCGCGGGCCGCTGAACAGGGTCGTTCGGCCCGTCATAATACATCCTCTCATGAGAAGGAGCGGCATGGAAACCGCGAGTCAAATCCGCATTCTGGACTTCGGCGCGATGGGCATGTGGTGGGAGATCACCAAGTCCACCGCGGACACCGGGGGCGAACGGTTCGAGGCCATCAACGTGATTGGACCAGACTTCGCCGGGCCACCGCTGCATAGCCACCCCTCTGCCGAGGAGAGCTACGCGGTGGTTTCGGGAACGCTGGATGTCTGCGTCGGCGGCGAGTGGAAGAAGCTGGTCGCGGGTGAATCGGTCACCGTCCCGGCGGGGACACCTCACACGCTCAAGAACGAGAGCGGGGCCGAGGTCAGGCTGGTCAACGTGCACAGGCCCGCACAGCAGTTCGAGCGGTTCTTCCGCAGGCTTCACGCCGTGGCCTGCTCAGGGAGGGTGACATTCCCGCCGAAGGGGTTGCGATCGGCAGTTCTCCTGGCGATGCTGTTTTCGGAACATCCGCAGGAGATTGTCTCGGTGAAGCCGCCTCACTGGTTGATGAAGGCCCTGGCGCGCGTCGGCCGGATTCTCGGCTACAAGCTTCCGCCCGAAGCCCCCGTTGGTCGAGCGTGATTCTTCGAATTGCGGTGTGCCGGGCCAAACGTGGCGCTGTAGCTGACCCTGCCCGCGTTGTCCATTTCAGAATGTTCATAGGACACTCACGTGGTCCGGGCGGGTGATCTGGATCGTTAAACGGTATTTCCCACTCTGGCGAGATCGAACCATGAGCATCGCCCGTACCTTCAAGGTCCTTCTATTCACCGTGGCCGCGACTGCGGTTGCCTCTGCCGGTGACAAGGTTGATCCCGCGAAGTTGAAGGACAAACTGACGATCGAGCCCGGTAAGAAGCTCGTCGTTCAGTTCCAGCAGTCGGGAAATGCACTGACCGATCCGAAAGAGGTCAAGAATCCCACGGAGAAGCCCCCGACACCGACATTCGACTTCCGCAAGATGGGCGATAATCTCATCCTCGTGACGAAGAACCCGTTCGCGCAGGACATGCAATTCCGTGCGTTGGCTCGCGTCAAGGGGCGCAAGGACTATTTCGAGACGAGCATCGTTCCGGTCAAGAGCGGCCTCCTGGGTCTTGAGCTCTGGCAAGATCCAATCGAGGAATTGGTGTTATTTGACTTCAAGCTTACCGATGCGGATTGAGGCGGGGAGCACCTGACGCTTCTTCGGAGCGGACCGAGATCGTCGGCCGCTGAACCGGGTCGTTAGGTGGAGGAGTGCACGCCAATGGGTGACGCGTTGGACGCGGCTGAAGAGCTCCTGGCCGCTGGCAATGAGCTTGCTGACGACGGGAAAGATCTTGAGGCGCTCCGTAAATTCCAGGCGGCATGGTTGGCGCTTCCCGAACCGCGGGAGGAGCAGGATCCCGCAATTCCAATCCTGGGGGCGATCGCCGACTGTCATTTCCACCTGGGCCAATGGGAAGATTGCCGACAAGCGGTGCAGCACGCCTTCCGGTGTGGGGCGGAACTCGATAACCCGTTCCTTCGGCTACGACTTGGCCAGAGCCTGTACGAACTGGGGGACGAGACGGAGGCGGCGAACTGGTTTGTACCGGCCTACCTCTCGGAGGGGCGTGCGCTGTTCGAGCACGATGATCCGAAGTATCTTGAGTTCTTCCTGAGCAAGTTGCAGGCCCCGCCGGGCGGTTGGCCAGAAGGTTGGTAGGCCATCAGCCTAACCATTGGTCACATTTGACCCGGTGCGTGGACCACTGAACTGGAACGCAGCGGCTTTGAGGGTTCGCGACGCGCTTGAGGGATCCACAACATGCCACGGGCACGCCTGATGGAAATTGTTGACGAAGCCAAACGACAGCGATTGATCAACGCACAGCGAGCGCGCGTGATGAGGATTGTTGACAGGTGGGTCGCCAGGCCGGAGGCGGTCGGTTTGCACCCGCGCGAGGCAGCGATCCTCTACTTACACGAGGCAATCCACTCCAATCGCCACAAGGATGCCCCTGACGCTCTGAAGATGGGGCGGTTGATACTGGCCGCATCGGAGTCGGTTCGTCGTGCGATCCTTCTTGCGATCCTCAAGGCGCTGGCTCACGCCCCATTAGACGCCTGCACCTGGCAGGTGAACGTTCTCGGCGACCTCCGGCTGGTCCATGACTTTCACTGGAATCCGCTCATCAAGTCGCTCCTCCGCTCGCGAGCCGTAGCGGACGTGAACTGGCTTGTCGCCGTCCTCGACGGTCTATCGGGAGTTGCTTACCGATTCAATTCCAAGTATCCGGTCAACTCATACGATTTTCCGTTCTCGACTCTCGTTCGATACGTCGTGAAGCACGCGAACAGCGTCCCTCACAATAGGCTCACGCCGGCAGCGAATGCTTTCATGGAGAGTCTGAAGCGCGAAGTCGCGCACGATCTGGTCAAGCTCAAAGGGTACAAGAATGCGGAAGCTCGGCTCCTGGCTCAGCAACCGGAACGATGGTTCGTAAAAAGGGACCGCGGCGCAATTGAAGCCCTTCAAGAATGGCTTTCGGCCGCCACCCAGCAACCGGATGCGGGCGACGTCCCGACGTCGTCGGCCGAGTGATCGTGATAAGCGGCGCGGAGTGCGATGATGCTGCGTGCGAAAACTTCTGCGATGGCCCTGAGCCTACTCGCCGTCGTACCCATCGCGTGTCACCGCGGAGGCGACGGCCTCGTCGCCGCTTCGGTCCGGGTTGAACCGGGCGTCACCTACTCTCTCGATGACGGTGAACAGCGTCATCGCGAGGCGCCCGACACATTCAAAATCCCGAGCCTCGCGGCACGACAGGCCCTGGTGCCCGGCCAGATCGTCAAGCTGATGTTCAACATCACAAAGGATGGCGAGTCGCAAGTCGAGCGCATGTGGGTCGTTGTCGAGGATAAGGACGCCCACGGCTATGTCGGAGCTCTGGACAACCGGCCGGTCACCACCGACATGATGCGACCGGGCATGAAGGTCCACTTCCAGCCAAGGCACGTCATCAACATCCATCCCAAACGCGCAGGCGATACGCCGGCCGGCTCGACTGGTCGTTAGGGGCACCATGTCGATTCGCACGACTCTCGAAACGATCCGGCACGTTTTGGAGCTCTGGTTGCTTCTCGCCGCCATGGCGTTCCTGTGCGTTTCGTTCACCGGTGCGCATGATTATCAGAATAGCTACTGGTTGTTTACGATCGGGTGCTGGCTCCTTCTCGACCTTTCCTGGGCACTCGCAGGGCGACACACGAGGCTCGGCGTCGCTGGCAGTTCGAGATGGATGTCGTGTTTGCTCACTTTTTTACCTTATGCGCTCTATTGTCTCTCGCTCAGTTCGCTTCCCTTGCGAGGAGAGCATTGTGCGAACCGCGTTCTCAGGCGAGTATACGCTTTGTGAGCAGCGGGTTGAGTGATTGTTGCCGTGGATTTGGTAATTCTGCACATGACCGCGCCGGTTTGGCGATGGAGGAGGAGATGGCAGCCTGGTTCACCGTTTACTGCTCTCGCTCGGTAGAGCATGTGACCGTCGCGGAGATTCAGTCCGAGATCAACGGCTGGGATTTCCATACGGCTGCCGAGATGTACGGAATCGATTCCGATGAGGTTGTAGACCAAGCCCTCGCGTCTTTGAAACTGGATCGGGATGACGGGACAGACGGCGTGCGATTCCGGCTCACTTACGGCCAACCAGGATTCCGACCGATCCTCATTCACATCTGGTCGGACCCGGAGAGGATCGAGGAAGAGCGAGAGGAGGCGGAGGAACGTCTCGCTCGAGTCCACGGCGATGGGAAGGAGGTGATTCTCTCGCATCTGGGGCGGATCGTCGAGGTGGTCGCCCTCGAACTCGGTCTGGGCCAGTTGGAGGACATGGGAGTGGTGCTGGCCGGCATGGTTTCGGAGTACCTGGCACGTGTCGGCGACGGATTGATCCTCGATCCTTACAATGGGTGGTGGGCAATCGAGAATGACTGTCCGGTCCAACTTGCAAGAGCGGAGTAGGGCCGATCAAGGCGTCGATGAAGTCGGGGGTGATCCTCGCAGCTCTTTAAGAGATCACGTCCAGTGTGGCCACCCGGCCTCAGACGGATCACGTTAGACTCTGTCCCAATAGGGCGGGAAGCGAGAAATAGGGACTGGCTCCGGACGTCTTCGGACGGTGCCTGTCCCCATTTCTCGCTTCCCGCTCCGCCGGAAAACGGGGACAGGCACCTCGAAGACTCGGAG
>DAIDJG010000505.1 GCA_027451445.1 Singulisphaera sp.
GTGGGCCTCGCGCCGCTGCGCGGCGCTCCGACCCACCCTGGTATGGTTGTCGTCGCAATTCTCATGACCGCAGGTACTTGCGAAAAGCCATTAATTCGTTCGTTTTGGCGTGTACCGAAGGGCATGAGAATTGCCCGAAAACCCAGACTTGAAAGTGGTTAAGTCGCGGAGAAACCGCCGAAACGTCACGAATCTCTCCGCGACGCAACCATCAAGTCTACGAGAGAAGCGATTTGCCGCGCGGTCAGCGCGCCGCTTCAGTCAAGGCTTGTTCGAGCCTCTTCAGACCTTCCTCGACACTCACGCGTGGCTCATATCCCAGATCGCGCCGGGCCGCGTCGATGTTGAACCAGTGTGATGTTGATAACTCTCGTGCCAGGAATCGCGTCATGGGTGGCTCGGTCTGCGAACCGGTTACGCGGTAGAGCGTCTCCAGAATCGAGCCGGCCGCGAGCGCGAGATTGATAGGCACCGTCCTCGACACAGGCGGCAGATGGGCCGCGGCGAGGATTCCGTTGACGAGGTCCCAGACGGGCCACGGCTCGCCCTGCGAGAGGAAGTAGGCGCGGCCAGCGATCGGCGCTCCGGGCTGTAACCGATCGGCCGCGAGCAGGTGGGCCTCGGCCGCGTTGTCGATGTAGATCGAATCCACCAGCGGGTTTCGCGTCCCGATCCGGCGCAGTCGGCCTGCGCGTCCGCGAGCGATGATCCGGGGCACCAGGTGGCGATCGCCAGGCCCCCAAATCAGATGCGGACGGAGCGCCACCGTCGCGAGATCGGGACCGTTCGCCTTCAACACCAATTTCTCGGCGCGAGCCTTGGTTTCCGGATAGGCGGCCTCGAAGTGGTCAGGGTAGGGCACCGACTCGTCGACGCCTTCCATGTCCCGGCCATGGAATACGACGCTCGGCGAGCTGGTGAACACGAGATTTCGAACGCCCTTGAGACGGCATGCTTCGATCACGCGATCCGTCGCGGTGACGTTGGCGCGCTCGAACTCCGTGCGTGGTCCCCAAATCCCGGCTTTCGCCGCCACGTGGAATACAGTGTCGCAGTCCTCCACCGCCGCGTTGGCGACGGTCCTCTCAGCGAGATCGCCGCGCATCGTAGCAACACCAAGTGCACGAAGCTCGGGATAATCGCCTCGGGCAAGGCTGCGAACCGAATCACCGCGAGCGATCAAGAGACGGATGATCGCGCTGCCGAGAAAGCCGCCGCCGCCGGTGACCAACGCCCTCATCGGAGTTTCCTTGCGGCCCACGCGGCGAGCTTTTCACGGAAGATCTTGGAGTTGTGGCGAATGTCGACCGGGAACGAGGCATGAAACAGGAACGTCTGAATTTCGCGCGTATGGGGAAAGCGATCCCCCAGTTCTCGGAGTTCGTTGATGAGTCGCGCGCGCTCGCCTGATTTGGGCGATTTTCCAAGGAGCTCGACACAAAGCACGGGCGTCTTCGCACCCGGTTGCCCTACACCCACAAGTGCCGTCCGCACGACCGATGGGTGCGTATTGAAGACGGCCTCGCAAGGGATCGTGAACAGCGTCCCGTTCGCGGTGATGACGCGGTGTGATTTGCGGCCACAGAACCAGATACGACCGAGCGAGTCTCGGTAGCCGACGTCCCCCATCCGATGCCAGAAGCCGCCGTTCGGATCGGCGATCTTGGCGAGCGCGGTGGCTTCGGGTCGATGGATGTACTCGCGAGACACGACCGGTCCCTGGACGGTGATTTCACCAATGGTGCCGTTGGGTTCGAGCAGGTCGTCGGACCATTCGGCGATCGGGTCGTCGGAGATTCGGATGATTTCGACCCGCATTCCCTCCGAGACTCGTCCGACACACACACCCGCTCCTTGGTCGGTCGCCTGTCGGGTTTCGCTGAGGATCTCGTGCGAGCCAATCGAGGCCACCGGCAACGATTCGGTGGCACCGTAGGGCGTAAAGATCTGGGTGTCTGGAGTCAACGCTTGCGAAAACGTTTCGATGACCTTTGCGGGAACGGGAGCTCCCGCGGAAACCACCCGACGTAGTGAGGGCAGCTTGATGTTGCGTTCCGCGGCGTACCACCCCACACGCTTGAGCAGGGCCGGCGAACCGAAGAGGTTCGTTACTCCGAAACTCTCGATCGGGCTGGTGATCTGTGTCGGATCGACATGCGCCGGACGCGTAGCGTCCATTTTCGGGATGATGGCCGTCATGCCGAGCGCGGGAGCGAACAACGCGAAGAGAGGGAACGTGCAGAGATCGATCTCGCCGGGCTCGATTCCATATTGCGAGCGCAGGATTTCCACCTGGGCGGAGAACATCGCGTGTGTGTAGACCGCGCCTTTCGGAGGACCGGTGCTACCGCTGGTGAAGAGGATCGCGGCCATCTCATCGGGCTCGGTCGGAGCGATGGGGAACGGGTCGTTGGAGTTGCCGGCGGCCCAAATTCGATCGAGACCGATCCCTTCAAACGGCCAGCATGGGCCGAGCGCCAGGCTGCGGGCGGCTCGCAGGGCGGTGCTGCGCGAGCCGGTCCACTCCCCACCCCCCCTAACCCCCCCTTCCCAAGGGGGGGAGTTGTCGTGAGCGGCGGAATCACTTTTTCTCCGCGGATTTAACAAATTCAAACGGATCCACGGTGCTCGCTGAACCGTAACTGAAACGCGAATCGACCGCTTGCCCCATCCCAGGACCTGACGCGCCACTTGCGCACGGGGAATCCCGATAAACGCCTCCGGGGCGGCATCGTCCAAGCACTTGCCGATGTTCTTGACGCCCATTCCGGGGTCAATCAGAACCGGAACCGCCCCGGCTTTGAACAACGCAAACGTCAGCGCAAAGAATTCGAGACTCGGCTTCACCATCAAGACCGTTCGGATGCCTCGGCGAACACCGACGAGCCCCAACCCGCGCGCAAGCGCGTCACTGTTCTCGTTGAGTTCGCGAAAGCTCCAGCGCGTGTAGCGAGGAACTCGGCCGGTCCTGCGCCCGGCCGGGCACAAGACGGCGGTCGCTTCCGGCTGGCTCTCAGCCATCGCCACGAGTCGAGCGGCGATGTTCACGGAATCGTGGGCGATCACACCGCCTCCCGCGCCACCGGGTGCGCCGCCAGGAACGACGCCACAAGCGGAACGAGCACGTCGGCCTCGTCCTCCAGGATGTAATGTCCCGCCTGTGCGTACCGATGAACTTCAGCACGGGGAAACCGGCGCTCCCATTCGGCCAGGAAGTGATGATCGAACACGAAATCCTTCATGCCCCAACCGATCAGCATCGGCACATTGGCCAACAGGTGCAACCGTTCGTGGACTTCCGTCACGATCGCGTAACCGCGATCACCCGGCCGCAAGGGGATATCCTGCACGAAACGATGAATCGCAATCCGAGCCGCCCACGAGTCGTACGGCGCAGCATACGCCTGCCGAACGGCTTTGGGCATGGGATGGTGTTTGCAGCCGATGTGCGCCGTGCCCTTCGCGAAGAGGTTCAACCCGCGCACCATGAACGCGCCGAGCGGTGAATTGCGACACACCCAGAGCGGCCAAGGAAATCGCTTCGTCGCCGGCAGATGAAACGCCGCTGTGTTGAGGATGACCAGCCGCGCGATGCGCTCGGGATGACGCGCCGCGTACGTCATGCCGATCATCCCGCCCCAGTCATGTACGACGAGCGTGATCCCCGCGTCAATTCGAAGGTGATCGAGAAGCGCCTCCAGATCGTCCACGCGACTTTGCAGTGTGTACGCGTAGCGCGAATCATCGGGCTTGTCGGAATACCCGCAGCCAATATGGTCGGGCACGATGGTCCGGTACGACGGACTCAGCGCTTCAACCAGCTTCCGGTAGTAGAACGACCACGACGGGTTCCCGTGAACCATCACGACCGGTTCGCCGTCCCCCTCGTCCAGATAGTGGTAACGGAGCCCATTCCGATCCAGGTCACGGCCGGGATGAGTACGGCGAAAATCCTCTAGCGGCGTGCTCATGCCCCTCACCATTCCAGGCCTAGCATCAGGCAGTTTAAGCCGCTGCCGATGCCGAGGAAAGCCACGCGATCGCCCGGCTTGAGAAACTCACGGTCCTCAGCCAGGGCCGCCGTGAGCGGGAGCGAGACCGTCCCGATGTTGCCCAAATAGGGATATGTCGAAAAGTCTTTGTTTGCGTCGATTCCGAGCAGTTTCAGGATCGTCTCCTGATGGCTGGAGCCGACCTGGTGGCAGATGACCTTGTCGACCTGGTCCTTCATCCAGCCAAGCTTGCGTAGAAGCGCGGCCCAGGTGCGCTGGCCGAGCTCAACACCGTGCTTGAGGACGGCCACCGAATCCGTGGACATGAATTGCTGGAACCCAAACGGTCGCATCGCTTCCATGCCCCAGCGACACAAGGCGTGGAACTGCGGGGCCGTCTGCGTGGCACCGCCGAGGAGTCGGCGGCGGGGTCGAGGCGTGAACGAGTCGTCGGTCAACAGGACGGCGACCGCCCCGGACCCCCCCGTCAAGGTCGCCACCGAGAGCTTGAACGTCTCCATCGATTCCGACGCCAGCATCCGCTCGATGGCCAGCTCGTTGATCTCGCGAGCTGTCTCGCACGATACAACCATCCCCGCACGAATCTGGCCGAGCTCGATCCGGTTCGCGATCTCGACCATGCCGTTCAGCACGCCGAGACACGCGTTGCTCAGGTCGTATACGGCCGCATCGGAGCTCACTCCCAGGCCCGCCGCGACGCGGCAGGCCGTTGCGGGCTCGAACAGCTCGCGGCAAACGCCCGCGTAAATGAGCGCTCCGAGCTCGTCCGCCTTCACGGACGACGCCGCCAGGGCATGTTGCGCGGCGGCGAGAGCGCCGTCGGAGACGGAGTAGCCTTCGTCCCACCAACGGCGCTCGCTGATGCCGGTCAAAGATTCGAGTTGTCCCTCGGGAATCCGGAGGGTCGCGTAGAGAGATTTGAGCCGTGCTTCGAGCTCGGTCGAGGTCACCACGACCGGCGGCAGCTCATAACCCATCGCGTCGATGTACACCCGCGAGTATTTCATCGGCTCTCCGCAATGACGCCGAGCGTGAAGTCGATCATCTGATAAATCACGCGCCCGTCCACGCTCAAATACCCATCCGCCCGCAGTGTTCTCTGGTCATCGTCCACGCCCGTTATGACGGCCTGGACGGTGACCTTGTCGCACGTGGGGATGATCTGGCCCCGGTACACCCACCGGTGAGTCGCGCCCAGGGCGGTCGACTCGAACCGGGTCTCCGGCCCACACCCCCAGCGCGCATCGGCTACGACTTTAAGCAGTTGGAGAAACGATTCCAACCCCAACGAGCCCGGCCAGACCGGGTCCTGAACGAAATGGGCCTCGAAAAACCAGTCGGCCGGGTTCACTCGTTTCGAACCTTCGATGAACCCCAGACCTGCCGGGCCGCCGTCGGCGACGAACACGTCGACCTTGTCGACCATCCTCCAGCGCTCGCGAGGGAACGGCGGACCTTCAGGGAACGCAAACGCGTGCGCCCGACCGAGTTCGTCGGTCGTTGGCCGGTAGAGCATCGCCTCGCGAATGCCTACCTGCTCGGCGAGCGCCTCGGGCCGGAAGAAGCCGAAATAGGTGTCGCCCCGATAAACGGACCGGCCCCCCGCACACACGTCAAAGTCGAAGTGCTGGATGATCATGCCGGCCGAATTGGCGACCTTCGTGACGTGAACGGTCGTCGTGAGGGTGCCGATTTCCGGCGTTACCGGAACCAGCAGCACAGCCTGCCCGCCGAGATTGCGGTAATGGAGGTCCGCGTCGTTCGTGAGCGCCGAGCCGATGTACGCCGACATCCAGCCGCACGGTTGGAGCGCCACTTCGAGAAGGACCGCGAACGGCATCGTCGTTTGCCGGTCGGCGTCGAAGTACCAGGCGTCCGGAGGAACGTCGTAATCGGCGACGACCGTGCCCCCGGCCGCCATTTTGAAGGGCTCACCCGTAACATGAGTCACACGGTCGAGGAACGAGTACGGCGGTGCTGGCAGCCGGGCGATGAAGCGTTCCTCGTCGAAGACCCGATATGGAGCGCCGAAGGCGTCGGACGGCTTTCCGGTCGCGAACGCGAGGATGTGTTCGCGCGTGTAGAGGGCGGCCGGCGGATCGTACGCTACGACACCTGCCCAGATTTGGCGCAGTCCGTCGCGCGTCTGGCCGGTAAGCTGAAGCGACATGTTGGTGAACTCGACGATCGCCTTGCCATCGGCGTACATCAGCGTGTCGACAATCGCGTACGGTTCGGGCCGGTAGCCCAGTTCCTTGATCGCGATCTCGTAGACGACCTTTTGCGTCGTTTCGATCACCTGCCCTCGGCAGCGGAGCCGCGTCAAGACGCCGGGGACAGGCTCCCAGGCTACCTCGTCGTGCTCGCCGACCCAGCCCAGACGCGTTAGATAGATCCGCAAGGTGTGCAGGCAGCACTCGTACATCAGCGTGCCCGGCATCACACGGTCGTCAACGAAGTGGCAGACCATGAACCAGTCGCCGGGGTGAATATCGGCTTCACCTCGAATCAGTCCGAGTCCGAACCGTCCGCCGTTCGGGTCGAGTGTGAGCACACGGTCGACGAGCGTCATTCGGTCGCTGGGCAGGCGCGCGGGGTCATGGAGAGGAAGACCCGCGAACAGGGGGCCAAACGCGCCAGGCAGGTCGCCGTGACGGAGCGCGTCGATCTGGGACTCATCGTAGGACTCGACGTGCATCGGAACGAGCTCTTCCCAATCGTCGGGAATCGTTCCCGGCATCGGACGCACATCGAGGGCAGTGCTGACGATCCCTTTGCCAGCGGCGAGTTCTTGCTCGGTGAAGAACCCCGCACAGCCGTCGCGCATCGAGAGCAGGGGCTCGCCGTCGACGTCCGCCTCGAACGAGAATCGGAACAGGTACGTATCGCCCTGGCAGAAGAATTCGTGGATGTGGATATCGTAACGGATCACATCGCCGGGACGCGGCAAGCCGCGGTGAAACGTCACTGACGCGTCCAGTAGCCGATAAACGGCGAACCCCTTGGTGATGAAATCGATGCCAAGATAACCCGACAAAAAGAGGTCGGCCTGACCTGACTCGATGGCGATACAGGGTGGGATCCGGCCCGCATCGAGATACCAGCCGTCGACCAGGACATCGTGCTCGGTGACGACGCGACCGTGCGACATCGAGCACGGTTCACCCTCGATCGTGAGGATCCGGTCGACGAGCATCAACGGCTCATCCGGCAAACGGACGCGCGTCGGGTGCGTGTCGATCGGCGCGAACGCCTCGCCCAGCACCGCGCCGATCGAACCGATCGCGAACTCAAGGCACTTATCGCGATCGAGTGCCAAAGGTTGAACAACTGTCTCCTCCGCCGCGACTTGAACCGGAGCCGGCTGGCTCATCAACGATTCGACGAGGGCCATCTGGAACGCGAGCTGGTTGGCCATCGATTGAGCGAGCCGGTCCGAAACGGCCAGATAAGCCTCATGCGCTTCCGAGCGAGCGGTCGAAGCCGCGAGGATTCCGTCATGGAGTTCGGAGGAGTCGAGCATCGGTGCGAGCCTGGAATCACGAGGTGCGATCAAGGGTGTTCTCGGTCGAGGCGGGGAAACTTCAGGTCGCGGAGGATGTCCGTTGCGGTCATCCGGAGCGCGGACGCTGGGCATCGTTGGAGGGGGTGGTGTGGCAATGTCGAACGGTCGACCGCCTACGAGCACCGAGATGGTCTTGAGCGACTTTGTGTCTGAAGACCGTGTCTCATCACCGGCAATAGCCGGAGGTTGACCGTAGAGCGTTGCGAGATCGACGGGCACGCGTTCGGCAATCAATCGCGCGAGCAGGTCGAGCACCGAGACAACCTCGTCCTGCCCCGCGAAACACGCCGGTCTTGCCAGGTGGGGGAGGTCGCCGAGGATCGTATCGATCAGCCTGGTGCAGGAATTGCCCGGTCCGACTTCGACGAAGACGCGGACGCCGTCGGCGTAGGCCTGTTCGATGACTCGAGGAAAGTCGATCCCCTCGATCGCGTGAGCGACGATGGATGAGGCCGCGCTTTCCGCATTCGGAATGTAGGAATGTCCATGAGCACCGCTGTAAAAGCGAACGCCGGGCGGAGGCGTCGTTTTCAGGTGGTGGAGGTCGTAGTATTCCCGTTCGACGAGGCGCGCAATCTCGCAATGCACAGAGCTCACCACGGGGAGCGGGAAGAATCGAGACCCCAGCTCGTCCACAAACCGGAGCACGGACGCTTTCTCTCCGCCGATGACCACCTCGTTCGGGGTGTTGACGATCAGACGATAGACCCGTGGGTGTTTCGTTAAAGCGGCGTCGACCGCATCTCGCGGAGCCGCCACGACGCCTGCGAGCCACTCGGCCGGTTCCGTGTCCGGACTTCCCCAGGCCCGCCGGGCCGCGTCGCAACGGCCGGCGAGGTCGGTGCGGAAGAGGGGGGAGGCCATCAGTCGCCGGTACATCTCGTCGCGCTCGGTCCACGCACGGAGCGCGATCAGCGCGACAGATTCCCCCAGGCTGTAGCCGATTGCCGCGTCCGGAACGATGCCGAACGACTGAAGGAGGTCCGTCACCATCGACCCGACGGCGACCTGCCCGAGTATGGGCGCACAATGATCGGCAAACGTCGCGGGAGGATCTTCGTTCCAGAATACGCCCGGTGCCATCTGAGCACGTAACTGTTCGCTCTCGGCCTCCTGGCGCCGCAGGATTTCCGGCCACTGTGCGGAGAGGGTCCTCCCCATGCCGGGATACAGGTTGCCGAGCCCCGGGTAGACAAAGGCGAGGCCCGAAGTGCGTCCGAACGGTTCTCGTGGCGAGTCGCTCGGGATGAGTGTCGGGCAAAGATAGAGCCCGCGTGCTCCCTCGGAGAACGGAACGGCGCAGCGCTCACTCAGAGCAGTGCGCGCGAGCGACAGCTTGGCTCTGAGTGATTCGATACCTGTCGCCACCGCGGTCACAGCCAAGCTTTGATCCGACTCGAGCGGGTTACGACTCAACCAGGCGTGGGCCAGCGATTCCACATCGGGATTGCCCCAACGCGCGGCGAGCGCGTCGAGGTCGTCGACCGCTCGCAACAACGACGATACGTCATGTCCCTCAATGGCAAACACGGCCGCGTGCCGAGCGCCGAGCGGTTGGTTTCGTTCGTTCTTTCGTTGACGATCAGACGGTTCATTCTCTGCGAGAACGACAAAGGAGCGATTGCCGTCCAGGCTTTGCGAAGCGACGAGGGCCCGGCGCGGTCCGGAAGCTCGATCGTGCAGCCAGAACTGTGCCGCGGTTGGAACGACGAACGAACGATGGTGGGGCGCCGCGGTGTGCGATTCGCGGAGGGGAGGCAAGATCTGTTGATAAAGGCAGGCGACCGCCTTGAACAGCGCCACCAGGCTCGACGCCGCGCCTACGTAGCCGACGTCGGCCCGCGCCGAGGCGAGAGCGCAGTGGGACAGCTCGATCGTTTGAAGGAAGTGGTCGGCCTCTTCGGCTTCCGCGTCAACGTAACCGATCTGTTGCGGATTCGTGTGCGCCTCAGCCAGCGCCCTGCCAAGTCCCTCGGTCCCCATTCCGATGCCGCCGATCACCGCGTAAACGGTGTCCCCATCGCGCTCGGCATCTTCGAGACGCTTGAGAACGAAGGCTACGGCGCCTTCGCCCACCGGATTCGCTCGAACCGCAAGTGACTTGAGAGAGAGGAGCATCCGAGGATCGCCCGGCAGGTCAACCGCGCCGACGACGGCTTCATCGAGCTCGCCTTGCCGGAGCAAGTGCACCGCAATTTCAAGCGCACGTGTCCCGGACGTTTCCTCGCTCGAAACCGTAAAGCTTGGGCCACCGATGCGGAACTCCCGGGCAATCCGGCTCGCGACGAGCCCGCCGAGCGCACCCATCGTGCGATTGGCCGAGAGGGCAGGGCCCACTGAGTCGCACAGCGATTCGACCCAGGCTTCGAACGCATCCCCTTCAAGCCCGAGCCCTAGCTGCTGTGCCCACTTCCGCGCTTCTTTCCGCACCGACCAACGCACATGGAAATTCGTCGTATGAAGATCCAGGCCGATGCCGATAAACGTTCCCGCCCTCGGCCGCGGGCGGTCGTCCCAGCCCGCGTCGCGGATCGCCTCGGCGGCGACCTGCAGCATGAGGGACTGTTGAGGCAACATTTCTTCGAGCTCGCGCGGCGGAATGCGAAACTGGTCGACGGGCAATGCGAGCTCGTCAATGAAATACCCCTTAGGGGCGTTCGTCCGACCCGTTTGACGCCGATACCAGTCTGCGCTTTCGACGCCCCACCAATGGGCGAGCTCCGCAGTGGCTGACGATCGGGCTTCGTAGCGGTCGGTGGAATCCCCACCCCCCCTCGCCCCCCCTTCCCAAGGGGGGGAATTATGGTTTCCCCCCCTTGGGAAGGGGGGGATGAGCAAGCCGGAGGGGCCGTCACTGTCCGCTTTAACCGTGCGGCGAGTCCGAGCATTGTTCCCACCCAGCACCCGCTCTTGAAGCTCACGGCATTTGGACCATGGGCCGACGTGTGCTCCGATACCCACGATCGCAATGGGCGTTGCTTCGGGGCTCGTCCCAGGCGTGACCACTGCGTCTTCCACGCCCGGACCCCATTCCTCGATCAAGACGTGTGCGTTGATTCCCCCGAAGCCGAAACCGCTGATCGCCGCGCGTCGTGGTCGATCCCCCGGAGCATCCCACGGTTCAGACTCATTGAGCACGCGGAATGGGCTGTCGGCCAATTTGAGCCCGGGCGCGGGAGCCGTGAAATTCGCCGTGGGAGGCAGCACCCGGTATTTGAGTGCCAGGAGCACCTTGAGCAAACCCGCCGACCCCGCGGCCGTGAGCGCGTGGCCGATATTCGATTTGACTGAGCCGATGACGCATTGACCGGGCGTCCAACCCCCGCGACCCCAGAGCGTGCCGAGGCTGGCAAATTCCACCGCATCGCCCACCGGCGTCCCCGTCGCGTGGCATTCGATCAGGTCGACGTGGCGAGGGTCCCAGCCCGCTCGCTCATACGCCACGCGCATCGCGCGTAATTGCCCTTCGGAACTGGGTGCGAGGAGACCACCATCCACGTCGTTCGACAGCCCGGCCCCGGCGATGACGCCGTGAATCGTATCGCCCTGCTGGAGCGCGTCGCTAAGCCGCTTGAGGATAAATACCCCCGCCCCTTCGCCGACGATCAGCCCATCTCCGTGGACGTCGAACGGTCGCGGTTTTCCCCCCGCGGCGAGCGCCCGCAACTGGGCGAAGCCCATCTGCGTATAGAGAGGGTCGGGGCGTGAAAGCCCGCCCGCGAGCATGGCATCGGTTCGGCCTGCCAGGAGCTCGTCAACGGCCAGCTTGACGGCGTAGAGTGACGACGCACACGCAGCGTCGAGCGTGAACGACCCTCCGCCCAACCCAAGAGCCTGCGCCACGATCCCCGCGGGGAGCCCGGCGGCGAAAGTATTCAGGGGCTCGAATGAGGACGGATACTCCGAAGGAACGCCCAGGCGTTCCTCGAACGTCCGGCCCAGCACCGAACGCGCGAGCAGCGAAGTGCTCTCCGTCGGCAAGACGATATTGCCGAGAATGACACCCACCCGCTGACGATCCAAGGCCTCCGTCCGCGCATCCCGCCAGGCGGCACGAGCCGCGTAGAGGGCAAGGTGAAATTGAGGGTCGAGACGTCCTAGCAACTCCGCATCGATCGCGAGACCGTCGGTGTCGAGGTCGAACGGTGCGACGAAGCCGCCACGTGTGGCATAAACCTTGTCCGGCGCTCCGATGCGAGGGTCGTACGTCGCAGAAGGATCCAGCAGCCAGCGGTCGGGCGGAGGCTCCTCGGTGGCGTCGCGCGCGGAGACGATGAGGTCCCAGAACCGCTCGAGATCGGGGGAACGTGGAAAGATCCCCCCCATCCCGACGATGGCGACTCGTTCTCTCGACCCCATGATCCTGTCGCGCTCCCCTCTCACCGCGGGGCGCTCGGGATCGCCTGGTTCCTCCGGAACGCGTCGTTCAGCGAGGCGGCGATCACGCATTCATAGTCGTCCATGCGAGCTACCAAGCCGCCCTCGGCGTCGATGAACTCGATCTCCGAGATCGCCTTGCGTTCGTTGGCTTCGGTTACCCGAGCGACGACCCGCACCCCGGACGCTGGGAACGCACGGCGGAATTGACGGTAGTTACCGACTCGAACCGGGAGCGAACCAGCGCCGAAGCGCTCGACGCTCCAGACGATCAGGAGCTGGAACGCACAGTCGATCGCGAGAGGGTCCGAAAGCCACGTCTTTCGATGGGGATTCTCGATCCACTCCGTAGGCGATGGCGCGGTCGACACGGAAGCGCAGACACCCCACTCGCCACACCCGTCAACGAGTTCGATGCCGTGCAGCTTCTTTCCGTGGAAGAGCAGTTTCCGGTACACCTCACCTGCACTGCCCGAATACGGCACCAGATCGAGCGGGCCGATCGCGGGAACGCCCGTCGGCAGACGATCACCGAGCACGACCTCTCCCCGCACATGGACGACGTCGCGACCGTCAGTCAGGGTCCCTCGCAACTCCACGGGGACGACATAATCCGTCCCTTGCCGAACGGCCTTGCCCGCGCAGATACGTACGACCTCAGGACGAGCGTCCGCAACCACGATGCCCTTGAGCAGTCGGAGGTCGTCGACACCGACGAAGGTGAGTCCCGGGTTGCGCTGAAGGGCGCCCTGAGCCAGCCATTCGAGTGCAAGGGCCATCGGCAAGACGGGGCGGCCGTCGATGATGTGCGATCGGAGGATCGGCAGTGAATCGACCCCCACGCTCACCTGGAAAACCACCGGCAAAGCCGGCGCGGCGACCTCAGAGTGCGCGTCGCGTCGAGGGGGATCCTGAGGGTGTGACACCGGTTGGGAACCGGGTCCGAGGATCACGATCTCGACAGGGCTGGGAGACTCGCCGTTTTGCAATTCCTCGACGAGGTAATGGGCGCCTGCTCGCGTCGGGATCAGACCGATGCCTTCGGCCTGGAACAGCGGCTTGAGCGCCGAGGTGACCATTCCGCCGTCCCACGGCCCCCAGTTGATCGAGAGCACGCGGCAGCCCGGTCGTGCCTGGGCCTCGCGCTGAGCGACTTTGTTGAGGACCTCGTTCGCCGCGGCATAGGCGACCTGTCCGGTGCGCCCAAACCGCGCCGTGGACGACGAAAACATCACGATCGCTTTGAGCTCGTCGCGTCCGACCCCTTCGAGCAACGCGCTGAGTCCTGAGACCTTCGTATCGTACACGAAGGCAAATTGGTCCTCGGTCTGGTCTTCGATGCGACGATCCGCCAGCACGCCCGCGCCGTGGATCAGGCCGCGGATGGGACCGTACTGGTTGCGAATCGCGTCGACCTGAGCGCGAACCGCTTCGGAATCGCGGACATCGACCGAGCGGTAGACCGCCCGCCCTCCCGCGGCCTCGATCCGGCGGAGCGTTTGCGCGATCTCGCGGCCGGCGGCGACGTTGCGGAACTGCTCCCCGATGACATGCGGCGTCGCGTGCCCGTTGGCACGTTTCGCGAGGCCCTTCTTGATCTCGGCTTCCCCGTCGAGTGAGGCGAGCCATTCCGGCTCACGCTCCGGTTCGGGGCTGCGTCCGAGGAGCACGATCGTGGGCTGAAACGCTTCAGCAAGGACGACCGCGACCTCCGCGGTAACCCCCCGAGCACCTCCGGAAATGATCACAACATCGCCCGGATGCAGCGGTCGAAGGTGCGATGAGTGATTGAGGGGCGAAAGATTCAGTTCGAGCGTCGAATGCCCGCCCGGCGAGAGCGCAACTTCGCGGGGCCCTCGGCGCAGTATCTCGTTCAGAACCGCGTCCGCCCCCGCGGTCTTGTCATAGGCCGGGTCGAGGTCGATCGCTTTGCACTGGACGTCGGGCCATTCGTGAGCGGCAGTCTTTACGAGACCCGCAAGTCCGGCGTCAGTCGCAGCCGTCCCAGGGGCGAGGTGTCGCATCCCGAACGCGCCGTCGAGCCGAGAGACCGAGACGAGCCATGACCCTCGGGATTCGCCCGCCGCCTGCAATCCCGTTGAGGCCCGCTGCAAGACCGGAAAGGCGTCCCGCGCCGAACCGAGCAGGATGAGTCCATCAAGCTGCTCCGGCTTCGGGAGATTCTCCGCTTCGCTGGGGAAAACGACGCGAACCCTCGCGCCCCTCAGTTCGAGCCCGGACTGGAGCGCGTTGCCGAGGCCCGACCCGTCCTCGATCACCCAGAATTCCGCGCCGGGGGGAAGCGTGGTTTCGTCCCGCAGGTTGTCACGGAGGGGAACGCGCGTCAAAACGAGGCGCTGTACGTCCTCAGCAACCAGGTGGCCGTTGGCTTTCGGCTCCGCGACGAGAGCGGTCTCTCGCCCATTGGGAACGTGATAGCCGTTCCCATTCTTTGAGGGAACCGCGCCTTGCTTCGGTTTGCCGTCGCTGAGGAATTCGATGATGTCGCCGAGCGTGCGTAGCGTTCCGAGATGCTCGGGCTTGATGACGGGCGCTTCGGGCAGGCGTTCCTGAAGCGCGGAAAGAATCTCGACCCGTTTGATCGAATCGATGCCGAGGTCGGCATCGAGCTGCATCGTCGGTTCCAGCATCTCTGCGGGATAGCCGGTCTTCTCCGCAACGACTGCGATGAGCGCGTCCTGAACGAACGAGACGTCGGACGCCGGATCTTCCGTCGTGACGGCACCGCTGTCGGCTCCTTCGCCCAGGAAGTTGATGATGTCGCCGAGTGTGCGCAACGTTCCCAGGTGCTCCGGCTTGATCACCGGGGCGTCGGGAAGCCGTTCTTGGAGCGCGGAGAGGATCTCAACGCGTTTGATCGAGTCAATACCGAGGTCGGCGTCGAGCTGCATCGACGGCTCGAGCATCTCTGCGGGATAGCCCGTCTTTTCGGCCACGACGTCGACGAGCACCTTGCCGATCTTCACGCGAGGGTCCGATGCAGCGACGGCCGCTGGCTTGGCCTCGACGATCACTGCGGGAGGAGCCGCGGGTGCCGGCGGCGTGGGCTTGCGCGGCAAGGGCTGGCGATTTGGCGCGGAGGGCGGAGTGATTGGCGTGGGCTGACGTTCAAAGCGAGGCGATTGAACCCTCGGGGGCGGCGCGATGGCGGGCGTTGCCGGCGGACTGACTCCGAGTCCAGCCAGCGTGAGCCTTTGCTGCTGCTCAAGGAGGATCTGGAACGAATGCTGCGCCTTGTCCTGACCTTCGAGGAATTGGCGATGCACATCGGCGGTCTGTGCGCTGAGCTTTTGGAGCGCGACCAGGTTGTCCTGAACATTCTTCAGGGCCTGAGACAGCAGCGCGGGGTCGGACGACCCCAGTGGGATCGGTGCGAGTGCTGGAGCCGAAGGAGTCGATGGCGCGGCCACTCGTTCGGGAGTGAGCGTTTTTTTCGGGGAGGAATGCGTCGTACCGTTCTCGTGCGTCATGGCAGTCTCAGAATGCTTTCCATTGCGGCTCGGGCGACTCGTCATCGTGGCTGGCGATTCGGGCCTGGTGGTCTGAGGCTTCGTTTCGGGAGGAGGCGTCGTGCGTTTCGGGGGCTCGGGCCGCGGACGCGTGAGATTCGCGCCCGAAACCTTCACCATTAATCCGGGCTTCTCCGGAACGGGGCCAATCCGCTCAGCGACGCCCTCTTGCCAGCGCGGAAGCTCGCAGTTGTATCCCTGGGCCGCAATCGCCGCGAGCGTTTTTGCGAGATCCCAGACGTTGCCGCGGCGGCCTCGGGAAGCGTCGACGGCGAGTGCCAGATGTTCGCGGCCTTCGAGAATCGCGTCGACCAGTCCCGTAAGCTTGTGATCGGGACCGACCTCCACAAACGTCCGCATCCCGGCCTGGTAGAGCGCTTCGATCTCGTTGACGAACTCGACCGGTTTCGCAAGCTGGTAGGCCAACAAACGGCGTGCTTCGTTGAGGTCCGTGGGATACCGCCCAGCCGTGGTATTGGAGTAAACCGGAATGGTCGACGCGTGGAACTCGACAGATCGCAGGACGTCGAGGAGCGGTTCGCTGGCATCCGCCACGTACTCGCTATGGAACGCGGAGGAGACCGGCAACGCACGGGTCGAGATCTCTCGGGACGTGAACACCTCGCCGGCACGGGTGATCGTATCCGACGGTCCAGAGAGAATGGCCTGGCGAGGAGCGTTCTTGTTGGCGATCACCAGGGCGAGGTGCTCGTCGCGCAAGACCTGCTCGATCACCTCTAGAGGTGCGGCGACCGCAAGCATCGCGCCCCGGTCGCCCGCGCGATTGCCCATAAGCCGGCCGCGGTGGTGGGCGAGTGTGTGAAAGTCGGTCGGCGTCACGCAGCCGGCCGCGCACAGTGCCGTGAGCTCACCGAAGCTGTGTCCGGCGACGGCATCCGGTGTCACGCCGAAATGGCGAAGGACCTCCAGGCAACCGAGACTCACCGCGCCGATGGCGGGCTGGGCGACTTCCGTCGCCCGCAGGGCCTCGTCCTGCCGCGTTCGTTCCTGGTCCGAAAAGGCCGTCGGAGGATAAATGGGATCGCTGAAACGGCTGCCGGTCTGGTTGGCACTTACGAGCGCGTCCTGGAATGCCGGGAACGCGCACGCCAAGTCGCGCAACATTCCGACATATTGCGAACCCTGGCCCGGGAACAGGAATGCAAGTCGACCCGCGGATGGACCTCGGCCGACGAAGATCCCATCCGGACTCATCGCGAATGACTTGAGAGCGGACGATTCGAGCAATGCACGCGCATCAGCGAAGCGCCGCGCGACGTCGCCGGTGCGCTCGATCACCATCAGAAGCCGGTGCGGATCTCCACTTCGGAATCGTGCCCGCGTTTGAGCCGCCTCGACGCACACTCGCTTCCACGGCAAGTCCTGCGGCCAGGTATCGAGTGACGCTCGAAGTTGGTCAGCGCTCGCCGCTGAGAACGCGACGATCTGCACGTCGCCGTCCCAGTCGATCGCCGCGAGCGTCGGCTCGGCCTCTTCGAGCAAGCAGTGAAAGTTGCTGCCTCCGAATCCAAAGGCGCTCACGGCCGCCCGTCGGGGATGCGTGTTGCTCGGTAGCCAGGGACGGGCCTGTGTCGAAATCGAGAAGGGTGAAGCGCCTGAGGCCAGTGTCTCGACCGGCCGTTCCACTTTCGCGGTCGGAGGCAGGACCTTGTGGTGCAAGGCGAGGGCCGCTTTGATCAGGCCCGCCACTCCCGCCGCGGCCTTGGTGTGACCGATCTGCGACTTGACCGATCCCAGTGTGCACCACGAACCTTCGGCCTTCGCCTCGCGAAACACGTTCGTCAGCGCACCCAGCTCAACCGCATCCCCAACCTTGGTGCCGGTCCCGTGCGCCTCAACCAACCCAATCGTATCTGCCGTAACCCCGGCGAGCGAATACGTCTGGCGGAGCGCCTTCGCCTGCCCCTCCGCCTTGGGGGCGTACACGGCGCTCCCTTTCCCATCGCTCGACGAGCCGACCGACCGGATGACCGCGTAAACCCGGTCTCCATCCCGCCGCGCGTCCTCGAGCCGCTTCAAGACCAGGACCCCTAGACCCTCGCCGAGGATCGTCCCATCGGCTGAGGCATCGAATGGGCGCGCGTTGCCGGACGGCGAGAGCGCGGGGGTCTTGCTGAAGCACATATACATGAAGATGTCGTTGAACGTATCGAGGCCGCCGGTCAGGACCATGTCGGAGCGGCCCGTTGCAAGCTCCAGGAGCGCGAGGTTGAGTGCTCCCAGCGAGCTCGCGCACGCGGCATCGATCACGCAGTTGGTGCCGCCGAGATCGAGCCGGTTGGCGATCCGGCCGGCGGCGACGTTGCCGAGCAGGCCGGGGAACGAGTTCTCTTGCCAACCGACGTAAGAGTCGGCGATCTGTTGAACGACGGTCTCGGCCGTGTCGTCCGGCACGCCTGCGGCCTTGAGCGCTCGTCGCCAGACGGGATGTCCCAGCCGTGCGCCAAGGGGAATGACAAGCTCGAGCGTCCCGGTCACGCCCAGGATGACGCTGGTCCGATCGCGATTGAACGGCCGGTCCCCGCCATAACCTGCGTCCTCCAGCGCCAGCCGCGCCACCAGCAGGCCGAGCAGTTGCGTCGTGTCGGTGGCGTCCAGGTTATTGGGCGCGATTCCGAACTCGAGGGCGGGGAAATCGACAGGTGAGAGAAATCCCCCACGTCGCGCGTAGGTGCGGTCGGGCGCTTTCGGGTCGGCGTCGAAGTAGTCTTCGGGACGCCAGTGCGTCTCGGGAACTTCGGTGATGGCGTCGATTCCGTCGCGAATATTGGCCCAGTACCGATCAAGGCCGTCGGCCTTGGGAAAAAGGCACCCCATGCCGATAATCGCCACCGGCGTCGGTGGCGTGGGAGCGACCGAGTTCTCGAGTTGACCGTGAATCGTCATGGAGCGCCGACTCGGGAGTAGGAGGGAAGGCTCGTTGGTCTCGCAGAAGTTGGCAGTAAGTGTGCAAGCCGTCGAGAGAAGATAAGTTTTGGCGGGTCAACTGGCAACGGGCCAGAGGCTCCGAGGCGGGGTCGCCCTAAAGCTGAATCCGTTCCTCGAGCACGCTCCGCTCCAGGGGGACGAGGCGAGGAGCACCCGGCGGCAAGGTGATGCCCTGGCCGACCAATGCCCGAGACCGCCCCAGGACCGCAGCCCCATACAGAAGGTTCAGGGCAACCGTGGCGACCCGCCGGTTCTCAGGGTGTTCCAGGAACGATCCCCGAACCCACTCGTTGAACGCCGCCATGGCAGGGCCGCACCAGATCTGGTAGTCCACAGTCCTCGACGGCTCACCAGCGTTCGCCCAGTGCGATGACTGCCCCAGGTACCAGCGGAAGACCAATGCCATCCGGTGTTTAGGGTCGCGCTCGGCCCGGCCGATCTGAGCCGGGTCGCGCTGTTGGAAGAATTCCCGCGTCTGGTCCCAGATCACGTCCAGGGGAGCGCGGAACACGTTCTTTTCCAACGTTGCACGATCCGCCGCAGGGATTTCGGCCAGCGACTCGTACGTACGGTAAAGCTCATAAAGCTTGGCCGCTCGCATTGCAAACATCGTGCCGCGTTTCAGCACCTGGACCTTGACCCCCATCTCGAACATGTCGGCCGCCGGAGCCATGGCGATGTCCGCCTGTTGCGCCTGCGCCAGCATCGAGCGCACCGCGGCGGATGTGCCCGCCTCGACGCACGACTGGTTGACCGAGCCCGTCACGATGTAGGCAGCCCCCATCGAAAATGCCGCCGCCGCCGACCAGGGGGTCGAGATGCCCCCCGCGGCACCAACCCGGATCGGGTGTTCATAGCCGAACTGGGCCTGGAGCCGGTCACGCAAAGCGAGCAGGGTGGGGAGCAGAACGATCGCCGGCTGGTTGTCAGTGTGGCCTCCCGAGTCGGCCTCGGCCGTTACATCCTCGGCCATCGGGATCCGCGCGGCGAGCTCGGCCTGTTCCGACGTGATCGCACCTGTCGCCACCAGTTCGCGCAGGTAGCGAGGTGGCGGCGGAGCCATGAACTTCGACGCGACTTCGACCCGCGAGACTTTGCCAATCACGCGGTGCGGCACAACCACGTTCCCGCGTCCGTCCCTATAAATCCCCGTAACCCGATAGCGAACCAGGGGTAAGGTCAGGTCGAGGTAGGCCGACGCCTCGACCAAAGGGACATTGTGCCGCAGATAAAGATCGACGACCCCTTGCTCGAGCTCGGGCTCGTTCGGGCTATGGATCAGGTTGAAGCCGTAAGGAACACCCATGCCGAGACTTCGGTACAGACGGTCGATCGCCGATTCCACCGTCGAGAGCGGAAGTCCCGCTGCGCCGAAGATGCCGAGCATCCCCGCACGCCCCATGGCTTCCACAATCTCCACCGATCCGATCCCATTGGCCATCGCCCCCGAGTAGCAGGGGTAGCGCAGGCGATGCGCAGCGCAGAACGACGTGTCGCCGAGATGCTCGAGACGGCAGGCCGGGAGGAAACCTGCGATCCGATCTCCGACAAAGCTCACGGAGTCGGCCTCCGCGATCTCGATTCCGCCTGGCCGCTCCAGCAGGAAGAAGGAATCGCAGATACGCCCGAGGACCCGCTCCAGAGTCTCGTCCTGTTTCGAGAGAACCTCCACCGTGTCGCTCCGCCTCGACGAACAAGAGCCCTGCGTTACACCTGCTTCAGGGCAAACCAAAATTTTCCCAACCACCCTACACGACGCAGGCGCCGATTGTCACCTGGGTTTTGGGAAATCGCGGACGAAGCGTGTGGTGCATGCTGGAGATCAAGGAATCGACCGCGTGCACGGTCGAGCAAGTTCTTCAACCGGTTGACGTAATCCGGCCCGTGATGCAGCGATCGGGCGGCGCGCAAACCTATTCAGCGCCAAGCGCACGGGTCCACAGGCTCTAATAGACAACGGGCCGAGCAAATCTCGCCCGACCGAAACCATCCTGGGTTCCTAGGAGTGGTGCGACTCCGCCGATCAACACGCCACTTCAGCACGTCCGCGCGGCGTGTCGCGCCGGCAAAGGAGGGATTGAAGCTGATCAGGATCGAGTGGCTTGACGAGGTGATGATCGAAGCCCGCGTCGCGGGACCGGGATCGATCCGATTCCTGGCCGTACCCAGTTAGTGCGATCAGGAGACTCTCGCTGACTCCCCTCGTTTGCCGAAGCCGCCTGGCGACTTCGTAACCGTCCATCCCCGGCAATCCGATGTCGAGCAGAATGACTTCGGGCTGCACCTTCGACGCCACGTTCAACGCATCCAATCCCGCCCCGGCCACGTGGATCTCATGTCCCCAACGGCGCAAGAGCCGAGCTAGCGTGTGCAGGGCGTCGTCATTATCGTCGACCAGCAGAATGCGGCGGCGGTTCGCGGCGGGTTGGCCAATAGTTTGTACGGGACCTGGCTCCGGCGTTCTCACTTCCGCCATGGGCAGACGCACTTCGAATTCACTGCCGAGACCCAGGCCGTCGCTATGGACGATGATGGTGCCGCCGTGAAGTTCGACCAGGGTCCGCACCAGCGTCAGGCCAATCCCCAGCCCGCCCTCGGACCGGTCGAGTGTCGGTTCGGCCTGAGTGAAAAGATCGAACACACGCGCTTGCATCTCCGGTGCGATTCCGAGGCCGTTGTCGCGCACTCGCAAGACAATTTCCCCGCCTTCGCGCCCTGAGCAGAGGGCGATCGATCCCCCTTCCTGCGTGTACTTTGCCGCGTTGTTGAGCAAGTTGCAGACGACCTGTTCCAGACGGGCGGAATCCGCAAAGACGGGCAGCGGCTCAGCGCAGGAATAGAGGTGTAAGGACTGCCGGCGCGACTCGATCAGCGGGCGTGACACCTCGACTGCATTCCGAAGCACGGAGTCGAGCTCGATGTGCTCCTTGCGAAGCTCGATCTTCCCCTGCGTGATCCGGGAGACGTCGAGTAAGTCGTCCACCAGCCGGGCCATGAGACGCACCTGGCGCTCCATGATCCCCATGGCCCACGGCAGGTCCGCGGGTTCACTTGTGGTGTCGCTCAACGTCCGCAGCGCATTGAAGATCGGCGCCAGGGGATTGCGCAATTCGTGCGCCAGCATTGCCAGGAACTCGTTCTTGGCTCGATCGGCTAACGCCAGCTTGGCCGCGCGATCGCGCAGCTCGTTTTCCATGCGCCTGCGGTCGGAGATATCGTGGAATACCAGGACGACGCCCTTGGCCTCGCCCTCCGTCGTCTGAATCGGTGCGGCGGAGGCATCGATCGCAATCCTTCGGCCCTCTCGGGCGACGAGGACAATCGGATCCGTGATGGTAACGACATCCCCCTCGTTCAGGGCCCTTCGCACGGGGCTGGCGGATGGCCGATTGGTCGTTTCGTGTACCGTCTGATAGACGTCGTCCAGAGGACGCCCGATGGCCTCTTCCTGCGTCCACCCGGTGAGTCGCTGTGCCGTTGGGTTCGCGAAGATCACCCGTCCTGTTGTGTCGGTGGCAATGACCGCATCACCGATGCTCGCCAGGGTAACGCGGAGCAGTTCTCGTTGTTCGAGTAGCTCCTCTTCGACCTTACGGCGCCGGGCGATCTCTCGGTTCAGGTTCTCAACTTGCTGGTTGAGTTCCTGAAAGCGCCGGGGTGCTGAAGCCTTCGGCGTCAACCGTAAGAGGATCAAGGCCCCAGCGTCGTCCGCGCGGGGCCGTAACACGGCCCCTTCGGCCCGACAAGGAAGCGTGCCACCGCCGAGTTGCGGAAACGTAAGGGCCCCTGGCACGGAGTCACTGGTTCGGGCACAGACGCGCAGGTACGCCGCAGTCTTGTCCGGCGGCTCCAGCACGACCTCCGCAAGCAACTTTCGGCGCAGGCGTTGAGGATCCAGTCCGAGGTGTGTCGCCACACCCCGATTCGCCGCGAGAATCAGGCCATCTCCGGAAACCAGCAGGGTGGCTTCCGCGAGACGATCGGCAAACTGAAGAAAAGGTTCGATGGACACAGGACGCACTTACCCGCGGAAGAATTCCCGACCGTTCGCCGCCTCCGCCTCCGCGGTGGGCCTCAGAAAGACAACAACTCGGCAGCCCTCGGCGCCTTGCGCAATCGTTGCCTCGAGAACGACCTTAGAGTATCCCAGATTCTCGGCTCCCAGGACGCCAAAAACACTTGAGGTCAACATGCAGAGCGCCGGCCGGTCGACGGCCATGGCGCCGAAGGGACACGCTCGATTTCCGAAGACCATCTTCTCATCGTCTTGCTCGATGATGTGAAAGGCCCCGTCAATGCGCCGTTCGATATCGACCAGAACGTCCGCGACTTGCGCGCGCGACAGGCACGGACACGCCAACGCCTGACGGTAGGTCGTATTGATCTCGTCCGCGAGCCGTTGGCCAACCAACGATAGCAAACCGGAGGCTTCCTCGAAGCCAAGCGTGTCGTGGAGTGTGCCCGCGAGTTCCCGAATCACCGACCGCAAATAGAAGTCGCGATCGACGGGCAGCGACAGTTCGGCAACCGACGAGTTGCGGGGGGACTCCGGCTCCATGGATCAGCTCCCGGGGAAGGCGGATGGACCGGTTCTTCGGAACCACCTGATATCGCCGGGGGG
>DAIDJG010000506.1 GCA_027451445.1 Singulisphaera sp.
CGAATGGCTGAGCTTGCTGGGGAACGAACAAGGCTATGTTGGCTGAAAAACAGCCATTTTGGAGCGATCATCGCCTGTCGGATCATAAGTGCAAGCCTTGCAAGACGTTCCGCCGCGCAAAAAGTGTCGGGTGGCCAGCCCTTTGTGGGGGAGGGTTGGGGTGGGGGGCGAACGGCCAAAGGGAGTGAGATACCCCCCCCACCCCAACCCTCCCCCACATGGGGGGAGGGAGTATTATGCTTCTGCGGTTGCGGGAGTTACGGCTATTTGAACGGTGTTAGCGTTGAGCTATCGATCGATGAGAATGAACACACCCGCAAGGATCGCGATCGCGCCCAGAATCAGGTCCCGGCCCAGGAAGTTGAGTGCGATCGCCTGAGACAGTCCGAAGATGATCAGCCACCCGCCGAGCGTTAGAGCACCGAGGTTCTTGCGCTTTTTGAGGTATTTCCACACGCGACCGGTCCTCCATGACCTGTACGTTCGTTGGGAGAAACTGGCACTGGTCCTTGGGAGCGTCAACTCAAGACCGGCAGAAGCGTCTTCTTCTTCTCCTGGTGCGACTTGAGGGCGGGCGTGTCTTCTTCAAACCGCTCGACCTCTTCGAGCAGGGCCTGGACCATCTCAGCTTCCTTGACGTGCCGGATCGGCACCCCGCGCTTGAAGATGACGCCCTTGCCGGAGCCTGCGGCGATGCCGAGGTCGGCTTCCTTGGCTTCACCGAACCCGTTGACCAGGCAGCCGAGAATGCTGATGCGGATCGGGTTCTTCATGTGGGCCATCTTCGCCTCGACCTCGGCGACGATCCGCTCGAGGTCGATGTCGAGCCGTCCGCACGTCGGGCACGCCACGACCTCTGGCCGCGTCACGCGCCGGTCGCAGGCGCGGAGAATGTCGAAGCCCGCCGCGATCTCAGGAACGGGATCCCCGAGCAGCGACACGCGGATCGTGTCTCCAATGCCGCGCAGCAGGATTGCGCCGATCCCTGCCGCACTCTTCAAGGTGCCGTACTCCTTCGAGCCTGCTTCGGTGATCCCCACGTGAGTCGGATAGTCGCACTTCGAGGCGTAGAGAGTGTAGCACTCGACCGCTGTCGGCACGTGACTCGCCTTGAGGGAGACGATGATCTCGCGATAGCCGAGCGACTCCGCCGTCTCGATGCTTCGGAGCGCGCTCTCGACCATGGCCTCGGGGCAAGGGTAACCGTACTTATCGATCAGGTCCTTCTCGAGGCTCCCGGAGTTCACCCCGACGCGCATCGGGATTCCCTTGTCGCGCGCCTTGCGGACGACCTCCTTGTAGCGTTCCAGACCGCCGATGTTGCCCGGGTTGATCCGGATCTTGTCGACCGCGGGCCGCCCATCGCTGGTGGTGGCGTCGAGGCAGGCGAGGGCCATCCGGTAGTCGTAGTGGATGTCGGCGATCACGGGGAGCTTGGTCCGCTCCTTGATCAGCCGGCAGGCTTCCACGTCTTCTTTCTTGGGGACCGTGACGCGGACGATCTCACATCCCGCCTCTTCGAGACGCAGAATTTGCGCGATGGTATCGTCGGCATCGAAGGTGTTGGTCGTGGTCATCGACTGAACCCAGATCGGGTTCTCTCCGCCGACGATCCGGTCGCCGACCGCCACCTCGCGCGTCTTGTGCCGGAGAACCACCGTGCTGTAAGCCATTGCCGACGTCCTAGGTTGTTGTAACGGCTGGTCTTAATGAAAATCTCACACCGTCTCGATCCTCTTCGTTATCGTAGCCCTGGCAGGAAAAAGGGTCAAGGCGACGTCTCATCGTCGCGATCTGATGCGAGAACGGCATCGTGGGCCACGCACGCTCGCTCTTAAAACGGTTGGTGTTGCCAGCCTGGAATCGCGGTCATTGGCTGGCTCGCCGAGTGGCTCAGTATGGCGAGGCCGTGCGCAGGGGGCGGGTCGAGCGGTGCGCTGTCTGCGGGCGCCGCGCCGCGATGCTGTATCACCGAGGCGTTATCCCCGACCGTCTGGTTGAGGTCTGGGGAATCTCGCCTCGCCTGGCTGAGGCGTTTGCGCGCAAGGAGTCGTGCAACTGCAACTGGTGCGGGGCCAAGCTTCGTGCACGCAGACTCGCGGAGACCATCCTCACGACATTTCCGTGCGGGGCAACGCGCGCTCGTTCCATTACGGAATGGGTCCAGCGGCCCGAGGCGCGCGCGCTGTGCATCGCGGAGATCAATCGGATCGACGGACTGCACGAGCAGCTTTGTAAGCTACCCTTCGTCTCTTCGTCAGATTTCCAGCCCGATGCTCTCCCCGGGGCGGTCATTGAAGGGGTTCGGTCCGAGGACCTCGAGCGGTTGACTTATGCGGAGAGCAGCTTCGACCTTGTGTTGACGTCGGAGAGTTTGGAACACGTTTCTGATTTGACGCGTGCGCTGGACGAAATTCATCGGGTGTTGAAGCCAGGGGGATGGCACATCTTTACGATCCCCTGGCTTCCTCATGTTGCGTCGACGTTTGCCAGGACGGTTCGGCAACCCGACGGTACGCTCACCCACCGCGCGCCCGAGATCCGTCACCCTGGGGGCGACGCGGGTTACCTCGTGTTCACCGAGATCGGACGCGATTTTCCCGAACTGGTCGCGCAGTCAGGTTTTGAGGTCCGATTGCAGTTCGGCCCTCCGACCGACGATGATGTCGCGCAGGTCTTCGCAACTCAAAAGCCCGTTGAGCCGAAAGCGCGTGGCTAAACGCTCCCCTCAATCGGCGCTGACGAACTGGTGTCTTGCCCAAAGCGCGGCACCGAGGATTCCGGCGTCGTCACCCAGCGCTGCGGGTTCGATGCGGATCTTGCCGACCGGATCGACGAGTGCCTGCGTCCTGGCCGCGTCGCGCACCTGATCCACCCATGGCCCGCCGAGCGCACCTGCGACGCCGCCGCCGATGATGACGAGTTCCGGCCCGAGGACGTTGATCAGACTACCGAGGGCGAGCCCCAGGTACTTGGCGGCCCGGCGCACTTCTTTCACGGCCACGTGGTCGCCGGCGGCGACCGCATCCGCGAGATCCCCGCTCTTGAGGCGTCCTGCTTTGCGGGCGATCCGATCTTGCAAGATCGTCGGCAATCCCGCCTGAATCGCCTTGTTGACTCTCCGCGTGATGGCCGTTCGGCTCGACAGGGCCTCTAGACACCCTTTGGCTCCGCAGCCGCAACGGGGACCACCGGCCTTGATGATCATGTGGCCGAGCTCCCCCGCGTTTCCCGTGGCGCCTGCGACGATTTGCCCGCCCTGGATCACGCAGCCACCGATCCCCGTCCCCACGAAAACGGCGATGATCTCGCGGAACCCTGCTCCTGCGCCGAGGTGGAACTCGCCGTATCCCCCCACCCGGACATCGTTTTGCACGAGCACGGGACAACCCAGCACGTGGGTCAATTCCGGTCCGAGGGCAAAGTTGCGCACGTTCAGGTTGGCGCTGAAGAGGATCGTGCCCGTCTCCACGTCGAGAGGACCGGGTGAGCCCACGCCCGCGGCCAGGAGATCGGCGTGCGAAAGTTTCGCGTGGGCGAGGGCTTCGTCGACGCAGGCCAGCATTGCCTTCAGGATCGCCGGTCCGCCTTCCTGCGCGGGGGTCGCCACTTTGGCTCTGCCGAGGATCTTGTTGGACGGGCTGACGATCCCTGCCAGGATCTTCGTGCCCCCCAGGTCGATCCCCACTACCGCCTTCTCAGTCACCGCGCGCGCCATGGTTTCCGCTCTCGGAGGTTCAATTTCATCCCAAGGGAGGAACCGGGCGATCACCGGGCCCCGATCGTCAAAGGATGCAGAAGGTCAGGGACGAACGGCAGGTCCGTAGTCGAATTGGGAGTGCTTCGAGGTGAGCCGTACGCCCGCGACGCACGAGGACGAATGATACCCGATCACCTGGCGCGCGGGTATTGGGAACGCGCGGGATTCAAGGACGTGCACTCTCGTCCAAGATCACGCGTTTCAGCTCGTCGCGCAACTCGGCGATCATGGGTGCCTTCCGAAGCGCGGATTCACCCGGTACCGCCGTTAATTCGGCAAGTTCGTCGGGCCAGCTTCCATACCGTTCGACATCCGTCAAGCCCGCGCGATAGAGCCATTTCGCGAGCTTTGGGATGGAGAGTTCGTCGAATTCATCCGAAAGATGGATTAACCACGCGAGGAAACGATAGCGGTCTTCCGCGTCTAATCGAGACAGACTTTCCGCCAGCCGTTTTTCGAGCAGCCGGCCCCAGCGGCCTATCGCTTCAATCCCTTTGCTGTTGAATTCACCGAGCGCTTTCAGGCACGACCAGCGGTCCTTTCCATGCGCAGACAACCGCGGTTCGCCCCCCTCGTAACGGAGCGCGTAGGAAGCCCCCTCGCCCAACGGGACCAGCCCATCCTCGTCCCGCACGGGAATCGCGATCGGGATTGCTGAGGGACGGATGGCCGGAACGATCCACTTCTCAATCGCGAGCAATGCGGCGGCGGGAATCGGGACCATCGGCGCTTGCCTGGCGAAGGCATCGCGCAGGTCGTCCCGGGCGCCTTGATAGCGTTGATGGTCCCACCACGGGAGATCCAGGTTCTTGAGGGCGCCGGCGTATTCGATGACCGCGAGCGACAGTGCCTGCGCATCGCACGCATTGAGCCAGATCTCGAAGAAACGGGCCGTGTGCAGGCCTTTGGCCAGCGCAGCGTCCCAGCGTCTCAACGCGTCCACACTCCGAAGCCCCGTCGCTTCGCTCAACCCCCGGCGCGCGTCGCCGGCAAGGATGCGCCAGGCGTCCGGCGACTGAAGCACGAACTGGCGAAGCGGCCACGGATCGAGCGATTCATCACCGCTGTACGACGTCGCAACCAGGATCGCCGCGGCGAGACCGTTGTGCTCGAATCCTCGCCATTCTCCCGAGACCTTGAGGTGAGCCAGGATCGCCCGGACGCGCTCGAGCCAGCGGGGCGGATCGTGGCCCAATGGCTGGAGCGCGGGGGCGAGCGCCTGGCCGAGACCGTCCAGGCCAGGCACGCCCGCGTCAAAGCCGCCCGGCCAGGCATCACGCACGGCGTCGAGGACCAGGTCGAAGCCGTTGGTCGAGTCGGTCCCGATCCGCCCCAGGATCTGGCTGAGCACCGCACCGCGCTCCTCAGCGGGGACGATGGGGAGACGGACGTCGAGCAGCGCGCGGGCGTCGCCGGAGCGCAGAACGCGCGCATAGGACGCGCAGGCATCGAGCCGCTCCTCCTGCTCGGCCGTCAATTCACCGCGCCCGCGGGCCGCGGATAGCCAGGCTTTTATGTGGGGCTTATAATGCCGTTTTACATAGAGCCACCGGATCAGGTCGAGGTCCGACGGCGTCCGGGTCAAGAAAGAGCTTGGCCACGCCGGGTCGTGGGGACGCTCCGGTTCGGGAATCGTCAGCAGGAGATCTTCGATACCCCATCGGAACGATTCGTCCGGGAGCGTCTCCTCATTCGCCACCGAAAGAACCACTCGCGCCAGCGAGTTGAGGAGCGAAGCGGGCGTTCGTTCGCGAATCTCGCGCCAGCTCTCGACGTTCAATGGGTTCGCAAACGCGCGTCGGAAGGTGGGCCCGAGCCAGGCCGCGGCGTCATCTCTGCGCAGCGCCCAGCTTTGGATGATGGTCCTTGCCTGCGGGTCTGCGGAGTCAAACCAATCCGCGATCGCATTCGCGACGGGTGTTCGCGTCTCGGGGACCGTGTCGATGGCCGTTGCCAGCGTCTCCAGGATGGCTTTCAAGGTTTCGGGATAGGCTAACGACCGGCGCAGAAGTGCGAGCAACGGTCGCGTGGACGCGTTCTCGCGCAATCCTGCGACGGCGCCTCGGACCTCGAGTGGGATGAGGAGCGCTGGCCCGAATTCAGGTTGTGTCTTCAGAGCCTCCAGCAACTCGTTGGCGATCGGCGCTGGAACGGTCAGGAGCGTAGCGCGTACAAAGCTGATTCGAATGGACGAGGGCGCTGCTTGAAAGAGTGCGTTGGCAATTGACGCGCGAGTTCCGCTCTCTTCCCGTTCGAGCCAGCGTGCGGCCACTCTGCCCCAGGCGTCGGCATTGTCCGGGCTCGGCCAGGCTTCAGACAGTTGGAGATGACCAACCAATGCGTGAACGGCCTCCTGACCCGTTCCCGCGTGCTTCAACCACCAGTCCGGGTCTCGAGCGCGTGCCCAATCGTCACCGAGCCCAACCCTGCCGCACCAAGGTGCGAGGTCCGTGGTTGCGTTCCAATCGGGGCTGGAGTCGGAAGCAACGAACGCGGACTCCAGCGCCAGCAAACGATCGAGCCAGGCCAGTGTCCAAATCGATTCGGAAGGTTCTCGCCGGCACGCACGCAGCGCGAACCGGTCGGTTGCGCTCCAGGCTTCGCGATCCCGTTCCGACCGTCGCGTGAACCAGTCCGCCAGGACGTGGGACCATGGCTCAGCGCTGATCTCGGGCTCGATCTGCCCCCGTTCCAGGTCGACAACGATTCCCAGAGAGAGGAGCGTCGTTCGGTTCGGCCGGTTCAACGGCGACATGCCTTGAAGGCGGAGGCCGGGCTGCTCTTCGGGCCGGTCGTGGTAGGTTGAGAAGGTCAATGCCCCACGATACGGCCGGGGAAACGCAAAGGTCAGGAACGCGACGCATTCGGCAAGCCGATTCGCCTCGGCGATCAGGAAGACCGTCCGGCCTTCCCGAACAACCACGGCCAGAGCCGTGAAGAGACGCGCGAGGAGGTTGGAATCGCATAGGCCGCCGAGTTGACCGACCTCCTCGAAGAGGGGAGGCCACCGCAGTGATGCCTCGGAAAGAGTCAAAGGAGGAGGCGCTTCTTCGCGAGTTGGAGCGCGGTCCGACCGTACCCAGAAAGGCGCATCAAAGAGCCCTGCGGGCCAGTTCTGAATCGCCCCTAACTCACCTTCATCGAACTGCAATCCATGGGCAAAATGTCCGCCCGGCCGGCCCCAAGGCCCGCGCTCAGTTTCATACTCGTGGCTGCGCGGCGTCAGGAAAGCGACTTCGGCTGTTCCCGCCTCGGTCCTTCGGTAGCGCAGTACCGGGGGAGCCATCTGTCGCGTGCCGGGGATGAACGCGCGGAGGCCGAGTTGGCGGAAGTCCGACGTGAGGGCGTAGCCCGGGCTCAGGCGCTTGATCTGAAAGCCGTTGCTGGCTCCCAGTCCGTAGCCGATGGGGCACTGCGTGTAGTAAATCTGTTTCATTGCGTGGCTTCCCGGGACGGCCCGGAAAGACGGTCTCACGTCGATCGCCGTGCTCTCGTCTCAATGAAGTGTACGAAATGTGACTGGCGGAATGTAGCGCTCGGCCTCTGATGTAGGGAAGAGAGTCAGGCCACGGATGAAACACGGATCAAACACGGATTTAAGATTCAAAATATGAGTTATCCGTGGCCCTAAGGGTTCAACCTGTCGGAAAATCGTTCGGAATAAGGTCGCACAACCGTACCAGGCTGGATGCTTTCGCGTTAAAGTATGAGTTCTTTAGTCGTCAGGAACTTCGCAGCGCGGGGTCGGATCAGGTCGGTGGTCCCGTTGGTTGGGACGCGAACTTCAAGTGAGGCTGGTTCATGGATCGAGGTCCGCAGCCGAATTCCGTTGAGCCCAAAGCGGGGCTGCCGAAAACGATTGGGGTTCTGAACATCCTCTTCGGGATCTTGCTCCTCATCTGCGGCTTCGGTTGCTTCGGGGTGTCCGTCCCCGTGCTGCGCGCCTATCCGAACTTCCAGATTGATCCCGCGTTAACGCAGGCCACCATCGATGACCTGCGCCGACAGGTCGTCGACGAATTGCGCGCGAAGGAGGAGCAGGCCAAACAGGAGTCCGAGAAAACCCGGCTGCGCGCGGAGCGCCAACGTATTGAAGAGCATCGGACTAAGGTTGCAGCCAACGTCGACTTCGCGAAGTTGAACGCGGGGACGCGCAGGTTGTGGCGGTACCTATGGGCCGAGGTCGTCTCTGGGCCGATCCTCAATCTCTTCATGTTCATCGCTGGGATCGGGCTTGCCGGCTTGAAGGGGTGGGGGCGGAGGCTGGGTATCTGGGTTGCGAGCCTGAAGATTGTGAGACTCGCTGCGCTGGCGATATTCTTCTGTTTCTTTGTGATACCGCCGTTGCACGAGGGTGCGAATGAGCTCTTCTCGAAGACGGATATCCTCGACATCGCGATGACCAAATCTCGCGAGGATCGGCAAGGCGCGAGCCCATTCGGGCCCCAGTCGGCCCTGCAAGACCCGAGCGAGTTTGTGAAGTTCGTAAAGGCCATGGGGTATGGGTCGGCACTTCTCTACGCCTGTCTCGGGGTCATCTATCCCCTCGTGAGCGTGGTCGTGCTGACCCGTCCCGCGGCGGTTGCGGCGTGTGCGCGTCCCCGTCGCAGTGAAGCCGAAGGCGCGGATGCCTGATCCGGAACCCAGCGTTACGGGAGTCGTCGACCGATGACCGAACCGCGTGTGATCATCCCGAATCCTCGAATTCCATCGCTGCTTGGATTGCTGAACCTCATTCTCGGCAGCCTGCTGCTCCTGGCCGGTTTGGCTGTGATCGGTTGGACTCTCTCGTATCCCTCTCTGCTGCAGATGACCAGGACGCCGGAACGCGAGGAGAGGACGCGGGAACGTGAAGCCTTGGAGACGAAGATCGAACACGTCCAAAAGCTGTTCGATCGGGAGACGGATCCCGCCATCCGCGAAAAGCTGCGCTCGGAGATCATCGCGTTGGAAGGTGAGGTCGAAACCAAATTCGGCGACGTCACTCTCGATGACCGCGTCCGGTCGATGAAAGACCCCAGAATTGCGGTGCCATTCTGGCTCGATAACATCGCCGGCCTGTTTCTCAACGGCTTGATGATTGCCGCCGGCATGGGTTTGGTCGCACTTCGCACCTGGGGACGACGACTCGCTCTTCAGGTCGCGGCGCTCAAGCTGCTCAAGGTGATCGTCATGACCGTCCTGACGGTCGGGTTCCTGGTTCCCTTGAACGTCGTCCGCACGAGGGAGTTCTACGAACGGATCGAAGCCCGTGCGCGGGCTCAAGGCATGGGGGCCAACGCGGGGATGGGAACGCAGGTGGCGGAAATGACCGCGATCACAAGCACGATCACAAGCGTCGGCTTCGGCATCATCGCAATGATCTACCCCGCCCTCAGTCTCTGGCTGCTGAACAAACCGAGCGTGCGAGCGGCTTGCACGACCACCGTTCCAAACCGGCGAGTTCCCGTTTTTGCCGAAGAGCGGACGGGGGCTGCATAATAATCGCTCTCCAGCGACGATTTCACTGACAGGTGTCCTATGTACCCAACACGGGCACAAAACATGGCTTTTTCTCGGTATGGCGTGCCTGAATAGGCTGCCGTGGTTCCGACGCGGAGACCTGGGAAGGTCTCAAGCCGAGGGCACTTCTCTGGGAGACGCGACGACAATGGCGAGTGCGGCACCGTCAGGTTACATCGTTCCACTCCCGCGGATTCCCAAGGTGATCGGAATCCTGAACATCGTGTTTGCGGCGGGGCTGCTGGCGTGCGGGATTTGCTCGGGCATTTATGCCGCATTCATGCCTGCGATGATGCGAGGCATGACCCAGTCGATGAAGCAGATGGAGGAGAAACAGAAGTCGGAGGTCAAGGACGCGCTGAAAGCGATGGAAGACGAGGAAGCGGCCGCCAAGACGGATGAGGAACGGACGGAGATCGAGGCGAAGAACGCGACGAAGAAGCGTGAATTGCAGGAAAGCCTGAAGCGTCCGCTGCTCTTCCCCACGATGGACATGGAAAAGATGGGGATGAATGACCCCAAATTGATGGGGTGGTGGTGGCTGGAGGTCGTATCCGGGTTTGCCCTGAACGTCATGTTGCTCGTGTCCGGGATCGCCTTGGTACGGTTCAAACGCTCTGGCATCACGATGGGATTGAGTTGCGCGGGGCTGAAGATCCTGCGTTTGGTACTGCTCTGGGGCTTCTTCGTCTTTGCGATTGTTCCGGGCATGTCCCAAAAGCTCGGCAACGCGGTCGGCGAGATGTTCGAGCAACAGCAAGCAATGGCTCCCGGTCGCAAGGGCGGCCCACCGCCAAGAGAATTTATGATACGAACATATACAATTATGTATTCTTCTATGGGTATCGCGATGATCGTCGTCGGCTCGATTTACCCCGGAGTGTGTCTGGTTCTGCTTTCTCGCCCCGGTGCCCGTGCGGCATGCGAGGCGAAGAAGCAGCTCGAGGATCGAGGCGAGGCTTGGTAATTCGCACGACGATCCCGACGCCAAGACTTGGAAGGACGACAACGGTGCTGCTCAACGTCGCCACGGTTCTACTTGGTCCGCTGGTCGGTCCGGAATGCCGACGGGCGCTCGGGAGGGGATGGTTGATCGTTCTCCGCGCCCTTGCCGGCGGAGTACTCGCGGGTGTGGTCCTGATCGGGGTCTGGTACTGGTGGATCAATACAAGCTACATTGATGGGTTGTTTAGCCCTCACGGCACGTTGCGCACGGCGATTTCGATCGCCGAGGGGCTTAGCATCACGTTCGCGCTCGTGATGGGCCCGGCTGTTCTCGCTGGCTCTCTGGCTGGAGAGCGCGAGCGAGGTGCGTTGGGATTGCTCCTCACGACGCGCGTGACGGCACGGGAGATCGTGCTCGGGCGTCTGATCGGCAAGCTGACGCAGGTGGTGATGGTCTTGTTGGCCGGGACGCCCGCCGTGCTCTTTTTGGGGATGCTCGCGGGATTCAATCCCGGCGCGCAGGCGATGTTGTTCCTGTTGCCGCTGGCCGTCGCGTTCGGCGGCAGCGGGCTGGCGGTGGCCGCTTCGATTTTCTCGCGCAGGGGACGTGATGCGCTTCTGGCGGTCTATATCGGTGACATCGTCTTCTTGCTGAGTCCGCTCACATCATTGACGGGTTTGCCCCCCGAGCTCAGCGAGTGGGTCGGCGCGTTGAACCCGTACCTGTGCTTGTCGGACCTCGCCTGGTCAGAGGATCTCCGATCGTCGCTGGTGTCCATCGGGCTCTGGAGTTTGTTTGGGCTTTTGGGAACGGTCCTCGCGGCGTTCCGTTTACGTCCGTCGTGTTTGAAACTCGGTGGCAAGGTTTACTCGCAGATTGGAGCGAAAAGGCGAGGCTGGGTACCGGAACTGGACGAGCGGCCCATGATGTGGAAGGAACTCTACATCGAGCGTGCGGGGTCGCTGGGACGGATCGGCGGCTGGCTCGGTCGGGTATTTATCACGCTCACGGCCGGCATCAGCGGGGTGCTTGCCGGAATCTTTGTATGGAATGTGTTTCTCTATCCGAATCCCACGCGCGAGGCGTGGGCCATTACGGCATCCAAGAACTGGGTGGGAAATCCCTCCATGTTTATCTCCTGGTTGATTCTCTGGGCCGTCGGCCTGCGTGCGGCGGTCGTCATCTCGTCGGAGCGCGAGCGAGGCACGTGGGACGCGATCTTGACCAGCCCGCTCGACGGGCGCGAGATCGTCCGCGGGAAGCTTTACGGCAGCTTGTACGCTTTGCGCTGGATGATCGCTGCGGCGTTCGTCTCGTGGACGCTCGCGTGCGCCTGCGGGGGAATGTCAATCAAAGACTATGCCGAAATCGTCATCGAGACGGCGGTCATCGCTGCGTTTATGGCTGCTGTCGGTGTGCGCGCTTCGCTCTCGGTGTCCACGGCGACACGGGCCATGTCGTGGACGATCGGCATTTGGCTCGCCTCGTGGCTGATCGTCAAGATCGTTGCGGCGATCATTCTCGGTGTCATCATGCTGGCGATCGTCCTCTTTTGGATGGGCGCCATGCAGACGGGTATGACGACCGTGGTCGCACCGCCGATTCCTTCCTGGATTGGACCCGTGGCGTGGCCGGTGACGACCAATCTGCTTTATCTTCTCGCCACTGTTCTCATTATCTCCGACACACGGATTCGCTTTGACCGGATCGCCGGTCGAATGACCGAGGGTCGCATGGCTGTCGCCGTCGACCGCCTGATCTTCGGAGATCCCATCGCACCGGTTTATGTCGGTGAGGTGATTGGGATGGAGAAAGATCTCGCGGACCATCCTGAGGCGGTGGGTAGCGTCGTCGTTAAGGATCGGCACAACCGGGAAGAGCTCGCTGAAAACTTCTAAACGGAAGCCGAATCGCTCGTCAATCCGCGGGTAGCGGGTTGGTTGGCGTGGGCACCGGTGGTTTCGGAGGCGCGCAGAGGGGTAGGTGGACCTGGAACGTTGAGCCCTGACCGGGCGTCGAATGCCAGCGTAACTCCCCTCCGCTCCGGGCGACGAGGCGTGCCGCGCGAGGGAGACCGAGGCCCAGCCCTCGTCCGGCCTGGCGGCCGCAATAGAACGGGTCGAAGAGGTGCTGGCTCTCCAAAGCGCTGATGCCCCGGCCCGTATCGTGAACGGTCCAGCGCAGGGTCTCGGCGTCACCGCTCGAGCTCACCTGGATCTTGCCCCCTTTCGGGGTCGCTTCCAGGGCGTTTCTAAGCAGCGCCTCCAGCAATTGCCGCAACGCGTCCTGATCGACCCACACGCGAGGGTTCGAGTCACCGCATTCGAGGTTCAATCGCACGCCTCGTGACTCGGCTTCTGCGCGCAGGTCGCGGACGCAGCTCCGCGCGATTTCGTCGGGCTGGCAGATGCGCGGGCGAGGTTCGGGGACGCGGGCGACGTACATGAGGTCGCGAAGGATACGATGGGCACGCTGCGCCTGGCCGATAATGGCGCGCAACGATCGGACCCGAGTCGGATCGACTTCATTGGCGAGCAGGAGTTGAGCCCGTCCCAGAATGACCGCCAGGGGATTGTTCAACTCGTGGCCGGCACCCGCGGCGAATTCCGCAAGGGAGTCGAGCTTCGCCTGGCGAAAGCGGACCTCGGCCTCATCGGCGGACTCGCGATGGACGCCCAGGAGCGTCTCCAACCGCTGTTCGGCTTTGACCCTCTGGGCCAGCAGCCTCGCCCATGACTGCCAGGCGGCGTGCGTCGGATGAGCACGCGTTTCCTGCGGGTTTGTCGCCAACTCGCTACTCGGCCAGAGATGGATCTCGGCGCAGGGTTGACCGCCGTCTCGAAGCGGCAGAACCGACTTCGGCGGACGCGCACCCTCGCGCAGAGCGGTCTCGTCCCCGGGCGTTTTCGACCCGTTCCAGAGCACGCGGGATGTCGCCACGCCCGGCTCGCTGCACCAGCTCCTCGCCGCACGTTCGGCCCAGAGCTCAGGGCTCTCCGACGGGTCCGCGTCCGCGAGCGCATGGATAAAGCGTTCGCGCGACGTGTTCTCCGCCCGTTGCTCGGCGAGACGGAGTCTTAGCCGCGCATTTTCGCGGGCAAACCGCTCCTCGTGGGTTGTCGCATCGGGTTCGACAAACGCCGAGGCGCACTTGACCTGCACCTCCGCGATCAAGATGCGCAGGCGAGGCTCCGACGAACCGATTTCCCGCGGCGATTCTCCATGGAGTGCCCAGGGCGTTTGCTCGGCCCACTGAAAGGCTTGCTGGATGAAGCTCAGTCGCGCGGGGTCCGATGCGAGCCGCTTGAGATTCGTCCGAGAGTCGGCGTGGAGCCACGCCGCGTCAATCACCAGCGGGTCGCATTGCCACCGCTCAGCCAGTCGCCGGCCCCACGACGTGAGCTCGATCCCCAGCGCTTCACGCTCACGCTCGCGCCGACGACCGAGGTCTTTTTCCTCAAACCAGCCGGCGGCCCACTCGGGATCCAAACAGGCGACACACCAGATTCCGAGACCGTGCAGGAAGCCGGCGCGTGCGACGCGCTCGGGTTCGGGATCGCCCGCTTCCTTCGCTAGCCGCCACGCGGCCTGCCGCACGGCCGCGGCGTGGCGCCATAACCGATTGAGGATGTCCGCGCCCGGTCCCGACTGGAGGAGCCACCAAGGGCTCTCGGCGATCAGATTGAGCGCAACAGTCTGGCCCGGTGTCCGCGCGTGAGCCAACACCCAACCCGGATCCCACTCCGATAGAGGTGGAATCCGAATGGGTTCAGGCTCCGAGATGTCGTCCGAAACCCCTAAGTCCGGGAGGGATGCAAAAACGTGGCGGACCGTCGCAGGGCGCAGAGGCAGCCCATCCAGCCGCTCGAGACTGCGGCGGAGTGCGAGCAGAGAATCCGCTCGGTGATTGTGGGCGCGCACCGATCCGGGCTCCTTCCCGTAGGCGATCCCTTCGAGTTTGACCTCTCAGCGTCGATCGCCCCGCCCACCACCGGGCCGCTCCGGCTTCTCTGCGCAGGAGCACTCAAACGCTGGTAGCGGGCTCTATCTCCAAAAGTCGGCAGATGCGGCGAATCAGTTCATCAATGTCGAGCGGCTTGTGCAAAAAGTCGTTCGCGCCCGACTTGTACAGATCCGCGATCTTGTCCTCTTCCACCATTCCGGAGATGCAGATGATCTTGATGTCCTCCATCGTCGAGTCGTTCCGGATCAACTCGCAGACGGCTTGACCGTTAATGTCGGGCAACATCACGTCGAGGATGATCAGGTCAGGATGATACTCCTTGGCCAACATCCCGGCGGCGAACCCATTGTTGACGTCCTTGGTTTCAAAGCGTCCATCTTTCGACAGGACGTCTTTGATCAGCTCGACAACCTCCGGATCGTCGTCAACGACGAGAATCTTCCGCCGGCCGCTTTCGAGCGCATCGGTCGGAATGTTGTTCTCGCGCATGAAACGATAGAGGGCGTCTCTGGGAATTCGCCGAAAGCGCGAGCCAGGGACCCGAAATCCCTTGAGTTGGCCCGAGTCGAAACAGCGAATGATCGTTTGTTGACTGACCTTGCAGATCTTGGCGGCTTCACCGGTTGTGAATACGGTCTTCATGGTCGAGTTCGTCCCATTCTGCGAGCACCTGGGCTTGCCGACTCCTCACGGTAAGCCCCCGGGCGTCCCGGAGCCCCCTCGCCCGACGCCCCCCATCCTCCCTGCCAGTCTCGCTCTTCACGGCGCCCGGCCGCGCGAGCCGCGACGCAGTCAAGACCGCCTAGCCCAACTGCACCACCGTATCGGCAAACTCTGCTGAGACTAACGAGTTTACCAGAATTGCCAACGCAGCCAATTATAGTGTCCCTGCCTAACCTGTCAACCCGAATGGTTGAGTGGTTTTTCTGCGTAAAGTGCTCCCGTTTTCCCATGTGGATATTCGGCCCAAGCCCCCTCTCCTGAAAGCGCGCAAACGCCGCCAGGGGATTTAACACAAACCGTGAGAGGCCGGGAGGATAGGAGGATCAATGTGGATTGACGGATCGGGGAAGACTGGACCCGAATCAGGGGACGTCGACGGGGATAATGGGCTCCTCCGATCGCATCGAAAAATTACTCCTTTTCAAGTAAATGAGTAGCGTGGCAATATCCGACGGACTGATTCCGCTAATTCGCCCAGCCTGCCCGAGCGACTGTGGACGAACGCGCTGGAATTTCTCGCGCGCTTCGGCACGCAGTTGCGGGATCGCGCTGTAATCGAGGGTCGAAGGTAGCGATTTGTCTTCCAGGCGGCGGAATCGTTCCACCTGCTGGAACTGTCGCGTCACGTAGCCACCGTACTTGGCCTCGATCGTCACCTGCTCCACGGCGCTGGGGTCGTCGGTCAAACCGTCGAGGCGTGGATGTAGACATACAAGCTCGTCCCACGTCGTCTCCGGCCGCCGCAGAATCCGGCCCAGCGTGTC
>DAIDJG010000507.1 GCA_027451445.1 Singulisphaera sp.
GGGTTGGCGATCTTGTAGCCGTTGAGGTGGAGGATCGGCAACACGGCGCCGTCGCGCGCCGGGTTAAGGAACTTGTTCGAGTGCCAGCTCGTCGCCATGGGGCCGGTCTCGGCCTCGCCGTCGCCCACGACGCAGGCGACGATCAGGTTCGGGTTATCGAACGCCGCCCCATACGCATGCGACAGCGCGTATCCGAGCTCGCCTCCCTCGTGGATCGACCCCGGGGTCTCGGGAGCGACATGGCTGGGGATGCCGCCGGGGAAGCTGAATTGCGTGAACAGTCGCTTCATCCCTTCTTCATCCTGGCTGATGTTGGGGTAGACCTCGGTGTAGGTCCCTTCGAGGTACACGTTGGCGACGAGCCCCGGTCCTCCGTGCCCCGGTCCCGTCACGTAGATGACGTCGAGGTCGTGCGCTTTGATGACACGGTTGAGATGGACATAAATAAAGTTGAGCCCCGGCGTCGTGCCCCAGTGGCCGAGTAGCCTGGGCTTGATGTGTTCGCGCTTCAGGGGCTCCTCGAGGAGTGGGTTGTCGAACAGGTAGATCTGCCCCACCGAGAGATAGTTCGCGGCCCGCCAGTAGGCGTCCATCGCGCGGAGCTGTTCGGCCGAGAGCGGAGACGCTGTCGATTTCCCGTCGGCCGAGTGAGGCGGGCGCGCTGTTGCAGAAGTTGCGGAATCCATCGTCTGGCTCCTTGCTGAGGGTCTCGTCGGTGGTGAGTCGATGATGGAGCGTGGCTCACGTGCTTCGTTGGAGAACGCGGACGACTTCCCGGGCGATCATCGTTTCCTCGTCGGTTCGGATCACTCGGACGGCCGTTGGACCGGAATCGGTCGAGATCAACGGCGCACTGGCCTCATTCCGTGCGGAGTCGAGCTGGATCCCGAGGAACCCCAGCCCGTTGCAGATTTCGCGACGGATCACGGGATCGTTTTCGCCAATCCCGCCCGAAAACACGAGCGTGTCAAGGCCGCCGAGCACGGCGGCGAAGCTGCCGATCCACTTCTTCGCCTGGTAGCAAAAGAGATCGATCGCTTCCGCCGCGCGGGAGTCGTCGTGGCGCCGGGACATGAGGTCGCGCATGTCCGCGCTCGTCTCTGAGATGCCAAGAAGACCGGATTCGTGATTCACCATATCCTGAAAGCGCTCGGATGTCATGCCCTCAGCGGCGGACAAAAATCGGGCGAGGCTCGGGTCGATATCGCCGCAACGCGTGGCCATGACCAGGCCGGACGTCGGTGTGAATCCCATCGACGTATCGCGGCAACGTCCGTCGAGCACCGCGGCCATGCTTGCCCCTGCGCCGAGGTGTGCGAGGATCACTCGGCCCCTGGCTTGCGCCGGACCCGCCTCGCGCGCCAGCTCTTCCATGAGGTAGGCGTAGGAAAGGCCATGGAACCCGTAGCGCCGCACGCCCAGGTCCTCGTACCGCCGGGGGATCGGCACGATGCGCGCGACCGGGGGGAGGGTGGAGTGGAACGCCGTGTCGAAGCACGCGATCTGCGTCACGCCCGGAAATGCCGCCTCGAATGCTTCGATGAGAGCGATCTCGCCGGGCAAGTGCTCAGGATCGAACGGGCTGATCCGGCGCAATTCATCGAGCATCTCCCTCGACACGATCTCGGTTGCGATGAAGCGACTTCCACCGTGGACGATCCGGTGCCCCACCGCGACGACCGGGGAAAGCCCCCAAACGTCCCGGATCTGCTCGATCGCCAGGCCCGCGGCTGCCTCCTGGTTCGGCGCGGCGACGGGAACGCGCTCCGAACGTTCTCCGTTCTCGGTCATCACAACCAGGCGAGACTCGGTGCGCCCGATGCGTTCCACCCGTCCCCGAAATGGCGCCCGTGATAGGTCT
>DAIDJG010000508.1 GCA_027451445.1 Singulisphaera sp.
GGACGGTCGACGGTTGCGTTCCAGACTCGCGGTGACGGGACTTACTTCGATGCTTCGCTTCCATGGGCCCTTCCGGCCGCGACCCGAGGCGTGCTCGGGTTCGGTATCACCCTCGAGGACTTCGATGGCGACGGACGCCTTGACCTGTTTCAAGTCAACGGGCATGTCCTGGACCGGGAACGGCTCGGTGTTCCGTTCGCCATGCGACCGACCTTCTTACACAATCGGGGGGGCAACTTCGTCGATCGTTCCTCGCACGCCGGCCCCTGGTTCCAGCGGCCGGCGCTTGGACGGGGACTCGCCGTCGGCGACCTCAACCACGACGGTCGGCCGGACGCGGTCGTCAACGCCATCGATGCGCCGGCCTCGATCTTGCAGAACGTCTCTGTGGGTGGCCACTGGCTCGCGCTCGATGTCGTCGGACGGAAACCGCGATTGGCTGTGGGCGCAAAGGTCCGAGTCGTCTCGAGGGGGCGCTCGCAGGTGCGCCAGATCGCGGGCGGTGGGAGTTATCTTTCCGCGTCGTCGACGCGTCTGTTTTTCGGCCTCGGAGCGGCCGATCGCGCGGAGGAAGTCGAGGTGAGGTGGCCCTCGGGTACATTCTCGTGCTGGACCGGCCTGGAAACTGGGCGTGTACATCGGCTCGAAGAAGGGCATAATCCGTAGTGTTCAACGCACTCGCGAAGGGTCGTTTCCACGCGAGTCCGGAGCAGGGATGGTCGACCGCACGGAGGTACTCGCTTTGGCGGGGACATCGTTCAGGAAAACGGAAAAACCCGGTCTCATCAAGGCCCACGGGATCCATTACACCCCGCCGCCGCTGGCTCATTTTCTGGCAGCATTGACATCCGAGTCGATGCCGCAGGGGAGAGGGCCGATCCGCGTTCTCGACCCGGCGTGCGGTGACGGGGGCCTGCTCGTCGCGCTGAGCCAAACCGTCCCGAAGGACCTTCGACGGCGGCTGCTCGTTACGGGTTATGAGACGGATCCCTCTGCGCTTCAAATCGCGGGTCAGGTGCTCTCGACTTGTGGTGTGGGAGGTGTAAGTCTGCTCGCCCAGGACTTTCTCTCGGTCGCACACCCGCCGACGCACAATTCTCCGATCGTCGCACCCGTCGATGCCATTATCGCGAACCCTCCCTATGTCCGCACCCAGGTTCTCGGAGCGAGCAAGGCGCAACAGCTCGCGAAACGCTTTGGACTCAGCGGTCGGATTGATCTGTACCACGCGTTTGTCAAAGCGATGGCCCACGTGCTCAATCCGGGCGGCGTCCTTGGACTTCTGACGTCCAACCGGTTCCTCACCGTGCAGTCGGGCGTCACGCTCCGCCGGCTCCTGCAAACGGAGTTCGCGCTCCGGGCCGTTTATGACCTCGGTGACACCAAGCTCTTCTCCGCTGCGGTCCTGCCTGTCGTGCTTATTGGCGTAAAGCAAGATCCGGATTCCTCGCGTTGCACGTTCGATCGCGTGTACCAGTGCCGGCCCAAAAGGACGATCGTCCAGCCGCGCCACTCGTGCGGGTCGGTGCTCGACGCGGTGCGTGATCGTCGCATCGAAGGCGTCGTCAAGACACCCGCCGGCCTGTTCAACCTGGAGCGGGGGACGTTGGCGGTGTCGGAAAACGACGCATGGTCCCTCGCTACTCCGACCGTCATCAACTGGTTGAGACGGATCGAAGAGAATCGCGCCCACGTCTTCTCGGACATCGGGAAAGTGCGCGTGGGCATCAAGACAACGGCGGACGACGTCTTCATTCGGAGCGACTGGGACCTCCTTCCGGCCCGCCGCCGACCGGAAGAGACGCTGCTTCGTCCCTTGATCACGCACCACGAAACAAGTCGCTGGTACGCCGATATGCGACACGCGTCGAAGCGAGTTTTTTATCCGCACGTCGTCGTCGGCGGGAAGCGAGCTCCGATCGACCTCTCTGCGTACCCACGAGCGGAACGGTACGCCAAAGGCCACGAAAAACGCCTGAAAGCCCGAAGGTACGTGCTCGACGCAGGCAGGCAATGGTATGAGATCTGGGTCCCCCAAAACCCCGAGGACTGGAAGAAACCCAAGATCGTCTATCCCGACATCAGCGAGGACCCCCGGTTCTTCCTGGACACGACAGGAGCCGTTGTGAACGGCGATTGTTACTGGATTACGCTGCATGAAGGGGTCGAACCGGACTGGTTGCTGCTCATGCTGGCCGTCGCGAACTCGTCGCTGATCACTCGCTATTACGACGCGGTGCACCACAACAAACTCTACTCAGGCCGGCGGCGGTTCATGACGCAGTACGTGAGCGGTTTCCCTTTGCCGCGCCGGGACCGTGCATGCGGGAAGAAGCTCATCGCGCTGGTGTCACGTTTGACGCAAGGCGAAGCGCCGTGTGCGCGCGCCGAGCAAGAGATTGACGCTCTCGTATGGGAGTCATTCGGAAGCCGTCCCGAGGAAGAAGCCAGCTCGAAGCGAAAGTTCGGCAATGCATTCGCAAAATGACAGTCTCTATCTGGCTGACTCCACCACCGCGGTCGTATCATCCCACAATGATGGCGTACACGTCCCTCATCTCGTAAGTCGGCTGCCCATGTACGCACCGGCCCTTCTCGTTGCGTTGCTGATCGCCAGGGAAACTCCAACGAAGCCCACCGTTTCACCCGACGAGCGCCGAACTTAGGAAGAAGCCAAAGCGAGAGCTTTGACGCCGCGCCGGAACCGGAATCTACAACGCTGTCAGTTGGAGCGAACTTCAACGATCGACCCAGTGACGTCTCACGACTCCCCAAGTCGCACGGCTACGTCGACCGGCTCCCCATTGCGAATGACCGTCACCTTGACCGTTTGGCCCGGTGAATGGGCTTCGACTTCACTAAGCAGCTCGTCGACATTGTGCACTCGCTTATGGTTGACGGCCACGATGATGTCGGCCGTGGACGGGTCCGGGCGCTGAACGCGGAAGCCGCCGTAGTTCACGACTCGCGTGCGGATCTGCCGAATGCCTGCGTGGTCGGCGGGCCCGCCTTCCACCACATTCACCACGAGTAGCCCTTCATTCGTCTTGTAGACCCGTGTGATCCCGAGGTCCGCGCGAATCACCCGGCCGTGCTCGATGAGCGAGCCCACGATGCGTTTGATCGAATTGATCGGCACCGCGAAACTGATCCCGGCCGATTGACCGACCTGGCTCACGATTGCAGTGTTCATGCCAATCACTTCGCCTTTGGAGTTCAACAGCGGTCCCCCGGAATTGCCCGGGTTGATTGCAGCGTCCGTCTGGATGATCCCCTTGATCATCCGACCATTTTTGGCCCGTAGCGAACGATCGAGACTGCTGATGATTCCGGTCGTGAGCGTCCGCTCCAACCCGAACGGATTGCCGAGCGCCAGGATTTTCTGTCCCACGAGGAGTTTCGACGACTCGCCGAGCGCCACCGGCGAGAGTTTGTCTTCCGGCACATTCACTTGCACAACGGCCGTGTCGTTCGAGGCATCAACACCGATCACGCGGGCGCCGTGCGTCGCCCCGTCATAGAGGGTCACCTGCACGTTTTCCGCGTTTTCGACCACGTGGAAATTCGTAAGGATGTGTCCCTTCTTGTCGATGACAAAACCGGATCCTGTTCCCGTCGATGTTTCATCGCCGAAGAAGCCGGCTCCTTCGGACTCCGTCGTGATGTTCACGACACTTTTGTTGACGGCCTGGTAGACGCGAATATTGATTTGCTCTTCCGGATCGTAGTCTTTCGTTTGCTCGGCCGGAGGGAGCGCCGGTGTAACGTCGGGCAGCTTGAAGGTTGTTTGCTCAGGAGCCGGCGGCGCATCGGGTTCGTTGCTGACGGCATCGGGTACCCTCACGTCGACCGGCGGGACTTTACGTGCGGCTAGCTTTGGACCGAAGATGATCGCGACGAACGCCAGCGTGACGAGCACGGTGATCGCGTGCCCCACAAAGGTCTTGCCCCAGGATGACATTTGCCGAACCCCCGCCATTGGAGAGACTCGCCGGGAAGCCACACCGCGACGCACGACATTGAATCGAACACAGCAAATCTGTCGCCCACTCTACTGGAAAGATGCGCGCGAACCGCAAATCCGTCAACCGTAAATGCAGTCTCCAGGAACCGTACCGGGTTGCCGCTTGCTTGGGTCTGTGCACGACACTAATCTGGTGGGTCGATCGCCGGCCGTGGTCCCGGCGGAGCTTCCGGGTCTCTTGGCCGAGAGGGTCGACTTGCCTGCGTCGCAGCAACATATCACGCCATGGACGCCGATGGGGGCGAACCTCACGCCGGAGCGCGACGGGGCAACGTTTCGCGTCTGGGCCCCAGGCGCTGTCGCGGTATTCATCAGCGGCTCGTTCAACGGCTGGCAACAGTGCGAGCAGGACCGGCTCGTCCGGGATGCCGACGGCTACTGGGCCGGTTTTGTGCCCGGCGTAAAGGACGGCGACCACTACAAATTCTACGTCGTCGGCCAGGGATCGCGCGGGTACAAGCGCGACCCGTACGCCCGGGACCTTTCGATCGATCCCCCCTATCCGCGCTCTGATTGCATCGTCCGAGACCCCGCGCGCTATCAGTGGCACGACTGGGGTTTCCGCGCTCCCGACTTCAGCGACCTCGTCATCTACCAGCTCCACATCGGCACCTTCTCCGGTCCGAACCGCGACAAACGTGTGGCGAAGTATCTCGACGTGCTCGACCGGCTCGAGCATCTCGTCAGTCTGGGTGTGAACGCGATCCAGTTGCTGCCCGTGACCGAATGCGTCACTCCCCGGTCGATGGGCTATGATGGATCGGATCTGTTCGCACCGGAGACGGAATACCACGTCCCGCTCGAAGAACTGGATCGTTATCTCGCAAAGGTCAATGCCCTGCTCGTGCGCCGATCGCTGCCACCGATCGAGCCCGAGCAACTCGAGGCCCCGTCGCATCAGCTCAAAGCGCTGATCGACGTCTGCCACGTTTATGGGCTCGCCGTGCTTTTGGACGTGGTCTATAACCACCTTGGCAGCGACAGCACCGACCACGACGAGGGGCTCTATTTTTTCGATCGGGCCAAACGAGGCGACCCGAACGATAGCCAGTACTTCACCGACCAGGATTACGCTGGACCCGTCTTCGCATTCTGGAAACGTGAGGTGCGGCAGTACCTGATCGACAACGCACTCTCCTGGATCCGCGAGTACCACGTCGACGGATTTCGTTACGACCAGGTCAGCGCGATCGTCAGCGCCAGCGGACAGGGCTGGCAGTTTTGTCAGGACCTGACTGCATCCGTACGTGTCCGAAACGCCCGTGATATTCAGATCGCCGAATACTGGCCCGTCGATCCCTGGACGGTACGCCCGGCCTCAGTAGGCGGCGCGGGGTTTGACGCCGCCTGGGACGACGGTCTACGCGTCGGTATCCGCAGTGCGTTGCTACAAGCGGCCCGGGGTCAATACGCTCGTGTCGATCTCGATCCCATCGCGCGAGCCCTTGCGGTTCCTGATTTCGCGGCTCTTTGGAAGGGCGTTCAGTACCTGGAGAGCCACGATGAAGTCTACCACCGCGCCGATCGCCAGCCGCGGATACCCGCGCTCGCCGATCCGACAAACCACTGGTCCTGGTACGCCCGCAGCCGAACACGCTGGGCGACGAGCTTGCTCCTGACCGCACCGGGGATTCCGATGCTCTTCATGGGTCAGGAGTTCTTCGAAGACAAATCATGGAGCGATAACCCTGAGTTCGACCGTAACAACATGATCTGGTGGGAAGGCCTGGAGCGCGGTCATAAGCCGATGGGCGACCAGTTACGCCTCACCCGGGACCTCATCGCCCTTCGCTTCCGCCAACCCGCGCTCCGCGGCAACGCGATTCAGGTGTTTCACGTCCACAACGAGAACCGCGTACTCGCCTTTCGCCGCTCGGTCGACGACCCGCGCCTCGACGTGATCGTCATTTCGAGCCTGAACGAACAACCCTTGCTCCGGCATCCGCTCGGCTTCCCCTTCCCGGGTCGTTGGACCGAGGTCTTCAACAGCGATGCCTACGAGGAATGGGTCAACCCAAACACGTTGGGAAACGGCGGTGGGGTCGTGGCGGCGGCGGTACCGTTGCACGGTTTGCCGGCCTCTGCGTTCGTGAACATTCCCGCGAACGCCGTCCTTGTGTTTACCCGCGCGGCGAGTTGATGAGCGATTACCCTCCCTGAAGCAGCCGGACGGAATACTTCTTGAGCTCCTCGTCGAGCTTTTCAAGGTCGCCCAGGTTCGCGCGGGCGTCGTCAATCCGGAGGTCGGAAGCCTTGCGGTCGTCGATGGCTTCGAGGTACTTGCGAAACTGCGCGGTCCGGTTCGGCTCCGACATGAGATAATGGATCAGCAGCCAACTCTGGGCGTATGAGAGGAGAACCTTTGCGCCGTCACGCGAGTTCCACCAGCTTTCGTCGACGAGAAGCCGCGAGAGCGGGATCCAACCAAGCCCCCGGCGGTAGTGCGCGAGGTTGGTCAATCGGCTATGGTTGATCTGCCCGGGGAGACTTCGTGCATTCGGCCTGCGCACTTCGCCGTACGTGGCTAAACCTTCGCCGATGCAGCGGGGCACGTCCCCCTCGCGGTTCAAGAGACCCGTGTTGAACGTGAGTTGGTGAGTGGCCTCGTGCGCCAGCGTCCGCAGGTTATCGGCCCACACGGGAATATCGGTCCGAAACCGAGGAACGCGGCGAAAGTCCTGCACGACGAGCCAGTTCCAGCCTGGCAGGTAAACGCCGGTCTGAGTGCTGTTCTTGCGCTCGGGTAGGAATTGTGCGAAGGCTCGCTCGTCTTCCAGCACCACGGCGGTCATGCGGTCATGAGGAAACGCAACCGGGAAGCCCTTGGACGAATAGTGCTCAATGAAGTCGCGTGCGATCGCCTCGCAGTCGAGCAACGTGATGCGAAGGTAGTCGTCCGACGCGTTACCGACCGCCGCGTAATGCTTCGACTTCAACGACCGAAACGACTTCAACCCGAGCTCCTGGGCACGCGCCTCGGCCTCGCGGGTCTCGCGACCTTCACGATCGTCGTCGGCCTTGGTCGCAACGGTCACAAGGCCCCCGAGCACGCCCCCGAGCCAGGCGCGCCGGCTGATTGTCGGCCCGAGGGCAACGCTTTGGGACAGCTTGTGTCGCATGTTCACCTTCCCCAGCCGCAGAGATCGACGCCGCAAAACGTTCCTTCCATCCACCCAAGTATAAAGGACAAAGCCAGATTGAGAAAGGATAAGAGCCAGCAATCAAACCGTAGCGGCGAATTTTTTTCGGCCGGAGATCGCGGGCGGTTACAATGATCCGAGGCGCTCTGAGCGGGGAGTTGTATGCGCGAGCATGAAGACGGGTCAGTCACGCGCTGGATCGACGACCTCAAGGCGGGTGATGTCGCCGCCGCCCAGCCGCTTTGGGAACGCTACTTCACGCGCCTGGTGCAACTCGCCCGCGCCAAGCTTCGGGCGACGCGTAAGGGTTCGCCCGTCGAGGACGAGGAAGACGCCGCCTTGAGCGCGTTCAACAGCTTTTGCGAAGGCGCTGCACGGGGCCGGTTCCCTCTGTTGACCGACAGGGATGATCTCTGGCGTCTGCTCGTTGTGATCACCGCGCGGAAAGCCTGTGCCCAGGTTCAGCGACGAACCCGGCAAAAGCGAGGAGGAGGCCACGTGCTGGGCGAAGCCGATCTCGCGGGGGAAGGCGACGCCTTGCCAGTGGGGCTCGACCACGTCATCGGCGAGGCCCCCACGCCGGAGTTCGCCGCGATGGTGGCTGAAGAGTATGAGCGCTTGCTCCAGGCCCTCGACGACGACGGCCTCCGTCAGGTCGCTCTCGACCGCATGGAAGGCTACACGAACGACGAGATCGCCGCGCGGCTCGGCTGTGCGAGGCGCACCGTGGCACGTCGTCTCGAGCTAATCCGAACGATCTGGGCCGCCGAAGGGGACGTGGTCCATGAATCGGCATGACCCCGAAGCGCTCGCCCGCGCCCGCCGCATTCACACGGCCTGCGAGCGCTTCGAGTCCGCCTGGAGAACCGGCGAAAGGCCGTGCATCGAAGAATTCGCTCGGACCGGCCAGGAACCCGCCGACCGGAAACAACTGCTCGCGGAATTGATCGCGCTCGAAATCGACCTGCGTGCCGAATGCGGCGAAGCGGTTGACCCAGCCGAGTATCATGACCGGTTTCCTGATGCCGCGTCGTCGATCACGACCGTCTTCGAAGCGTCAGCGGTCCCGTCGGCCCGGCCTGCCCGCTCGGATCCCCCATCGGGACCGAACGCCTACGGTGACAATGGGTCCTCATCCCGAGACGATTCGACCGCGGCGCCATTCGAGAACTTCGGCGACTACGAGCTGATCGAAGAGATCGCGCGTGGAGGCATGGGGGTCGTCTACAAGGCTCGGCAGAAGAGCCTGAAACGATTTGTCGCGCTCAAGATGGTGCTCTCAGGGCGGTTCGCCTCGCAGGCTGAGCTGGAGCGCTTTCTGCAGGAAGCCGAGCTCGCCGCGAATCTCGATCATCCCCACATCGTCCCGATCCACGAGATCGGCACCCACGACGGCCGTCACTACTTCAGCATGAAGCTCATCGATGGCGAGAGCCTCTCGCGCCGCGTCTCGGGTTTCGCGAACGACCCGGACGCGGCCGCCCGTCTCACCGCCACAATCGCCAGGGCCGTCCATTTCGCCCACCAGCGCGGCTTCCTGCATTGCGATCTGAAACCCGCAAACATCTTGCTCGACGCCCGAGGCGAGCCGCACGTCACGGACTTCGGCCTCGCCAAACGCGTTGGCGACAGCACCATGACGATTTCGGGAGCGATCCTCGGCACACCGAGTTACATGGCACCCGAGCAGGCATCGGGACACCGCAGTTTGCTGACGAGCGCGACCGACATTTACGGCCTGGGTGCGATCCTTTACGAGTTGCTCACCGGCCGTCCCCCATTCCGGACTGAGAGCCTGATGGAGACGGTGGTCGAGGTCATGGAGCGGGAGCCCAAACCGTTGCGCGAAGTGCGCCCGAGCGTCCCCGAAGGGCTGGAGCGCATCTGTCTGAAGTGCCTGGAGAAGTCGCCAAAGGATCGGTATGCATCGGCCGAGGAGCTCGCCGAAAACCTAGAGCGGTACCTGCGCGGCGAAGACGTGGAGGGGACGAGTCTGGGCGCGCGGCTCCGTCGCTGGACGCGCCGAGAACCGGAGCTGGTCAGCCGGATGGGGGGACTAGCCCTGATGGCCACCCTCAACGAATACAACTACTACTCGTCCAAGACGGCGACGATCCATGCGTACCTCGTCGTCCTCACGATCCTGTCGCTCTGGGCGCTCTCATCGCTCTTCTTTCAAATGCGCGTCCGGCGCGGCCTGCGTGCGGATCTGAGCCGAATTGCGTGGTCAGCGACCGACATCATCCTCCTCACGATGCTCCTCAAAATCCTCGGCGCGATGGAATCAACGCTGGTCGTCGGCTATCCCCTTCTCATTGCCGCGTCGGGGCTCTGGTACCGCGTTCAGCTCGTGTGGCTCACGACGATTTTCGCCATGTCAGCCTATGGCCTGCTCGTGATCGACAAGCTGATGTTCGCTCCCTACTGGAAGTCCGCCCAGTTTCCAAACATTTTCCTGGCTGCGCTCGCCGTCAACGGATTCGTCGTGGCCCGGCAGGTCAAGCGCATCCGCGCGCTGAGCTCTTACTATGAGCGCCGGCCGATTCCCTGATCCAAAGGCAAGTCCCCGATCGCCAGTGAGCAAAACGAGCCGGTTCGGTGGTGCCCCTGACCGGAGTTCCCTCGAGTCGCTCGTTGAGCGGTTTGATCCGTAGAGGGAAGTACACATGATGCGTGCCTTGTGACCCTTGCGATGACCGTTCTTCCACGAAAAGCCATACCTCGGACTCGAACCGAGGACTTCCGCTTTAAAAATCCCTCCGCGGGACCGATACGTCATAACCCTTTATGCTAATTGAGGTTGCAAAGTTCCGATAAGATTCTTATTCGGAATCCCAACCCATTGCACGCCTTGGGGTTCCGAATTTCCGATAAGACGGCGCAACGATGCTCGCTCATTCTGCGCCTGTCGATCGGTTGCGATCTTCCTGGTCGGCGCGGGGGCGTCGTGGGCAGAGAATGGTTACCCCGTGCTTCGTGTCCCGATGAGCGTGGTCATGATTCTGCGAAGACGTGCCTTGCCATTCCCAGCAGGTTCTCACGTCGAGCCGCGCTCCGAGCATCGCATCACGAGTCGACGACCACCGCAGCGCCACGCCAGATCTGTCGTCGAAAAACGCGAAAAACGCTTCCATTATTTACAATAAATCCAATATATACTCGGTGCGTCCGGATGTTCGCGCCTTTTTGAACAACCAGGGTCGGACGTACGTCGTCATTCCGACTGTGCTTACACCTGCGAAGCCGATGAGTGGGTTGAGGATCGAACCTCGCGCGAAGCGTTCGGTGACTTGAGAGTTCTGTCGGACTTTCCCACCGCAGGGAAATCGGTTGTTCGGCTCTTTCGTTCATTTTGGTGCGCGTGCTCCGGAACCCGAGTTTCCGAGTACCCAGTAAGACGGCGCAGCGGCGCGCCTCGTGCGCTTTCGTCCGGTGGAGATGCTCCTGGCACGCGGAGCGCGTCGTGTGCTGAGAACTTGGTCCCCATTCTTCGTCTCAATACGATCCCGATCATCAGCGCAAGGCGTGCCGTGCGATGCCCGGCCCAGGTTCTGGCCCGTCGCTTTGCGATACGGGTTCCCGGCACGTTGGTGAAGGGAGCGCAGCGCACGTCATCTCATGCGCTTCTTCTGGACGGTTGGCGCGGTCACCATCCGTCTTCTCGTAGCGGACTCACCGGAATGCGCGCGGTCCCTACTCTATTATGCTCCTGGTAACTCGTTAGCTCTAACCTGCCTCGTCATGAATAAATGCCAATTCTCAACGAAGTTCGGACCATTTTTGGTGGCAAGGATTTCGTCGTTTTCGCTGCGCCGCGGGCGAGCCGATTCCTTCCCTTTGGAGCCGCTCCAGAGCGTGTCCTTTCGTTACCGGCGCCTGACACCCGGCGCGTTCAGCCTCGGATCACCCCGTCGCTGGCGTCGCTTCTCATCGATGTGGTGCGTTCGGTCCCCGATCAGAACAGAGGGGTTGATGGGGCATGGGCTAGCCATAGACCTCCTTCACCAGCCGCGCAAGGCGGCTGGGGTCGGGGGAGAAGATACAAGAGTTTGGTGCGGGATCGGCTAGCCATAGACCTCCTTCACCAGCCGCGCAAGGCGGCTGGGGTCGTACGTGCCGGTGCGACAGATCCGCGATCAGAACCGATAAGCAGCCGTTGGCGTTGATATGGGTTCGGTGCTTTCCGCATTCTCTCGAATGCCGTATTTTTGGTGCCCGGCCAAATTCTCAATTCTCCGGTGGATATGGTGGTCAGAAACGAGCGGGGTCACCGAATGCCTGTTTCCGATGAGATCGTCCGGAGCAACCGCACGCAGACCGAACGCCTCCGGGCGCTCGCGCGGCGTCTGACCCCCGAGATGATGGCCGTCCGGCTTCCCAACGGCTGGACGGTCGCAGTCGCCCTGGCCCATATCGCCTTCTGGGACCGTCAGCGGCTCTGCCTCATGCGGCGCTGGGCGGCTGGCGACTCCTGCCACGGAGGGTATGACGGCGAGCTCTTTAACGAGGTGCTCCTGCCGTTCCTGGAGATGATCCCGCCGGAGAGGGCGGCCGAGATGGCCCTGAAAACCGCCGAAGAGATCGACGCCTTTCTCCTCGCCGTCCCCGACAAGGTCGTGGAGGCGGCCCTGGCACGTCCCGACCGGCCCAACCTCGACCGGGGCATGCACCGGGAGGGTCATCTCGACCAGATCGAGGAGGCGCTGGCCGAAGCCCTGCATGCCACGCACACCCCTGCCGATCAGGGAGATGAGCAAGACCTTCTCCGGTAGGATGATGTGTATTTCGTACCCGGCCGGGTTCTCAGTTTCTCTCCGCGCCCTTCGGCGGGAAACGAACCTGTCCCATCCAAGGCGCGGCATTGATCCATCTCAATTCCACATGTTAGATTGCCTTCGGTCCGTGCGGCCTGACGTGGCGCGCCGCAACGCTCCGGGAGGCTCGCACGATGGAGACGGCGAAATCGACCGAGATGCCGTTCAGGGTGGCGGTGGTCCTTACCCTCGCCGGCGTGGGAATGTTGCTCCTGTACATCTTCGCGTGGGTGGGGCCGGCCCTTCGAGGCCGTTATGTCGATCGCGAGACGACGGCGGACGTGCTGGAGGGGCGTATGACTCGTTTGCCCGGCCATAAAGGGCCGACGCGGTACGGGTTGGAGGCCCGAGTCGGGTTCGCGGTCGACGGTCAACGCTACGAGACCTGGGTCAACCTCCCGCGTACGACTCGGGAAACTCAGGGGCCAGAGGCCGAGGCGGTACGCACGCAGGTCGTGGTCGGCCAGCGGCTTCAGTGCTTCTACAACCCGTTCGACCCCGGCGGAGGGGTCTTGCTGGAAAGACCGAAGCTCGAATGGGCGATGCTCGGCAGCCTGGTGTTCGCGAGCGCTTTTCTCCTGGGTGGCATCGCGGGGATGGCGACCTCGTGGAACCGAACGTTTCCGCGGGGGATCGCGAGTGAAACGGTCGACATCGTGCGCCGGCTGCCCCGGTCGTTTTATCTCGCCCTCGTGGGTACGGCAGCAGCCGGTGCAGTCCTTGCGAAAGCCGTCATCGCGCCGCACGGCTGGCCCCGCAACTTTGCCCTTTGCGCGGCAATCGGCCTGCTCTTCGTACTGATCCGGCGGGTGATCCGGGTCGGGAGCGTGGCCTGGCCATCTCAGGAGCGCCGAGTGGCACTCGGGCGGGCGGCAGGACACCCGGCCGCTGGCGACAAACCGATTCGACCTGCGATTCCACCGTGGGCTCCGGAACCGGTCGCGGCCGGCCGTGGCAAATGCCTGGCGGTCCGGCTCGCCCCCTCGCCTCAAGGTGTAGCGCTCGAATCGTCGTTCGGTCCGATGCTCGTTTTTTTCATCTGGCTTGGTTTCAGCATTCTCTTCGGTGTTTCGAGCCATTCCGCGGGACACCCCGGCGCTTTGGCTCCGGTGTCGCTGAGCGCAGGGGCCTTCCTGTCGGTGATCGCGTTGGCCATCGCCTTCAGAGCGTGGCGACGTAACACGGAGTGGGTCAGCGGCTTGAATATGGAACTCTCCCGGCACCCGCTGCGTGCGGGCGAGCAGTACGAAGTCGCGCTGGTGCATAAACACACGGATCGACTCGACGGTTTGCGCGTGGAACTGACGCGTGTGGAGCAGGCCACCGTCAATACTCAGCGCGGTCGCAAGCGTTCATGCCGTGGCGAGTGCACCGAGGGTAGAGTCATCTTCGATCAAGTCCACTCCGGTAAGCGCGATGCCGTGCGCCGAGGGCACCTCCGCGTGCCCCGGACGGCGGTCCCGTCACTGGCGCTGAAACACTGCCGGGTCGATTGGTCGCTCGTCCTTCGACTCGAGGGGCGGATCGCGTGGACCGTCAGATACCCGGTCATCATCAGTGCACAAGGGCCGCCAGCGGTGTCTCTCGAGGCGACGCCAGCCAGCGCGTTGCCCGCGACCGAGGGGGACGACGACGGTCCGGTCAATCTTTGGCTCGAGGGCGGCCCGTCCTTTCCGCCGGGTGGATCGCTGGTTGGGGGATACACCGTGATGCCGGTCGTTGAGACGCGCCTGGAGTCGCGCGAGCTTTCAGTGCTCTGGGAAACGGCCGGGTCGGGGACGAAGGAGTTAGCCGTCTACCACTATGACGACCGCGCGGCGGACGACGGCGATGACCGGGCACTCTACGGCACCACTTCCTTCGCGATCGCCCTGCCGGACGGCCCTCCAAGCTACGAGGGGAAGTGCGTCAAGATCTGCTGGCGCGTCAGGCTTCGCCTCCGGTACACCGACGGCGGTGAGTTGCTACGGGAACAGCCGTTTCGTCTTGGTCACGGGGAGGCCTGAAAGGGAGAAAAATGGAGACGCTGCAGCGTTTTGCGGTCGGTTGCGCACACGCGAGAGCGAGGCTCCGTCCGAGTCAGGTTTGATTTATAACAACAAAATGCCTGTCCTCTCGTCTCTGCACGTACTTGCGCCCAGTCCACCTTCGTGCGCCGCTCCCGCACTGTTGAGAGCGATGATGAGAAATGTGACGACAGCTTGGCCCGTTAGCGGATGAAGGCGATAGGCAGGGGTCCGGGGCTTCACGTGCGGAGGCTCCATCCTCGGAGGAATCCGGTAAACTACCGGCGCTCCAAGGGAGGTGTCCCGCGCTTCCGTCCGTCGGAAGGTACACGCAAAGCGTGTTCGGATAAGGATTCAGGAAAAGCCACCTCTCGGACTCGAACCGAGGACTTCAGCTTTACGAAAGCTGCGCTCTACCAGCTGAGCTAAGGTGGCGGCATCCTGACGTTGTTGCCAATCGTCGAGACGTCCGTGATCCTAACTTCCGGATTGTGCCGCGTCAAGCGGCGAAAACTGCGCTTACTGAACTGTTCAGTATCGGTATAACCCGCAAAGTCGCACACAGCGCAGCTTATCAGAAGCTGCGCTGTGTGGTCCTTTGTGCAATCCTTGTGCTGTGGCCTGGTTTAGCACCTAGTCTCAGCCTCGGAGGTCTTGCCGATGACCGTCAAGCCGTTGCCGTATCAGGTGTTTACGAAGCAACTGACGCGGGAGTATGTAAACACCCGAGAATCCTTGACCGCCACGAAGATGAAGCTCGTCTCGACCATCGTCGGCGAGCTGATGGAGCGCAGCTTGGACGAAGAGGGGAACCCCACCGGACCATTGGTGCGGGCCGTGATGTCGACGTCCGACCTGACCGCGGATCTTGTGCAGCTGTACATCGAGTCGCGGCGGGACGGGATCAAGAGCCCCGACGGGTCCTGGCTCCGCAAGCCGGTAGGGCAAAACACCATTATCGGCGAGCTGGGGTATCTGAAAGCCCTGTGCAATTTCGCCGTCGACATGGATCCCCCGGCGCTCGAACGGTGCCCCTTCAAGCCCCGCAAGCGGCTGCTGAAGAAAGCACCGCTGATCCACCGGACGCACCTGAGCTGCGAGGACATCGCCCGGTTACTCGAGTATTGCGAGCAGGGGATCACCGACTGGCGTCGGCACCGACTCTACGCACTCGTGGGGATGTATGCCTACACGGGGGTCCGGCGCAACGAGGCGCTGTTCGCGATGCTGGAGGACCTCGACCTCGATCAGTCCATCCTGTTCATCCAGGACCGCGACGAAAACCGGGTCAAGACGGAGAAGTCCGCCGCGCCGGTGGGGCTGCCCCCCGAGCTCGTCCGTATCCTGCGTCCTTGGGTCAAGCGTACGGCCTCGCCCTGGATCTTCCCGGGGATCGAGGGTGTGGCGCCCTGGTTCCACGGCCGGGCCAAATACCGGCCGCTCGAGACGATCCAGGCCGCGGCGATCGCCGCCGGGATTTGCGCCGGGACGAAAGAGGACCGGATCACGATCCAGATGTTCCGGCACTCGTTCGCGACCAGCTCGGAGGATTGGGGGATCGACGAACAGCAGCTCAAGCGGCAACTGCGCCACACGAACGTCGACACTCAGAAGCACTACCGGCATTCGGAGCTTCGGCAGCTCGCCGCCGCGGTCAAGAACGTGAGCTTCCGACGCACCGCCGGCTAACCTCTCACCTCTCCCCTGCCCCGGCATCCCCCCGCCGGGCGTCACTCGTCGCCGTCGTCGCCGCCGGCGGCCGGCGTCTCAGGCTCCTCAGCGGACTGCACCGCCGCGCTCCCCCGCCTGGCCCGGGGTTCGGCCGGGATACGCTGTTCGATCCAATCCATGATCACGTCGACCACGTTCATCCCGCGCTTGGCCGCGTAGACTTCCAACCTGGTCAGCAGCTCATGCACGAACACGAGCGTCTTCGTGCGCCGCCGCCCGGGACGCGGCGTGCGCCGCCTGACGCGTTCGAGCTTGGGCTTGGCCCCTCGTGTCCGTGGGGCGGTCTGAGCGTCCATGCGGGGATCCTCCTGGCCGGGGGTACGGTCACACGTGTGCCCGTGGGGAGATCGGCACGGGAGAGCGGTCGGATTGATGCGAAGTTCGACGGGAGGGTGTACGCGTGAATCACACGGTCACGATTACCGATGATCAACAAGAGCTCCTGGTGCTGTCCCTGGCGCTTAAGTCCGAGTTCGGCCCGTGTTGCTGCTGTGGAGGCGGGAAACGCGTCCGGAATATCGTCATGCTCTCTCAACGCGCCCCCGTCCCTGGTACCGGCTGGGGTTGCGTCCAGTGCGGCTTGCCCAACGATGGAGCGAGCTATGTTTGTTGTGACCAATGCCTCGAGGATAGCCGCGAGCCGACTCACGCTTGCAAGGGCTACCTCAGCAAGGGCGAGCGGATCCCGGTCGAGGACCTCGACCCGACGCCGTTTGAGCACGACATGTCCAGGCATCCGGGAGAGCGATGATGTCAGGCGAAGAATCGAGTTCCGCTCCGTCCGTCGACAGGCTCGAGCCGACCTATGAGCAGCTTGAATTCCAGACAACACGCACAAAGGCGATCGTCGACCACGGTCCGCCCTGGTGGGTTGCGATTCGTATGCTGATCCTTGCCGTGACCTTGATCGCGTCTCTCCCCTTCACGCTGATGGGATTCGTGGCGTCGATGGGTTGGAGAGCGTTTTACGGCGGTTGGGAGGACGGCCGGCGTCTCGTTCGCCGGGCAGGGAAGCCCAAGGCTAACCGCACGTCCGGCACTTTGGGGTTCCGAGCGGCACCTTGGGCTTCCCTGCCCGGCGAATCCGCACCTGGACCCCGTGGGGCGCAGTCGCGGCGAGGAAGTCAGTCCATTCCCGACCAAACCGCGCGGGTCCGTACTCGCGCTCCGCCACCTCCCGCGCCTGGGCCACGCGCCGCGCCGTGCCGTCGACGTCGGCCAGGTCGGCGCGGAGCGCCTCGGCGATCGCCGCCGGCGTGGGGTCGAGGGGAATGCCGCGGACGAGCTCCGGGTGGTCGAGCGCCACGCCGACGGGCGTGCAGAGCACGGGCAGGCCCGCGGCCCATCCCTCGAGCAGGGTGATGCAGGACCCTTCCTCGTGTGAGGGCACAATCATCGCGTCGAACCCCGCCAGCACATCGCCCGGATGCTCGACCGGTCCCGTCACGAGCGCCGGGAGGCCGAGGGCCGCATGCTCGAGCGTGGGCCTCAGCTCGTCACCCCGGCCGACCACGACCGACCGCCAGCCCTCGGGGAGGGCCTCAGCGGCCCGTACGGCGGCGATCGCGTTCTTCTCGGGACTCCACCGGCCCAGATAGCCGAGCACGCGTTCCGAGGGTTCTACCCCCCACTCGGCCCGGATCGCGTCCCGGCCCCGCTGGGGGATGAGTCGCGCAGGGTCGTAGCAGTTCTCGACGATTCGTGCCCGCGCGCGGAACGGCTCGGGGATCGGTTGCAAGGCGACACGCGAGACGGCCGCGAAATGGTCGGCCCGGCCCGCATCGGCGAAGACGCGCGCGGTCCAGCCGCAGCAGCCGTGGCTGATTAGGACGACGGAGCAGCTCCGCGGTCGCCGAGGGATCCGCTGTTCGCTGGCGAGCAGGCCCCACACGAGCACGACGTCGCATTCGCGGTACAGTCGGTCCGCGGCTTCAGCTCCTGTGCGGACCGGGCAATGCTCGGCGAGCCGTCCGCGCATGAACGGGTCGCAATTCGCCGGGTGCAGGCACACGACGCCGGTCCAGTGGATCTGCGAGCGATCGCACTCTCGGAGCAGGCTGAGCATCCACACCTCTGCCCCGCCGATCTCCGCGGCCGGCGTGAGGATCCCCACGCGCAGGAGCCGCGGGTCCGGAGGGGGCGCGGGCCGGCGAGGCTCCGGGGCCGGCCAGCCGGCGAGCGACGACAGGAACTTGGACCGCTGGAGCAGTCGCGGGCCGGAGAGACCCTCGGAGCAGGCGCAGACGGGGAAAGGGTGATCGCATTGGCAGGAGCGTAGCACGTCGAGAGCCCTCAAACCCCAATTTGGCACCGAAATCCGGTAATGATCCCGCCCGCCCCCTGAGACGCCGGAACGAATCCAAACCATGAAAGCTCGAACGGCTGGCATT